>JANYCX010000115.1 GCA_025360065.1 Acetobacteraceae bacterium | reverse complement strand
TACTCGCACCGTGCCAAAACGCGAACTTTGTTGCTGTTGATCGCACAACCACGCGACACTGGGCGGATTTCCGCGCGATAATACGCTTTCGTCGCGCGATAGGTGCAAACCATCAGCAATTTCTCATCGCCGGCAAATATCCAGTTTGCCATGAAGCCCCCCGCCTGCCGCGTCGAACCATCGGGTGCGAGTTCAACCGGCGCGGGTTTGTCTTCCTCGCCAGGGGGGCCGTCGAACAGACGTAGGCCATCGAGTGTTGCCGGCTTCGTCGGCGCGGTCCCGACCAACTCAAAACCGCTAGCCGCGCTGGGCAATGTGGCCGGGCATTCAATGGCAGCTTGGGCAGCGCCGGTCATCACGATCAGCGCCAGAAGAGCGTCCGCGGCGAACATCTCGGTTATTTCTTAGCCGACTGGTGATGAATTTTGGCGGTAACAATCACCGAGAATTGATCGCCATCGTTGCTCGCACTGCCCTTGCCGCCGCGGAACTGCAATGTGCGACGGGCAGGTGATTTTTGGCTTGCCCACTGGTCGATCACAACAATGCCCTTGGCATCAACTGACACGAAAATGGCGGCGTGGTTGCCGGTGGCAAGGCTGAGGTACCGCCCCGCACCGTTAAAGGTCGCAATCCCAGCACCGGCGGGAATTTTGCTGTTCGCCTTGACCTGCGGCCCCTTGCGCCAGAACGGGGTAACCGGTGCGCCGGTGGCGGTCTGGACCAACGCGACGCATTGCCCGCTGCCGACAAGCGCAGTTTTCTTCTCCCAACTGGCGATATCGTCGGTCAGGTAAAAATCATAACTCGCGGCCGGAAGGGTGCAGCCGCTATCCTGGGCGATCATGGCTGATAGATCGTTAAGTTTGCCGATGCTCATGGCGGGTTTTCCTGGCAGTTCAACCAAAGTCGGCGCTAATATTCCGCGATGGTCAAGGGGGGGGGGCTGCGACAGCTGCACCATAAAACTTCATCGCATCAATCAGAAGGTCCGTTCAATGACCCCAATCAACCAACGTTTCTTCGATGATCCTGCCGAACGCAACCGCCAGGTCGATTTTGCCGGCGGCTATGGCGTTGACGGCGTGCGCGGCGGAATCTGGCCGATGACCGAAGATAAATTGCGCCCCGGTGAGGTGATATTCCGCGTCGGACACTCCAACCTGCCAATGACCAAAAATATGTCCTCGTCATGGTGGATGCGTGACGAATCATTCTACGCCATCTGTGATGCGTCCGAGCGCAGCCGCACGTCCCTCGCCCAACTCTACCGAATGAAATGTGCGGTTTCGTATGATTTCGGCGTGGCCGACATCGTCCTGCAAGCCCGCGTTACCCAGACCTTGCGCGTATTCGCCGGCCACGGACGCCCGGTGGTCGATGATAGCGATGGCCGTAAAGGGCAGGTCTGGTTCGGTGCACTCGAAATCGCCCAGATGTTCATCCCCGGCCTGCGGGATTTCAAGACCGGCTTTCCCACCGACATTTGCCGTCAATCGATCGAGATCACAAAAAAATACAAAGTCAGCGAGTATCTTGTCGTCGAGCGTGGCCGTCAGCGCCGATTTCACCGCCGGATGCTGGCCGATTTCGACAAAGGTGCCCCCTAAACCAACCCCGCCACCCGCCACGCCGGCAGCCGATCCTCGGCGATCTTGCACATCATCGCGTGCAGTTTCGTCGCCTGATCCGCCGGCAGTTCTGGCCCAAGCTCGGCAACCCACGGCGCCGGATCAATCCAGCCACCCACCGCTGCCACCCGGTCAATCAAAAACAACTCCAACCCCGCACACCGTATCGCGCCGCCCAAACGTTCCGATGCGGCGCACAGCCCAGGGCCTAAATTCGCCACATCAACCAAACTCCGCGCCGTCGCCGCATTGGTGCGCCGCGCCCCCACCCCGGCATCCGCCCCCTGCCGCACCACGAATTCGGCCTGATCGGACCCGATCAGCATCCCCACCAGTTCCGCCGGATTGCGGGTCTGGCTGCCATCGGCAGTGACCAGCCCCGGCAGTGCCACCAAATCCGCTACAAGCCGCGGCCCATCGCCCAGCGCCTGCACCACAGTGCCGTAGAATGGCGCGTTCATTGTCACAATGCCGACCGGTAACGTCATCTCGTAGGAGAATTTCTCCGGCGCTACGTTTAACCCAAGTGTCAGCTCACCCAACGCCTGATCGCGGGCGGCATTGGACATCCGGCTTGCACCGCGCACGAAGATATCCGAGCGCAGCAGGCGCCCGAGGCACATATCCTTGACCAGTTCCCGCATCGCCACATCGGGCTGCTTCAACATCAGCTCGCGCTGCGGCGCATCAAGCATCAACTCCGGAAAATTTTCGGTAATGTTGGCCGACGCCACCCAGTCCAGCCGCGCCCCGCTCATCGCGTCCGCGACATCGGCGTGAAAACACGGCGTCCAGCACTGGTTCATCAATTCATGGGCGAGATATTCCGGGGTTCCTTGGCCGAAACGCTCCAGCATCCCCGCACCGAACGACGATTGGTGCAGATGCTTGGCGTCGCTGGCCAGCAACGCGCGGGCCAGGTCCAATCCCTCCGCCACCTGGCTGTCGCTGCGCCCGGCGGTGCGGCTGCCAGCTTCGCGGACCAGGCGTTGCAGGCCGATCGCCCCTTGCCAGCCCGGCAATGCATTGTAGCTGACATGAACCACCCCGCCCGCCCGCACCCGGGCCTTGAGCAGGCGAATAATGCCAGCCTGCACGCTCGGCGAAACCCAACTCCAGACCCCATGCAGGCTGACAAAATCGGCATGCGGGATGTCGGCAAACGCGGGTTCGTCGGCAAGCGTCGATAAATCGGCCTCAATAAAGGTGATATTGGTAAGCCCGGACGCGTGCGCCATCCGCCGTGCCATCGCAACATGGGCCGGATTAAAGTCGATCGCGGTCACGATCCAGGTGGGGTTGGAGGCGGCCAGCATGATCGCGCCCAACCCGATGCCGCTGCCAAGTTCGAGGTAGCTGAGCCGATCATCAGGGCCGGGCATGTCAATCCGCACCCCGCACAACATGCCGCAGACCGCCTGATGGTAGGGGGATTGCTGCGGGTAGTAGCCGGCTTTGTAGGTGATGTCGGTGATGTAGCCGCTGCCCCAACCGCTCAAGTGAACCTCCTGGAAATATCCGTCATGGGTGAAATTTGCGCCGCAGTATCTTCCGCTTCCACCATTTCGGCAGTGAAGATCGCCTCGGTCCCGTCTTGCGTGCGGGTGGTGCTGGGTATCCAGCTATTCCACCCCAGCCTGACCCGCTTTTCGCCATCGCCCGCCAACCGTAAGGCCGGGATGGCGCCGAGCGCGAGCACCGGGTTGATCGCGAACCCGGTTTCAAACCCGAGAAAAACCCGCGTTAACCCAACCAACTGGCGCAGCAAGGCCTGATCGGGCAGCAGTGCCGCGAAGCCTGCCGCATCGAGCGGGCCGATCCGCAGCACCACGCGCGCCTGAATATCCCACGCCCGCACCCCGATTGCAGCATCCACCCCCAACCGGTTGAATGCCCCGGCGCGTCGGCCGTGCGGCAGGCTGGTGCGCTGATCGCGCGGCAGATTGAGCCAGTCGCCGACGAACTGCACCACTTCAACGCGGCGCCCGAGCCAGTCCGACAGCATCGCCTGCAAGCGATCGGCCGATCGCGGGCGCATCGCCAGCAATCCGGCATAATGCAGCAACGGGTCCGATCCAACCGCGAGGCGCGGCAGCAAATGGGGCGTGCCGAAGCCGACAAACGCCATCAAGGCCCGCGCCACGCCATCCTGGCCGTCATTGCCGGCAAGATGCGCCGCCTCGGCGGCCCGATGCGGGCGATATTTCATGCCGGCCCGGACGAAATGGACCACGAAGCGTTGGGACAGCAATTCGAGAAAATCCCGCAATGCCGTGCCATTATTGCGCAAATTACTATGCAGGATCTCGCCATAGTGGCGCGGCAACACCCCGGTCGGGCCGGTCAGGCCCATCACCGGGGTGGTCACGATCGGCAGCGCCCCGACAGGGCTGTGCAGGGCAGCGATGTCAGCGCCGGGGTAGGCCGCGCCGAGTGGGGCACGAAAGCGCGCAGCCTCGGCGGGATCGCTGGTGGCGGCGGCGTGCATCAAAACGCGGATTGCGGCATCAAAACGATAGCGGCGCGGTCGTGCCATCAGGCGCGCCAAAGCTGAACCTGTCCGCGTTGCCGCCTTCACAGTCACAGCAACACGCGCGCGCCAGCCCGGGCTGGCCAATTGGCGCGCCGCCCGGATCGGCCGCGTAGCACCGCCGTAGTCCGGACAAAGGAATTGACCGTGGCGTGCAACGCAAGAAAGCGATCCAGCACCGCCGCAAGCAGATAAAGCCCGCCGACATCCCAGGCGCGCTGGTCGAATTCCAGCGTCACATCAAGCCCCCGACAGAATGCCCCGGCCCGCGCACCTGGGACCCGTGCCGCACCAGGGCGCGAGGTCACCCCGATCAGGCCGTCAATCGCCGCCCTGGTTTCGGCGGTATCGCGTAAATCATAGAGCCGTAATGCCTCTTTCAGCGCCGTGGCCGCTTCAGCGCCGCCAACCACCGATAGATGGCCGATCGACAAATGCGACACCAGCCGCCAGAAACTCTGGTCACGCGGCTTTAAGCGCAACGGCGTGGTTGGCGGGGTGACACAGCTAACCCGGGTAACCGATGCCAGCCCCTCGGCCAGACGCATGCGCGGATGGCCGCCACCAAATGGCAATTCGACCGGCAGATCGCGGTTGGTGCACAATGCGTCGAGCGACAGCACGGTGTCGGCGGGCTGGCCGGTTGCGTCGAATTCGGGGTCGAACGGGGCGAGATAGACGTCGCTGCCCCGCAACGGGGCTGCCGATGGTCGGCGGATCAGGTGGTAAAACCCGCCCGGCGCATCCTCGGCGCGATTGCCGCCGGGCTGGTCGGCCAGCCGATAAAACGGCCGCCATGGCCGTGAACTGCCATCGGGGCGGGTTTCCAGCACCCGCTCAACCCGCCAGATTTCGGTGACCGACTGGCGCCGACTATCCGGCACGATGCGGTATTCGGTGTCCTCGTGATTGATCGGCACAGGCTCGCAGCGTTGCGGGAACAGATTGATCATCGGCACGCAACCCAGCGCGAAGGCGTCCGCGTTCACCGAACGCTCAAGCTCCGGCACCGAGGCGTCGAGGTACAAAAACACCTCCAGCCGATTGCCGGCGGCCACCATGGTCTTCGCGTCAATCTTGGTGAGATCGATGAACAGGAATTTTTCCGGGAAAGCGAAGTATTCAGCCAGCAGCCGAAAGCCGGAGAAGCTGCGTTGTGGCCAGGGAAACAATGCTTCGTCATCGGCGAACCCGACCGGTTGCAAGGCATCACCGCCTAACAATACGGCACCTTGGTCGGTAGGACTGTCGGCATAGGCGACCGAGACTGTGTGTCCGCACAGTAATTCGTAAAGCGGTAACGAGATATTGGCCGGCGCGCGCAGGAATACCCGCAGATTGTCCAGCCCAAGCTGGGTGAAACTGGTTTCAGGGTTGGAGCATTTGAGCACCAAACGCAGGACCGAGACCGCCCCTTGCGCAATGGTGTTCGACGGGGCGGCGAAGGGCAGGCCACTCAGCCGGGCGCTTTCGACTTCCACCGGCCATAATGTTGCGGGCCAGGCGGTGCGAAACCGGCATGGTTCACTGCGGATCGGCTCGCTGTCGAGCGCGAGGCCCGCCGGCACCACCAGCGGCACCAGCAGGTCAGGCGCACAGGTCAACTGGGCGATGGCACAGGACGGCAGTGGCGCGAGGAATTGCGGATACAACAACCCAAGCAGCGCATCGGTCAGCTCGGGAAATTCGTCGTCCAGGCGATGATGCACCCTTGCCGCCAGGAACGCCGTGCCATCGAGCAGGCGGGCGACATGCGGATCATCCACCGCATCAGCCGCAAGCCGCAGCCGCCCGGCGATCTTGGGGTTGGCGTCGGCGAATTCGGCCGCAAGCTTGCGGATCGCGATCAGTTCACGGTTGTAATAGGGCAGTAACGTGTCAGACATCGCGCGATGCCTCGACGGTGATTTCGGAAAAGCCTGGGTCGACGACAGTGTCGAACGCGACCGGTTCGGGGGCCGGATCGGCGTGCAGCATCCCGTCGATGCGCAGGCGCAAGGTGGCGTCCATGGTCACGCTGTCTTCATGCAACGATACCCGCAATTTCGCCAGTCTTGGCTCGAAGCGCCGGATGGTATCTTCAACGTCGGCACGGAACGCTTCGAGCCGTTGGGCATCGGCCATGGTGCCGGCGCCAAGGTCGGGCAACCCAAATCCCACCGGCGAGGTGGCCAATTCGCCGAATGCGGCAGGCCAACTGCGCCAGCGTCGGCGTGCGTTGAGCAAGGCTGCCAGATCGCGGCGCACGGATCCGCGCAACGCTTCCAACGCCTCGGCCGATGACATCGGCTTGTCCTGAGCCTCACCTGGATTGTCATCGATCAACCGATCCAGCAGCGGCAATAGCACGCGTGGCTGCACCCGACGCGACAGGTCGCGTTGGTTGGGATCTGCCGCCCCCCGCCCGATGCTGCGCGTGCCGCTCATCAGCCGGCGGGGCCGAATTCGAGGCTTTCGAGCGCCATGATTTCCATCGCCTCATCTCCCACCAGGAAGGTGCGTTGGCCGGTGCCGCATACCGGTGCGCCGTCCTGGTTGGTCCAGTCAGTCGCGCGCCCCAGACGCAGGCTGTCATCCTGACTGGGTTCAGGATTGGTGTAGAGGCACGGCAGATAGACGTCGCCATCCGGTCCGTCTTGCACTGATAACGTCGCCCGCCGCCAAAACAAATCCCGGGCGCGTTTGGGCGGGTGGAAATCGATGCTGGTCACCCGCTCGATCGGGATCCAGTAATACTTGCCCGTCGTGGTGAGCACTTCCAGCGACCCGCCACAAAGGTCATCGGCATCGCGGAAATCGTCGAACGCGGTGTCGCCAACCCGCAATGGGGCAAGTGGCCTGGCGGCTTCGGCAGCGTCCGCGAGGCCCTTGGCGCCGGCGATGTCGCCGGCCCGCATGGCAACCGACGCGGCCAGCAGCAGCCGCTGGGTTTCGGTTGGTTGGTCGAGAAATTCGGGCACCCGACCGTCGCGCCAGAACTGGCGCCGGATGATCTCGGCGCGCAACAACTGGCGGAACTCGGCGATGACCAGCACCGCTTCGGGGTCGATTTCCGATGCAGCGTCGAGGATCACATCAGTGCGTTCGTAGTTCCCGGTGAACAACAGCAATTCGGCCAGCAGCACCCGCGCGGATAGATCGGTGGGTGTCTTGCGGACAATTGCGGTGGCTGCCTCGAGTGCGGCGGTAAGCTTGCCCGCGCGAAACAACGCGCCCGGTCCGCCTGTGGTTTCCCCGGTGGTGTTGGACATCTCACTTGTCTCCCTTGGTTCGTTTCAGCATCATACGCGACCGCGTGGGGCCGAAATATCGGTCATCAGACGAAAAGTCGCAGCCACGTTGTCGAGCTGATAATGTGGCTGCAAGTGGATGGCGCAACCGAACACCCCAGGCCGGCCCGGTCGTTCGCGCACCGACACCTGGGCTGCCACCAGCGGGAAGCGCGCCCGGGCCTCGCCGCTTGCGGCCAGGTTGCTGTTGACGTAGCGGGTCAGCCATTCCTGCAATCTCATTTCGACGGCCTCGGTAGTCTGGAAGGCGCCGATCATGTCGCGCCCCATCATTTTCACACAATGGGCAAAGCGGGCGACGCAGAGAATGGCACTGATTTGGGATGATATCCGGGCATTGGCGTTGGCGGCGTCCGCTGTCGGGCCCTGGTGGCGCTTGGGGACTTGCAAGCTCGGCACCGCGCAAAACACCGCGTCCGGCCCATAGGGCAAGGTTGCCAGCGGCAACAGCCCCGCCGACACCAGCGCCTGCTCCTGGCGATCGGTCAATTGAATTTCCAGAGGGTGGCGCACCCAGCTATAGCCCGGATCGGTGGCGAACCGCTCAAGCGGTATCTGGGTGACCAGACCGCCGCTTTCCTCGTCGACTTCCACCCCGCGCACATTGGCCGGCCATCCGAACATGCTGACCGCACGGGCAGCGACAGCGGCAAAGGCAAAGCCCGCCCCCATCCAAACCCGGTTGGTGGCGTCATCGGCCTGTTCCTGAAAGCGAAACCCGTCGCGCCGGGCGGGATCATCGCCCCATGGTGGACGGGCGAGCATGCGGGGCAAAGCGAGGGCGATGAAGCGCGCATCCTCCAACCCTGCCAATCCGCGAAACCGTTGATGGGCCGCATCCCGCAATGGTGCGGTCGGATCGGCAACCCCGGCAAGGTCAGCAAAATGATCCAGATCCAGCAAATGCGGTGACGCGCTGAGTACCATGGGTACAAACGCCGCCGCCCCGACCGCGGCGAGCGAGGTGAGCGCGCCGACATCGTCGGTCATCACACCGGCACCGGGACGATGGCGCACCTCGTGGTCGATCACCATCAACCCGAACGGTTCGCCGCCCGGGGTACCGAATTCGTCTTCATAGATTTTGCGAAACATCTGGCTGGCATCGAATTCGGCCGCCCGCTCCAGATCGCGGCATATCTCGTTCCAGCTGATCGACAGCACGCGGGTCTTGACCTTGTTGCCGGACTCAATCCCGCCAACCAGCCAAGCCAGCCCGCGCCACGCCCCTTCGAGCCGCTGCAACCTGGGATTATGCAGGATCGCATCGACCTGCGCGCCAATCAGCGCATCGATCGCGGCGATGTCGCGATCAAGTGCGCCGCGCAACGCGTCGCTGCCGCTGGCCATCAAACGGTCACAATGTGCCGCGCCAAACCACAGGCTGAGCGGCGCAGGCGTTCGCCTGTCGAGGAACTCAGCGACCGCATCAGCCGAAATGGCGCGCGCCCGGGCGAAGAACTTGCCCGAAAGCACCGCCTCGCGCAGCGATGCCGTCGGGGTATCCGCGATGGACTCCTGGTTCACCACCGTATTCGCGTGGATCAAGATCCCGCGATCGGCAGCATCAGGCTTTCTGCGGAATGCGCGCCACCAGGCGCATGCTCGTGCTCAGTTCCTCCATCTGCAGCCAGGGCCGCAGATGGGCGACCGCGTTATAGGAGCCAGGTTTGCCGGGAATTTCCTTAACCTCGATCGAGGCTTCACGCAGCGGGAACTTGGCTTTCATTTCGGCGCCGGTGCTCTCGTTGGTGTTGACGTAGTTGCTGATCCAACGGTTCAGCCAGGCTTCGACGTCGCTTGCTTCCATGAACGACCCGATTTTGTCGCGCGCCATCACCTTGACGAAATGGGCAAAACGGCTGGTCGCCATCAGATAGGGCAGGCGGGCACCGATGGCGGCATTGGCGGTCGCTTCCGGGCGATCGTATTTCTTCGGCTTCTGGCAGGATTGGGCACCGAAGAACACCGCATAGTCAGTGTTTTTGTAGTGGCACAGCGGCAGGAAGCCCTGGTTCGACAATTCAGCCTCGCGCCGGTCGTGGATGGCGATTTCGGTTGGACATTTGGTGTCCACGTCGCCCTCGTCGGAGGTAAAGGTGTGGGCTGGCAGGCCTTCAACCTTGCCACCGCCCTCGGCACCGCGGATGGCCGTGCAGAAGCCGTTTTCGGCGAAGGCATTGGTCAGTCGTGAGCCCATCGTGTAGGCCGCGTTCATCCAGCAGTAATCCTGGTGCCCCATCGGCATTGCCGCGCCGGCGGCATCGAAGGGGGCTTCCTCGTAGTTGAATTCATCGACCGGCTTGGTGCTGCTGCCATAGGGCAGGCGGGCGATCACCCGCGGCATCACCAGCGATACAAAGCGGGCATCTTCGCTTTCGCGGAAGCTGCGCCATTTAGCGTATTCAGCGGTTTCGAAAATCTTGGCGAGATCCCGCGGCTTGGATAATTCGGTCCAGTCATCAAAGCCGAACATCTGCGCGCCGGCCGCCGAAATGAATGGCGCGAAGGCGCCGGCCGCGACATTGGACATCAACCGCAACGTGTCGATGTCGTCAGGATGGTTGGACCATTCATAATCGCCGATCAACGCGCCATAAGGTTCACCACCCGGCGTGCCGAATTCATTTTCGTAGATCTTTTTGAAGATATTGCTCTGGTCGAATTCAACTGCCTTGGTGAGGTCGCGGTTCAGTTCGCGCTTGGTAACATTCAGCATTCGAATCTTGAGGCCGGTGCCGGTTTCGCTGTTCATCACCAGATGTTGCAAGCCGCGCCAACTGCCTTCGAGCTTGGTAAACTTCGCATCATGCATGATCGCATTCAGCTGTTTGGACAGCTTGCGATCAATTTCCTGCATGGCGCGTTCAAAGGTGCGAGACAGGTTCTTGTCGAAAGTTACGGTTCCGGACAAGGCTTGCTCGACCAGGTTCTTAACCAGGTCTGCGGCATGGTCGGGGGTGGTCTGTTTGGTTGCGGCAACGACCTGATCGAGGAAGCTGAGGCCTTCACTCGTGGTGCCCGCGGCGCCCGCGGCGCCGGTCTGGGTTTGCGACATGATTTCAGCCCTCGTTCTTGTCGAGGCCAAGCTGGCTCGACAGTGACTTGAGTTCGCCTTCGTTCTGCAGGACCTGTTCGAGCAGGCCTTCGAGTTCTTCTGAGCGATCAACCTTGCTCATCAGGTCACGCAGCTTGTTTCGCGTCTCCATCAGCGCCTGCAAGGCGGGAACTTGCGCCACAATTCGGGCCGGTTCGAAATCGTCCATGGAATTGAATTTGAGGTTGACCGCCATCTCGCTGCCATCATCGGCGAGGGTGTTATCGACCTTTAAATTAAGCCCAGGTGCAAGCCGCGCCATGACATCGTTGAAGTTGTCGCGATCGATCTGGGCGAATTTTCGATCCGACAGCGGCCGCAATGGTTGGGTTGGGTCGCCGGAGAAATCCCCCATGACGCCGACGATGAACGGAAGTTCGCGGGTAACCTGCGCGCCTTCGGTTTCCACTTCATAGGCAATATGCACCCGAGGTTTGCGAACCCGGTTGAGCTTCTCATGGACGCTTCCGCTCACGACAATTCCCCATTTGGTTATTTGTTGTGCCACCGGTGAGGCGACATTTCCGACGTACTGAAATAATAGTCACCGGCGCGCGCAAAGGTCAATTGAACTTTGAGCGGAGGCGGGTTCGGCGAGCTTTTTTAACCCTCATCCGGCGGGGGCTTGATGCCCAGGCTGGTAAGGATTGCGTGGCGCGATCCGGGGTCGCCCACCAGTTCCGCAAGTAGGTCAGGCAGGGTCATCCGGCCGCGGCGAACGGCATCGTCAAGCGTATATGCAATCGGCGATTGCGGTTCATTCTTGCGAAACCATTCCGCAATACGGGCAATGTCACGCAGCATGTCCTCGCGTGTCACCGATCGGCCGGCGGCAGGCTGCGGCATGCCGTGAGGCTGGACGGGGCTGGCGTAGGCGTCACTGCGATTCTGCCCATCGATGGGTTCCGGCGCGGCTTCAACCCCAGATGGGCAATATTTCCCAATCGTTGCAACAATTTCCCGCAGCAGATCGCGGACCTTGCCGGTTGACGGGCTGTCCTGACCCGCAACACCATCCAGCGTGTTGCTCATGGCCTCCCAGGCGGCCAGGGCTTCGGTGGCGCTGGCGTATTGGGTGGCGAAAAACGCCTGTCCCGCGCCGCGCGCCCAGCCATCAACATCATCAAACGTGAAGGACCCGGCGGCGAGTCGCGCTTCGCGGCGCACCGGATCAGCGATACCGGCAACTGTCATCGCATCTTCATACTGATAATAATAAAGTGGATCCCCGGACGGGCGGCGGCACAACACCAGTTTGCGCAAGGGCTGGATCAAGGTGCCGTCAGACCCCTGGCCGTTCAGCCCGGTGATCGGGGCGACCAGGGTGGCAATGCCATCCTCATCGGGGACCGGAAACAATCCGCTTTCCCAAAACCCCGAGGCTAGGCCGCCGATCAGCTTGGCGCCGGCGGCAAGCCCGTCCAACCCATTGCTGCGCACCAGGGCTTCAGTGTACCAGCTTGCGACTTCCAGGTCTTTGGTTAATGTTTCCAGTGCCTTGGACGAAAGTTCGCGGACGGTACGCCATTGCGGTGGTTGACTGTCGCCGCTGGCATCAGGATCTGCATCCGCTGCCCGTTCAGCGGCACGGGCCTCGGACCGGGCGTCACGCAAGCGAAAGTAGATCGATTGCGCGCTGAAATCCTCCCGCAAATCGGCCCCGACCGGCGTTGGTCCATCAATCGGCGCCAGCAGTATGTCCAAGTCGAAGCCATCTGGGGTAACTGGCACTGATATCCCTCCAAAAACATCGGCTTCGCCGCACTTGGGCCTTGACAATTTTGCCGGGTCGCTCGACGATCAGCTAGCAGATCAAATACGGTAGATCAACGTCCACAATAAATTCAGCATAAACGCTGGCCAAGGTTTTGAGCGTAACCCTGGTGAAACATCGCGGGGATTTCAGTGGTCTCGATTGATATCAAGTCTCTCGTCGGGCGCCTCGATGAGCATTGCCGACGTGCCCTCGAAGCTGCGGCCGGACTGACGCTGTCACGTACCCATTATAATGTAGAGCTCGAACACTGGCTGCTGAAGCTGGTCGACGGCACCGACACCGACATCCCCGCCATCCTGCGCCACTACGATGCCGATCCTGGCCGGCTGCTGGCCGATCTGAATCGCGGCTTGGATCGGATGAAAACCGGCAATTCACGGGCACCGGCGCTGTCGCCTGATATTGTCGAGGCGGCGAAGCAGGCTTGGCTGATGGCGTCGGTTGAACACGGCGTGTCACGGGTTCGCTCAGGCCATTTGCTGTGGGCGATGCTGGCCGATGAAGGCCTGTCGCGCCATGTCCGTGAAGCGTCATCCCAGTTCGCCCGCATTCCGGTTGAAACCCTCAAGCGTGACCTGCTGACCATCACACGGGACAGTGTTGAGGCGGCAACCGCCACCACCAG
Organism: Acetobacteraceae bacterium; assembly: GCA_025360065.1. Lineage (GTDB taxonomy): Bacteria > Pseudomonadota > Alphaproteobacteria > Acetobacterales > Acetobacteraceae > CAITOL01. The sequence continues at coordinate 8,262 of JANYCX010000115.1, read as the reverse complement.
TGTTGAGGGCGCGCCAACATCGTCGGGTGGCGATGGCACCGTGCAACCCGCAGGCTCGGGCGCATTAGATCTTTATACGATCGATCTGACCGCCAAAGCCAAAGCTGGCAAGATCGACCCGATCCTGGGGCGCGACGCTGAAATCCGCCAGGTGATCGACATTCTCACGAGGCGTCGGCAAAACAACCCGATCCTGACCGGTGAGGCTGGGGTCGGAAAAACCGCGGTGGTCGAAGGTTTCGCCCAGCGTATCGCGGCCGGCGATGTGCCGCCCGCACTCAAGGACGTGATTTTGCGCACGCTTGACCTCGGCTTGCTGCAAGCGGGCGCCGGGATGAAGGGCGAGTTCGAAAATCGGCTCAAATCGGTGATCGAGGAAACCAAAGCGAGCCCGCGCCCGATAATCCTGTTCATCGATGAAGCCCACACCATGATCGGTGCCGGCGGCGCGGCCGGGCAGAACGATGCGGCCAATTTGTTGAAACCGGCTCTGGCGCGCGGCGAACTCCGCACCATCGCTGCCACAACCTGGGCGGAGTATAAGAAGTACTTTGAAAAAGACGCCGCACTCACCAGGCGTTTCCAGGTCGTCAAGGTCGAAGAACCCAGCGAGGCAATTGCCATCGCGATGGTCCGCGGGCTGGTCAGCACCCTCGAAGCCCATCACGGCATCCGCATCCTTGACGAAGCGGTGAGCGAGGCGGTCCGGCTATCGGCGCGCTACATCCCGAGCCGGCAACTCCCCGATAAAGCTGTGTCGCTGATCGACACCGCCTGCGCTCGCGTATCCATGAGCCAGGCCACTGCGCCGGCATCGCTCGAAGACCGGGTGCGGCGGATCGCGTTGATCGACACCGAAATCGCCATTATCGATCGCGAAATGGCCTCCGGCGCCGATCACATCGCCCGCAAGGCCGAATTGGTGACCGAGCGTGAAGCCGCCGAGGAAACCCGGGTGGCCCTGCAAGCGCGTTGGGAGGAGGAGAAAATCCTCGCCCACGACATCGGCGAATTGCGCAAGGCGCTGGAAGACCCAGCCAATACGGACGACAAGGACACCCAGCGCGCCGGCCTCGCCGGGCTGAATGCTCAATTGCACGCGCTGCAAGGCGAACATCCGCTGATCTTCCCGGTTGTTGACGGCCAGGCAGTTGCGGAAATCGTCGAAAGCTGGACCGGTATTCCGGCCGGGCGCATGCAGTCCGATGAAATCCGCACCGTGCTCAATCTGCGCGAACGGATGGAAGCCCGCATCGTTGGCCAGCCCCATGCGCTTGAAGCGGTGGCCCAGGCGATCCGCACCAGCCGCGCCAAACTCACTGACCCGAGAAAGCCGATCGGGGTGTTCATGATGGTCGGCACATCCGGTACCGGCAAAACCGAAACCGCGCTTACCCTCGCCGATCTGCTTTATGGCGGCGAACAGAACCTCACCACCATCAACATGACCGAGTTCAAGGAAGAACATAAGGTCAGCCTGCTGATGGGCAGCCCGCCGGGTTATGTCGGCTACGGCGAAGGCGGAATTCTGACCGAAGCGGTGCGGCGGCGGCCCTATTCGGTGATTCTGCTTGATGAAATGGAAAAGGCCCATCCGGGTGTGCAGGACGTGTTCTTCCAAGTCTTCGACAAAGGCAACATGAAAGACGGCGAAGGCCGCGACATCGATTTCAAGAACACCGTCATCATCATGACATCCAATGCCGGGACGGACCTGATCACCAAGCTGTTCGCTGACCCCGACACTGCCCCCGATGCGGCAACGCTTGCTGATGCGCTACGACCGGAATTGATGAAGTATTTCAAACCGGCGTTTTTAGGCCGGGTTACCTTGGTGCCGTATTTCCCGCTTTCGGACGAAATCATCCGCAAGATCGTGGTGCTACAGCTTAACCGGATTGCCCGCAGGGTGCGCGAATCCTACCGCGCCGAGTTCGACTATGATCCGGTGCTGGTCGAAATGATTGCTGCGCGCTGCACCGAAAGCTCATCCGGCGCGCGCAATGTCGAAAATATCCTGTCACGCACCTTGCTGCCCGAGCTTTCAGCCGAGGTTCTGTCTCGGTTGGCGGGCGGGGAGGCGATTACACGGATATTTGTTGGGGCCGCACCTGACGGGGCGTTTCAATATACTGTAAGTTAACCAATATGCCGGGCGGCCGGCGCAAACAGGGGACGTAGCATGGCAATTTACATGAAGTTCGGCACCGTCGATGGCGACGTTACGACAAAGGGTTACGAGAAATGGATCGAAGTGGAATCATTCCAATGGGGCGTCGGTCGAGGGATTTCTTCGGCAATCGGGAGTGGAGCAAGCCGGCAGGGAAGCCATGCCAGCGTATCTGAAATTACCGTGTCCAAGCATCTCGATCCGGCCTCGCCTAAACTGCTGAGGGATGCTTTGGTTGGCAAATTGGATACCAGGGTTCAAATTAAATTTACCCTGGCCGACGAGACACATCGGAGTTATCTCGACTTGGAACTGACCCATACCGGGGTTTCCGGTTATTCAATCAGCTCCGGGGGCGACCGACCCCATGAATCGGTTACGTTGAGCTTCGAAAAAATCATGCTGAAGAACACCGAATATGACGCCGGCGGCAAGGCAACACCGTCCAACATGAGCTATGATCTGACCAAACACGTCGCGTCGTGATTGAGGCCGGGGTGGCCCCTTGGGTGGGGCCGCCTCGGTTTGATTTAATGTTTGCTGCCCGCTGTCCTGCGGCTTGCCTTGGGGTTCAGCGCGTTAGTCCTGAGGTTTCCCCCTCCAATCGGCTTTATTTATCATACTTCGACCAACCGTAGTTCTGGATCACCCATTTCAGCGTCATGCCATATTGCGGATCGGTCGCATAAACCCCGGTCAGCGCGTCGGCAAACGCCTCCGGATCGTCCTTTTTCTGCATCGCCGGCTTATACGGGTTGGCAGTCGCCAGCAGCTTGCCATGCAGATCGAAGGCCTGGGCGATGCTCTCGAACCTACGAAACTTCGCGGTAATGACGACGCTTTTCCCGTCATACACCTCCCGCGTTAGGCTTTCGACCGCGGGTTCGGACCCCACTGCCTTAATGCCGAACGGATTATTGCTATCCGGCGGCATCGACGCCCCCCAGGCGCTTTCCACCGCCCATTGCGCGATGGTGACCGATGCCGGGACCAGCCAACGCTTGCGGGATTGGACTGCGGCCTCGATCACCTCAGGCGGGGCCTGGCCGAAATGCCCGGCCTTGGTGGGGGCGGCATCGACCAACGGGCGGGCGGCCAACGCATAATATGTCGGGCTGCCCGGGTCCACCCGGCCGGATGGCGGGGTCATGTTCATCACCACCGCCTGGAACGCCTCAATTGCCAAGGTGGTCCCGATATCGGCAACCCCGGTGACTGGCACCGGAGAATGCGGCTTGGGCAGGCGGTCATTGAGCAGGCCCTGGACGACGAACACATCGCCTGGCGCGTTTACCGCCTCGCGGCCCACCGAGGTGAAGATCGGCGCGGCGATCCGCCCCATTTCATCAGTGCTGAGAATAACAGACGAAGGAACCATTCCCATGGCGATTTCTTGCCCAGATCAAGTAGCGTTTCCGCAGCTTATAGCGAAGCAGGATCAAACCCACCACGGTTTTGTAGATCGGTCAGGATAGCGCTTACGACCAAATTAACTGATTGACACCTATCCGAATTGTAATCAAACTACTGCATACAAGTGGCACAGAAATATCGACCGGGAGTCGGGCTGCGCGGCATTTGCGGGTTAAGGGGATGAAACTTGCAAAATTATTCACGGTCGGGGGCAAACGTGCAACAGATAGCTTCCAAAAGCGACATTGCGAGGCAGCAAATTATGCTGGGACGTGCGCTGACTTGCGTTGGGGTGATCCTCCTCGGGGCGTTGCTCGCAACCCAGGCGGTCGCTCAGGCGCTGCCGCCACCCGGCTCCCCCATCCCGCGCATCGCCCCGCCCAGCGGGCCGAAAGTCGCCCCTGGTCTGGTTCGCCCGCAAGCGGAGCAATTGCAGAATCTGGCGCCCGGTGCCCCCCGCAAAGTGACGGCGGTTGCGGTTGAGGGCTCGACGATCCTGACTGCGGATGAGGCCGCTGCAATCACCGCGGGCCTGGTCGGCCCATCGGTCCCGACATCGGCGATTGAGGAAGCCCGGCTGACATTGCTCCGACGCTATCGTGATGCGTCGTACCCGCTGGTGACCGTGTCGGCGACGCTGACCGCCGCTGGCCGGCTGCGCTACGCCGTGACCGAAGGGCGGATCGCGGAGGTTCAACTCGACGGCGATATTGGGCCAGCCGGCATCAAGGTGCTAAGTTTTCTGCAAAACCTAGTGCAGCCAGGCCCGGTCAATACCAGCGCATTGGAGCGTTGGTTGCTGCTGGCGCAGGATGTTCCAGGCGTCTCGGTGCAAACCATTCTACGCCCCTCGGAAACCGAACCAGGCGCGCTGACCATGGTTGCCAAGGTGTCGCGCAACCCGATTAGCGGCATCCTTGCCGTCGATAATCGCGCCTACCGCTTCACCGGGCCGGTGGAAATGTTGGCAGTCGCCAGCTTCAACAGCTTTACCTCGCTCGGCGAACGCACAGATCTGTCGATTTTCAAAAGCCCGTTTAACCCGACGCAGATTTTCGGCCAGGCGGCCTATGAAACTTTCATCGGCACCTCGGGGCTCAAGGTGCGGATCTATGGTGGCATGGGTAATAGCCGCCCGTCCGGCACGCTTGGGACGGTTGGGTTCAACGGCCTGACCCAAATCGCCGGAACCCAAATATCCTACCCGGTGATTTATTCCCGCCAGCAGAAATTGAACGTTCTTGGGATGTTCGATCTGATCAATTCATCGACCTATCTCAGCGCCAGCGGCAGCGCGCCCAACAGCAAGGATTATCTTCGTGTCCTCCGCATTGGTGCGGATTACGCGCTGTTGGATAATTATCTGGGTGAGACGCGGTCGGCGGTGAACCAGGCCAATATCCGGGTGTCGCGCGGCATTCAGGGCTTTGGGTCGTCCCATACCGGCAGCACATCATTGGGTCGGCAGGGCAGCGCGCTGGATTTCACCAAGGTCAATGTCGAACTCAGTCGCACCCAAACCTTGTTCTCGCCGTGGGCGGATGCCTCGGTCAGCCTGCTTACTTTGGTGACCGGGCAGGGCTCACGCAATGTGTTGCCGTCGGCGGAAGCGTTCTACCTTGGTGGCATGCGGTTCACCCGTGGATTTTATTCAGGCGAAGTGACCGGCGACAATGCGCTGGCAGCGACTGCAGAATTGCAGTTGAATACGACGGTCCAAACCAGCATCACCGGCTCATCGCGCGAAGTCGGCGTGCAGTATTATGGTTTTTATGACTGGGGTCAGACCTGGCAAAATCGTGCCCTCGATACCAACCAGCGCCTGCGATCTTTCGGCTTGGGTATTCGGGCGGCGCTGTCTCCAAGCCTCCAGCTTGATGTTGAAGGTGTCTACCGGCTCACGCGGCAGCCCACCGGTTCGGCCAGCACGGTCAAGCCGCTGGGCGGGCAGGCGGTCTATTGGCGTCTTGTGGCGCGCTACTAATTTTTTGCTTCGGAACATGGTTTGCTGGCAACAGCGACGCGGGAGAGTGACATGGCGCAGACACGCAAGAATTTGAAGGCGCGGGTCACTGGCAGCAAGCGTCTCAACCGGGCCGCACTCCTGCGCAGCACCGCCTTGCAGGCTGTGTTCGTGCTGACCTTGCTATTGCCTGGCATGAAGGGCAACGCCCAGCCGGCGCCGAATGCGAGGCCGCAAGGCGGTGCGGTTGTCGCCGGATCGGCCAACATTGCAGCGACCGCCAACACCACCACGATCAACCAAACCAGCCAGCGCACCGCGATCACCTGGACCGGGTTTGATGTTGGCAGCAATCAGGCAGTGCAGTTCAACCAGCCCAATAGTGCCGCGATCGCGCTTAATCGGGTGACTGGGTCCGATCCATCGCAAATCGCCGGCCGCATTACCGCCAATGGCACGATTGTACTGGTCAACCCGTCAGGCGTGGTGTTCTCGCAAGGCGCCCAGGTTAACGCACAATCGGTTTTGATCACTACCGCCGACGTGTCCAATCAGAATTTCATGGCCGGCAAACTGGTGTTCGACACGCCGGGCAAAGCCAATGCGATGATTGTGAACCAGGGCACGATCACTGTCGCGCAAGCCGGGCTTGCGGGGTTGGTGGCCCCCGGCGTCGCCAATTCCGGCTTGATCAATGCCCGGATGGGCAAGGTCGTGCTGGCGGGTGCGGCAACCCATACGATCGATCTTTATGGCGATGGCCTGCTGGCGATTGACGTCACCAAGCAGGTTACCCAGGCGCCAGTTGGCCCAGATGGGAAGACCGTGTCCGCGCTGGTGACCAACACCGGCACCATTCGCGCCGATGGTGGCAGCGTGGTGCTGACCGCCTCTGCGGTGGACGGCATTGTCAGCACCCTGATTGATGCAGGCGGCAAGATTGCGGCCAATACCACTGCGTCTGGGCGCACCGGCACGATCGTGCTCAACGGCATCGGCGGATCAGTTACGATTGAAGGTGACGTCAATGCCGCCGGGCGTGCGGCTGGTACCTCGGGCGGTGCGGTGCAGGTGCTGGCAACCGACACGGTCAAGCTTGCCCCGACAGCGCGGGTGAATGTCTCGGGGCGCGTGGGTGGGGGCACGGTGGCACTGGGCACCACGCTTGCGCGCGCGTCCGGCGGTCCGGCGGTTTCGCCCGCCCAAACGGCCAAAACGGTTATCGTGGCGGCTGGCGCCACGGTGTCGGCCAATGCCACACATAGCGGCAATGGCGGCCAGGTCGTCATCCTCAGCACCGATCAAACCACCATGGCCGGGACAATTTCCGCAACCGGTGGCACATCGGGCGGCAATGGTGGCTTTGTCGAGGTGTCCGGCGCGACGGGCTACGCGCTCACTGGCCGCGTCGATGTTACCGCGCCGATCGGCACGGCCGGCACGATTCTGATCGATCCACGCGACCTCACCATCGGGGCGCTTTCAACCGACAACGCGCTCGTTGGATCTACCACGGCTGGGCAAATTGTCGCCTCCGACGGCGGAACGGGGGTAGACGCCCTTATTTCGCCAGCGAGCTTCAGTGCATTGGCCGGCACGGTCGTTCTGCAAGCGACGCGGGATTTGTTCGTCTCGGCTGACGCAACAGGTTTGGCGGCAACCACGCTGACCTTACAAGCCGGACGCGATCTGACAATCAACAACCCGATTTCGCTTGCGGCTCCTGGCACCATTAATCTCTCCGCCGCGACCTCGACGATAGCCGGCTTCGTGGCGACCGGCTCGATCACGGTAAACGGTGCGGTCAATGCCGGTGCGACCGGGACGATCAATCTGACCGCGGGCAGTGGCGGGATCGCGCTTGGCGCTAATCTAACCGCGGGGTCGATTGATCTGCGGGCGCTGACCGGACCGATTACTCAGCCTGCCGGGGCGTTGATTGTGGGAACGCTCACCGGGGCGGCGCAGAGCGCGAATTTCGCGTCGGTCACGAACCAAATCGGCACTTTGGGTGCTTTCACAACCACGGCCGTGGGCGGTCTTACGGTCAATGATACCGTGGCGCTGACCGTTTCGGGTGCGGTTGATGCAACGGTTGGCAGTGGCCCGGTGGTGATAATTGACCCCGGGGTATCGCTGTCCGTAACCGGCTCAATCTCGGGCGCTTCGGCAACCTTGACGGCGGGCTCGATCACCATCCCCGGCACGCTGAACGTGACCAACACGGCATCCCTCGCATCGAGCGGCACGATTGCTGAGACCGGCACCTTGATCGCTGGCACCCTGACCGGCAACGCCACGACGGCGAGCTTTGCCGGCGCGACACCGACAACCAACCAGATCGGCACGCTGGGGGCGTTCACCACGACGCTGGCGTCGGGCCTTACGTTGAATGACGGAATCGCCTTGGCGGTGACTGGGACGGTCAGTAGCCCTGGCGGCGCTGTTGTTCTGAATGACAACACCAATGCCCTGACAGTGACCGGGACCGGCTCGATCACCGGTGCTTCGGCAACCTTGACGGCCGGCTCGATCACCATCCCCGGCACGGTGAGCGTGACCAACACGGCATCGTTCGCATCGAGCGGCACCATCGGTGAAATCGGGACGTTGATTGCAACGACCCTGACCGGGTCTGCAACGACGGCAAGCTTCACTGGCGCCTCTGCGACGGTGAACCAGATCGGAACCTTGGGCGCATTCACCACCACGGCGT
>JANYCX010000073.1 GCA_025360065.1 Acetobacteraceae bacterium | reverse complement strand
GCCGACCGGCAGGGCGATAAGGTCATCATCAACGGCAACAAGCGCTGGTGTTCGGGCGCCGAAAGTGCTGACTATATCTACGCCCTGGTGCGATCGGGGGAGGCTGGCGCACGCTATAAGAACCTGTCGCTGGTGCTGATCCCGCCGACCGCCAAGGGCGTGACCTTGCAGCACGTGCCGGTGATGGGCGCGCGCGGGTTGAACACCAACGACGTGAATTTCGACAATGTCGAAATCCCCATTGAAGATGTGGTGGGTGGCGAAGCTGGTTGGAACCAGGGCTGGACCAAACTTGCAGGCCCTGCCTTGGAAGTCGAGAAGCTGGAAGTGGCGGCGATGGCACTTGGCATTGCTTCGCAGGCGGTCGATGATGCCTGGGCCTATTCGCAACAGCGCAGCCAGTTCGGCCAGCGCATCTGCGCGATCCAGTCGATCCGCCACATGCTGGCTGATGTGCAGACCAAGCTCGCGGCGGCACGGCTGATGGTGTATCGCGGCTGCTGGTTGGCCGATAATAATCTGCCGTGCAGTGCCGAAACCTCCATGGCGAAGATGTATGTTTGCGAGTTGGGGCTTGAGATTGTGCTGACCTGCCAGAAGGTGATGGGCGCTTACGGCTATGCGCGCGGGTTCGACATGGAACGCCATGTGCGGGATATGTTGCTGATGCCGATCATTGGCGGATCGACCGCCATTCAGAAAAACAACATCGCCAATCGGATGGGGCTGCCGAAAGCCTGAGGGGCATCAAGATGATCGATACGCTGGGCGATATTCTGCGCAACAACGCCTATAAATTCCCCAACGAAGCCGCCTATGTGTTTGGCGAGCGGCGGATCGGGTTTGGCGAGCATCACCGCCGGGCGGCGCGGCTGTCGTCGGGGCTTTACGCGCTGGGGCAGCGCCGCCAGGACCGGGTGTCGATCCTGGCGCAGAATTCGATGGAGTATATGGAAATCTATGGCGCCTGCGCGCTGGCGGGCTTCATTGCAGCGACGGTGAATTTCCGCCTCGCGCCGCCCGAGATGGCGTATATTCTCGGGGATGCGTCGCCGCGCATTCTGGTGTTCGAGGCGCAGTATGCCGGTGTGATCGAGCAGATCAAGTCGGGGCTTGCGACGACCGAAACCTATATTTGCATCGGGGGTCCGACGCCAGATTGGGCTCTCGATTACGAAGCGGTGCTGGCGGGCGGCGCGGAAAGCGGCGCGCCGAGCCAGGCGCTGCCAGATGAAATCATGCATCTGATCTATACCAGCGGCACCACCGGGCGGCCGAAAGGGGTGATGCGCAGCCACCGCGGCGATATTGCGGTGGCGCAATTGATGGCCAACGAGCTTGGGCTGATTGTGTCGGATCGGCTGCAACTGATTATGCCGATGTTCCATGTTGGCGCGCGCTTCCTGCAACTCGGGGCGCATTTGCGCGGGGCGACAGTGGTGCTGCATCGCGACTTCAACCCGGCTGAAATTGTCGCAACCATGATGCGGGAACGGATCACCATGACCCATATGGCGCCGACCATGGTGCAGGCAACGCTCGCGGTGCCGGGGATCGACAGCGCCGATCTGTCGTCGCTGCACACCATCTGTTATTCGGCAGCGCCGATGCCGGTGCCGTTGCTGCGGCGCGGATTGGCGCTGCTCGGGCCGGTGTTCTTGCAGCTTTACGGCATGACCGAGGGCGGCGGGACGACCTTGCACAAGCGCCAGCATCTGCCGGATGGATCGCCGGACGATGTCAAGCGCCTCGGGTCAATTGGCCAGGCGGCACCGAATGTTGATGTGATGATTGTCGATGATGACGGCCGCGCGGTCGCTGCCGGCCAGCCCGGGGAAATCCTGACCAGGACCGCGACCCATATGGTGGGCTACTGGAACAACAGTGCAGCGACTGTCGCGGCGTTGCGCGGTGGCTGGTATTACACCGGCGATCTTGGCTACCTCGATCATGAAGGCTTTCTCTATCTGGTTGACCGCAAGAAGGACATGATCATTTCGGGTGGCGAAAACATCTATTCGCGGGAAGTTGAAGAAGCCCTGGCCACCCATCAGGCGGTGCATGATGTCGCGGTGATCGGGGTGAAGGATGATTACTGGGGCGAAACCGTGCGTGCGATCACCGTGCTGGTGCCCGGACAAACCCCATCGGCCGACGACCTGATTGAGCATTGCCGTAGCCAGATCGCCAGCTACAAGAAGCCGAAATCGATTGTCTTCGTCGATGATCTGCCGCGCCTGCCGAGCGGCAAGATCAACAAGGTCATCCTGCGGCAACTCTACGGGAGCACATCGTGATGGAGACCGCTTTGGTGACTGGTGCCGCGCGCGGCATCGGGCGTGGCATTGTCGAACGGCTGGCGGGCGATGGCTATCGGGTGATCGCGCTCGACCGGCTCGACATCGTGCATGAGTTGTCCGCGATTGCCGAAACGATTATGGCCGACGTGCAGGACCGCGCCGGGATTGCCGCGATCATGGAGCGCTTCGCGCCGCTCGATGTGATCGTCAACAATGCCGGCATTACCAGCACACGGCGCTTTGAGGACCTGACCGAACAGGATTTTCGTGATAATTTCGATGTGAATACGCTCGGCACCTTCATCGTCGCCCAAGAAGGCGCGCGGCGGATGCGCAATGGCGGGCGGATCGTCAATATCGCATCGCGATCCTTCGCCGGCGCGCCGCAAATGGCGCATTATGTGGCGTCCAAGGCCGCCGTCGTGGGTCTTACGCGGGCGATGGCGATTGATTTGTCGCCGCGCGATATCAGGGTCAATGCGGTCGCCCCCGGTGTGGTTGACACCGACATGCTGCATTACATGACCCCGGAACGGCAGGCGGCGATGCTGGGCTGGCAATTGCTCGGGCGGATCGGCCAGCCCGAGGATATTGCCCGGGCGGTGGCGTTTCTGGCGTCGAAGGATAATCGTTATATCACCGGGCAGGTGCTGATTGTCGATGGCGGGCGCTCGCTTGGCCAGGGGCAATTGCCGCCCGAACCGTCGCCCTATAACTGATCGGGCGCGGCAAGGCCGTCCATCACGATCGCGGCAAACCCGCTGGTGACGTCTTCGATGCTGCGGGTGCCGGGCTTGAACCATTCGGCGGTCCAGTTGAGCGCGCCGAGGATCAGCAGCCGCGCCAAAGTCATGTTGGCGGTGGCGCGGAATTCGCCGCGCTGCTGCCCGGTGGTGAGGATTTCGCGCCACATCAGGCCATAGAGGTCGCGAACTTTCTCGTGCTGGACCCGGATTACTTCCGGAACCTGGCCGAACACCCGGCTGGTCGCCAGCGAATAATCGCCATTGGCGATAATGGTGGTGACATGGGTGCGGAACGCCACTTCGAGCCGCTGGCGGGCGGTCGCATCCGCCGGCAGGGCAGCAAGGGCTGCCTTGAGCGCGCCGATGGTCGCATTCATCCCGAGGTCGAGCACGGCGCTGATCAGCTCATCCTTGGATTTGTAGTGGTAGTAAAGGCTGCCGGCTTTCAGGCCGGCTTGGTCGGCGATCACCCGCATGGTGGCGCCAGCATAGCCGCAGTCGCGGAACACACGTGCCGCGGCATCGAGCACGCGCTGTTGCGAGACGGCGGATTTGGCGAGGGGCTTGGTCATCATGCGGCATCATAGTGCGGCGCTTGCTGGAACGAAATGGAGTGTGCGGTCGAATTTTCGAACTATCGTTCGATTTTACCATGGTGTAGCGTATCTTAATGGGTCTGGAGGAACGAATGACGATCAGCGGCCAGGGAGCGCGCACGCTTGCCGACATGCTGGACAATAATGCCTGGAAATACCCCAACGAAACCGCGTTCGTCTGGGGCGATCAACGGATGTCGCATGCGGTGTTCCATGACCGGGTGAGCCGGCTTGCCAACGCCCTGCACCGCCTTGGGCTGAAGCGGCAGGACCGGGTTGGCATCCTCAGCCAGAACTCCCTCGAATTCCAGGAAGTCTATGGCAGTTGCGAGATCTCGGGGTTCATCTGCGCCACGGTGAACTGGCGGTTGGCGGTGCCGGAGATGGTTTACATCGTCAATGACGGTGGGCCGAAAGTGTTGATCTTCGAGGCGGCGTATCGCGACACTGTCCTGGCGATGAAGTCCCAGTTGACCTGTGTGGAGCATTTCATCTGCATTGGCGGGGCGTGCGATTTCGCGTGGGACTATGCGGGGTTGCTGGCATCGGGCGATCCG
>JANYCX010000046.1 GCA_025360065.1 Acetobacteraceae bacterium | reverse complement strand
CTTCTTTGTTTTCAAACAAAGAAGATTCTCGCCTTAGCTCTTCCTAATCGGCGGCATAACATCAGTCGGCAATGGGCAAACATAAGGATTATCAGCCGTTCGCGCCGCATAATCCGCTTTCGCCGCCTCAATCACCCCCGGATTATTCAAAGCCTCCACCGCGGTCGCCGCCATGATTTTCGCCACATGGATCATCCCCTTATGGGCGATCCCCGACTTGCCCTGCGCGGTGAGCTGCCAGCTATGGCCCGGCGTGCCGATTGCGTAGGTCGCCCCGCGTGCCTGCACGGTTGGCACCACCCAGCTGACATCGCCGACATCGGTCGAGCCCATCATCGGCGCACCTTTGGCATCAAGCGGCACGATCGCATCGCAAAGCGGCTTGGTCAGATCAGGCTTGGCGCCGACCCGGCGGAAGGCCGAGGTAATATCCTCGGCCGACAGGGTGGTTTGGATTTGGCGCGCGTAGTCCCGATCGGCATCGTCAAACGGCGGCGGGCCAAGCCGTTCAAAGGCGCGATACATCGCCTGTTCCAACGGCGTGTTGCCCAACAGGTTGGATACCGCGCTGACGACCTCAACCGCGACCTTGGTTTCGGTCATCATTGCCGCGCCCTTGGCGACTTTTTTTACCCGTTCGATCAGTGGCCATAATTCCGGCAATTCGCGCGCCCGGATCGCGTAACGCACCTTGGCGCGGGCTTGGACCACGTTGGGGGCAACCCCGCCGCCATCCAGCATCGCGTAATGGATGCGCGCGTCGGACGGCATGTGTTCGCGCAGGTAATTCACCCCGACATTCATCAATTCCACCGCATCGAGCGCGGAGCGGCCAAGATGCGGGGCCGCCGCCGCATGGCTGGCGCGTCCGGTGAAGGTGAAATCGATCCGGGTATTGGCGAGCGACATCGCGTCGTTGACCCCGGAAAACGCCGCCGGATGCCAGGATATCGCGATATCGACATCCTTGAACGCGCCTTCGCGCACCATGAAGGATTTCGCCGCGCCGCCTTCTTCCGCCGGGCAGCCATAATAGCGCACCCGGCCCTTGATGCCGTTGGCCGCCATCCAGTCCTTGACCGCGGCTGCCGCCATCAGCGACGCAGTACCCAGCAGATTATGCCCGCAGCCATGGCCCAAGCCATTGCCGGGCAGCGGTTTCGGTTCGGCAATGCCGGCTTCCTGGCTCAGGCCAGGCAGCGCATCGTATTCGCCGAGGATGGCGATCACCGGCCCGTCCTCGCCAGCCTCGCCCATGACAGCGGTCGGGATGCCGGCAACGTTTTGCGTTACCCGAAAACCTTCGGCTTCGAGCATGGCGGTGTGCTCGGCGGTCGATGCGTATTCGTCATAGGCGATTTCCGGCTTGTCCCAGATGCGGTCGGCCAGCGCCACGTAGTCGGCGCGCCTGTCGTCAACCAGTTGCCAAATTGGTTCGATGTTCTGCATGGCCGGGTTCCTTAGATATGAAGCGTCGCGGACAGTATACGGGTTGCGGCCTGCGCCATGCGTTGGCCATCATGGCCGACATCGGCGACATCAACGATATTCCAGGCGCAGGTGATGCCAAGCCGGGCGGCCTCGGCGCGGGCGGTGGCGATGAAATTATGGGCGCGGGCATAGCGCGTCGGGCCTTGTGCCATGGCCGCCTTGTCACGCGGAAAATGTTCGGATGTTGTGTCGATGTCGGCGGTGCCGGCCATCACGGTCAGGCGGAACCCGAGCAGCCGGCGCAAAGCAGCCTCATCCAGGCCAGTCCCGCCCAGCCCGAACGGGTAGGCGACATCCAAGGTCGGCATCGCATAGGTGCCGGCATTGGCGGTGATGGCGATCCGCACATTGTCGCGCAGCCCGAGCGCAATCATCCGATGCACAAACTGTCCCCCAGCCGAATGCCCCCACACACCATAGGTGCGTCGCCTGGTCAGGTCCTGGTCGCGCATCGCGTCAAAGACGAATTTATCCAGCCCATAGGTCCATTCCGCCTGCGGCTTTTCGTGTCCGGCGGCGGTGGCGCGGTTGCCGAAATTATACCACGGCGCGCGCGGGAAACCCTCATTGGGGAATTCCGGCGCGATCACCAGCAGATCGGCCTCATCGACCAATGGCAGCCAATAGTCGCGATAATCGGCGCCGTTGCGATTGACCCCGTGATGCACGAACAGGATCGGCGTCGCGAAGGTGAAATGGCGTGGCCGCGCGCAGCGCAGGATGATGCGCCGGCCGGGCAGGGCGGGCAGTTCTATGTCAAGGTCATTGCGACCTGGCTGGGCGATGAGGGGGCGAAGATCGATCATAGTCCGACGATAGGACGGCGCGATGCGTCGCGCCAGTCCCGCCCCACCAGCCTTAAGCGGCCATCAGTTCCTGGTAGCGGGCGTCGAAACGGCGAGCTTGTTCGCCAACCTGACCGTCGTCGGGCAGCATTCGATAGATCAGCATTGCCGAAATCGAGGTTCCGTTAATGCGATTTCCCGCAAACGGGACACGGCTACCCGTAACCCGAATAACGCTTGCGAGTGTGCGAATGGTGGTTTCCTGCGGGCTGGCGATCCGGATGTCGAGGGGGGATATTCCGTCAGGGAGATGCAGTTTGTCGAACAACGCAACAAGTCGCCGATAAACCCAGGCTGGACCCTTCGTATCAATCATCGGGCTGACGAGCAGGTACCACCAGCGCTCAGCTTCGACATCGTACACCCAGGCTGCTCCGAGCGCGGCAAACCCGAACTCATCCGTCAACGCCAGCAACGCCTCGCCGCTATCCTCACGGAGTTGGTCGAGCGTCAATGTCGCAGTAGCCATGACAGCAATCCCCCATCTACGGCCGACAGCATATCCTGTGCGCGGATTTCGGGAAACTCACGCGGATCATACCTAGCCTCATTACTCCAATCTTTGACGATCAGGAAGGCAATTCGTTGGTCACTAGCGGCATTTGCCGTTGCTCCTAATTCGGTGGCCAGGCCAGCCTCCGATGCAAGTTCCACCAAATTGTGGCTGAATAGGCGCCGGTTCCCTTGACGATCGGGCCATCGGTTCAAACCGTAGCGCCCCATGATCCGAAACTTGAGTGCACATTCCACGGCAAATCCGGCGTGATGATAGCATTGTTGCCAGAGCGCGAACCGGGCCAATACACGCGCGGCCTGAATTTCCTTCAAAGCCATTTCCAGCCAGTCATTGGCAATGAGCGGCGGATCGGCGTCAGACATTGCGCGCGACCACATACGTCACCCCAAACCGCATCGCCACCGTGCCATCCACCAACGCCTCGCCAGTAATCATCGCCCGCCCACGCGTCGGGTCGCGCGGGGATGGCGTCGCCGCGGTCCAGCGCGCCACCACATCGTAGTGCGTGTCAGGCCGCACCGGGACGAAAAACCGGGTTTCGTTCAACGCGTAACCCGCCACCACCGCAACATGCTGGATGGCGCGGACCATCAACCCGATCGCCGCGCCTTGGGAATGCAGCCCCGACGCGCACAGGCCTTCGAAATAAGACGCCCTCGCCGCGTCCTCGTCCAAATGAAACGGCTGCGGATCGTATTTGCTGGCGAAGTCGATAATCTCCGCCCGCGACAGCGTGAAGCTGCCGCAGGGGAAATCAACGCCGAGCGGAAGATCGTCCAGATACAGCAAGCTTACGCGGCAGCCTTCGCCAGACGCCGCGAGCGATGCAGCACGAACTCGGTATAGCCGTTTGGCTGGGCGCGACCTTGCAGCACCAGCTCGCACGCCGCCTTGAAGGCAATCCCGTCATAAGACGGTGCCATCGGCGTGTACAACGGATCGCCCGCGTTCTGCCGATCCACCACCAGCGCCATGCGCTTCATCGTCGCCATCACCTGCGCGTCAGTCGTGACGCCCTGGTGCATCCAGTTGGCGATATGTTGGCTGGAAATGCGCAAAGTGGCGCGGTCTTCCATCAGCCCGACATCATGGATGTCGGGCACCTTGGAACAGCCAACCCCCTGGTCGATCCAGCGCACCACGTAACCAAGAATGCCTTGGGCGTTATTGTCGAGTTCAAGCTGGATTTCCTCGGGCGACCAGTTTGGCCGGTCGGCGAGCGGCAGGGTCAGCAGATCGGCGCGTGTGGCCGCGGCCCGTTTGGCGATCTCGGATTGCACCGATCCGACGTCGACCATGTGGTAATGCAGCGCATGCAGGGTGGCAGCCGTCGGTGACGGCACCCAGGCAGTGTTGGCGCCGGCGCGCGGATGGCCGATCTTCTGCGCCAGCATGTCGGCCATCCGATCGGGCGCCGCCCACATGCCCTTGCCGATCTGCGCCTTACCGCGCAGACCGCTGGCCAGGCCCACATCGACATTGTTGTTTTCGTAGGCGCCAATCCACACGCTGGTCCGCATGTCGCCCTTGCGCACCATGGTGCCGGCTTCCATCGAGGTGTGGATTTCATCGCCGGTCCGATCGAGGAACCCGGTATTGATGAACGCCACCCGGTCACGCGCCGCGTAAATGCAGGCGGCGAGGTTGGCCGAGGTCCGGCGTTCCTCGTCCATGATGCCCATTTTCAGCGTGTTGCGCGCCATGCCAAGCATGTCTTCGACGGCTGCAAACAGATCGGACGCAAACGCCACCTCGTCCGGCCCATGCATCTTGGGCTTGACGATATAAACCGATCCCTGGCGCGAATTCATCCGCGCCCCGTTCACGTCGTGCAGCGCAATCAGGCTGGTGATAACGGCATCCATAATAGTCTCGGGCGTTTCCGCGCCAGCGTCATCAAGGATCGCATCGGTAAACATGTGATGGCCAACATTGCGCACCAGCATCAGGCTGCGTCCGGCGACCGTCACGCTGCCACCGTCAGCCCCGGTATAAACCCGGTCCGGGTTCAAGCGGCGTTCCAGGGTGCGGCCATCCTTGGCAAAACTCGCCGACAGGGTGCCGTTCATCAGCCCGAGCCAGTTGCGGTAAATGTCCACCTTATCGTCGGCATCGACGGCAGCAACCGAATCCTCGCAATCCATGATCGTGGTCAGCGCGGACTCGATCACCACGTCGGCAAGCCCGGCCGGATCGTCACGCCCGATCGGGTGGCCGCGGTCGATCAGCAATTCGATATGCAGCCCGTTATGGCGCAGCAATACCGCCGTGGGGTTGGAGGCCTCGCCGCGATAACCAATGAACTGCGCCGGATTGGCCAATGGCGTGCTGCCGGCGACCAGCGCGCCGCCAACCACCGCATAAGCCGTCGCGGCGGTGTGGCTGGCCCTGGCGAGCGGGGCCGCATCGTCGAGAAACGCCTTGGCGCGGGCTACGACCTTGGCGCCACGGATCGGGTTATAGCCGCCGGCGCGGGTGGCACCATCATCCTCGGCAATCGCGTCAGTGCCATAAAGCGCGTCGTACAGGCTGCCCCAGCGCGCATTGCCCGCGTTGAGCGCGTAGCGCGCGTTGCTGACCGGAACCACCAGCTGCGGGCCGGCCATGGTGGCGATTTCCGGGTCGACATTGGCGGTCGCAACCGCGAATGCGGTCGGTGCCGGGCGGAGATAGCCGATGTCACTCAGGAATGCGGTGTAGGCGCCCGCATCGAAAACCCGACCGCGACGCGCCAGATGCCAGGCGTCGATTTCGGCCTGCAACCGGTCGCGTTCGGCCAGCAGGCGGGCGTTGCGCGGTCCGAATACCGCCACCAACCGCTCCACCCCGGCCCAGAACGTGGCGGGCGCCAGCCCGGTGCCCGGCAGCGCCTCGGTATCGATGAAGCGTTTCAGCACCGGCGCAATTCGCAGTCGACCCTCGGTCTCGTGGCTCATTCGGTCATTCCTTCGTCACATATTTGGCGGCGCACCCAGCCGGCCGCGCCGTTCGCCAGGGGTTTTTGCCTCACGCGTCGGATTTGTCGAGTGCCGGGTCGGCTGGTGTCGCTACTGCGGGCTGCCAGGCCCGCACGATGTCGATGCTCGTCCGGAATAGAACCTTAATGCGGGCCGCCATGCCGGCGAGCCCCGGTTGGTCGCTGGCGACTGCGGTGCTGAAATTTTTAGCGGCCGCTGCGAGATGCAACAGGCCGAGATTTTCCGCCGCCCGCATCACCAACTGCGCCTGGTGCAGCACAAGCTCAGTGCGTCCGCTTTCGGCCAATGCCAGCAGCGTGTCGATCTGTCGGCCGCCATCCTCGATAAACTGGCGCACCACGCCCGCGGTTGCCTCCGGCCCGATCTGCTGAACCAGCGCGTCCAGTCGGCTCTGATCAAACCCGTCGATATCAGGCTGGGTTACGTTATCCCCGACAGGGCTGGTTCCCGTCATGACGGCCGCGATCGCGGCTTTCAGGCGTGACAGGGTTATCGGCTTGGTTTCAAAATGGTTCATCCCGGCGGCAAAGCAGCGTTCCCGGTCGGTGGCCAACAGATTTGCGGTCAGCCCGATGATCGGGATCTCCGCCCGAGGCCCAGGCAAAGCGCGGATGGCGACGGTTGCCGCGATGCCATCCATCTCCGGCATCATCACATCCATCAACACCATGTCGAAATTCCCCGCAGCAACCGCCCGTAGCGCCTGCGCGCCGTCCTCGACGGCGGTCACCCGATGGCCCAGACGCTCCAGCATCCGTGTCGCCACCAGCCGATTGGTCATATTGTCCTCGGCCAGCAGCACCGCAAAGTTCGCGGGTGCATCGGCCGGCGCGGGCACCGCCGGAAGCTCCCCTACCTCCGGTGTCAGCAGACGGAGGCGGATATCAAAGCGGAACGTGCTGCCAACGCCCACGGCACTATCGACGCTGATATGGCCGCCCATCCGTTCGATCAGGCCACGGCTGATCGCCAGACCAAGCCCGCTGCCGCCAAAGCGACGCGAAATGGAACTGTCGACCTGGGTGAATTCATTGAACAGCTTGCCGATCGCGTCGGCCGGGATGCCGATGCCGGTGTCGATCACGGCAAAGCCCAGGCGGATGGCGGGTCCATCCTCGGTCACTTCTGTGCGGATGCGCTGCACCACGACGGTGACACTCCCGGCACTGGTGAACTTGATGCCGTTGCCCACCAGATTGAGCAGAATCTGGCGCAAGCGATGGCCATCGCCGAACAGTCGGGTGGGGACGTCAGCGGCGATCTCATGGGCGATGGTAATGCCCTTGGTCTGGGCCGCATGGCCCACGATCTCGAGGCTGTCGCGCAGCACCGCGGCGAGATCGAGCGGGGCGTCTTCAAGATCGAGGCGGCCAACATCGAGGCGGGAGAAGTCCAGAATATCGTTGATTAGTTGCAGCAGATGCTGGGCGCTGTCGAGCACGATCCGGACATAATGTGTCTCGTTCGGCGCAAGGTTCATGTCCATCAGCAGGCCGGCGACGCCGATGATGCCGTTCATCGGGGTGCGGATTTCATGGCTCATCACTGCCAGAAATTCAGCGCGCGCCCGCCCGGCGGCTTCGGCTGCGTCGCGCGCCATGGCAAGCGCGCGTTCGTTGCGCCGGCGGTCGGTGATGTCGGTATAAGTCCGAACCATGCCGCCATTGGGCAGCACCTCACTGCGGATTTCCAGCACCACGCCGTTGGGCCGCACCCGCTCATGGGCTCCGGGCACGAAGTCCGGGATGCCGGTGCGCAGTACCTCAATAACGTTGGGCGCCACCTTGTCGGGCGGCCCGAATTCGCCCTGTGACACCTGCCAGGCAACAATATCGCGGAATTTGGTTTCCGGACGCAATAACGCCTGCGGCAAACCCAACAGCCCGACGGCACGCTGGTTCATCACCGGCATGCCCCCGCGCGGGTCGATCATCATGATGCCCTGGCTGATGTTTTCGAGCGTCGCTGACAAAGCGCGCTGCGATCCGGTCAGCCGCTGATGCTGGCGTAGCATGGCGATCGCACCAAGCAACAGCAGCAGCACGATGGCTACGGCCACCGAAATGGCCAGCCGCGCATGGCCGCGATAGGTCGCAAACGCTTCCCCGACATTGAGCCCGACCAGCACCGTCAACGGGTAATCCGCTACCCGATTATAGCTGTATAGCCGCATCACCCCGTCATAGGTGCTGACGCCGCGAAACTGGCCCCGGTCGCGCTCGCCAAGCAGGATTTCCTCGGTCGCGGTGCCACGATAGGGCTGACCGATGACATTTTCCGCGTTCGGCGCCCGCGCCCGCACGATGCCATCCTGGCCGAGCAGCATCACGGCCGCACGGCTCAGGTCGAGCGCATCGTAAAATCGGGTGAAATAGTCGAGATTGACCGTGGCCGCCACAATTCCGCCAAACCCGCCGCCAGGCGCTACGATGCGGCGGGTGACATTGAGCACCCAGCGACCAGTGCCAACGGCGCGAACCGGCAGGCCGATGCGCAACCGGTCTTCGGTGGCGCCACGCTGCATCTGGACAATTTCGCTGTCCGACAGATCGACCTTGCCCGATAACGCGCCGAGATTGGTGCTGCGCAACGTGCCGCCGGCATCAAGCACCGAAATCCGCACCGATGGACGCCCGGCCACCGGGCCGCTGCGGGTCCATTTCGCCAAATCGAAATGCTGCGGATCGGCGCTATAGGCATCGCGGACATAAATCAACGTTTGGTCGATGGCCTCCAAGCTGCGCTGGATGTTCTCGGCAAAACCCAATGCCAGATTGCCAGTCTGGGCATAGGCGTTCTCCTCGGTCTGGCGATATTCATTGGCCAGATGGATATAGATGCTGCCCCCCACGAGGCCGACAGTGATGAGGATGGCGATGCCATAGGCGAGCCAGGACGGGGCGGCCGCGGCCAGCCTGTCGCGCAGCACAGCGATCACGCCCGCCATCCTGTAAGGTACATCTTCAATGGGGATCGGCGCGCGGATCGAAAGCGGATTGCAGGCCGTCGCCGACAAAATTGATCGCAATCACCGCCAGCAGGATCGCCGCCCCCGGATAAACCGCGAGCAACGGGTTGGACGCCATCAGTTCCTGCGCGTTGGTCAACATGCTCCCCCAGCTTGTCGATGGCGGCTGAATGCCGACACCCAGGAAGCTTAGCGCGCTTTCGGTCAAAATCACGCCCCCCATGCGCAAAGTTGTCGCAACAATGATCGGGGTCACTGCATTGGGCAGCACATGCACCCATAATATCCGCAACGATGACGCCCCCTGGGCGCGCGCGGCGAGCACGAATTCCCGTTCCACCAGCGACAACGTCGCCGCCCTGACCAGGCGGGCAACCGTGGTCCAGCCCAGCAAGGTCACGATCAGCACGATCCGCCAGTAGCCCGCCGCCCCCGAACGCACGAAATCCTGGCTGAAGCCCAGCTTGGTAAGGTCGATTGCCGCCAGGATGATCAGCACCGGCAGCGCCGGCATCGCCAGCATGAAATCGGTGAACCGCATCAGCACCATATCGACCCGGCCGCGGAAATAACCCGCCATGGCACCAATCACGGTGCCGACGAAGCTGGAACCAAGTGCCGCAAACAACCCGATCGACAACGAAATCTGCCCACCGCGCAGGATGCGGGTAAACTCGTCGCGCCCGGCCTCGTCGGAGCCAAGCCAGTGTCGGGCATCGATCGGATCAAACCTGCTCATCAGATCGGTATCGACCCCGGTGACATCGAGCCACAGCTCGATCCAGGCCGCCGAAAAGCACAGCACATAAAGCAAAACCAGCACCGACAATGCCCCCAGCGCGACCCGGTCGCGCGCCAGCCGGCGCCAGCGCAATTGCCAGACGGAAACGGCTGCTTCGGTCATCGCCGGCGCTTCCCAAGGCTGATGCGGGGATCGAGCCAGGTATAGGCAATATCGGCGCAGATATTGGCGATCAGGATGGTGGCGGTCACAAACATCAAGCAGACCAATGCGAGATTATAGTCATTGCCCAGGATCGCCTCCAGGATCAGCCGCCCCATGCCACGCCAGGCGAACATCGCCTCGGTGAGCGCGGCGCCGGAAAACAACCCGCCAAGCTGCAAGGCCACCAGCGTCAGCACCGGGATCAGCGCGTTGCGCAACGCGTGGCGCACCAACATGCGCCGGTCGGTCAGGCCCTTGGCGCGGGCGGTGCGGATGTAATCCTGGCTCAACACCTCAATCATCGCCGCCCTTGCGTAGCGCGCAAGCCCGCCGGTCTCCACAATCACCAGGGTCATCACCGGCATCGCCAGATGGGCCAGCATGCCGCCATAGCCTTGTTCGGGGCGCGGCATCCCGCCCGCCGGCAGCCAGCCAAGCCGGACCGCAAACAGATAGATCATCAGCAGCCCGAGCCAGAAGCTCGGCACCGAAATTCCCGCGAACGCGAACAGATTGATGATCCGGTCGATCCAGGTGCCGCGCTTTAGCGCTGCAATGGTGCCCAGCGTGACCGCGAGCGTGGTGGAAAGCACAAAAGCGGCCCCGGTCAGGATCAGGGTGTTGCCCAGCGCCGGGATGATGATGTCAAGCACCGGGCGGTGCTGGATGCGCGAATAGCCGAAATCGCCCTGCAAGGCTGCCACCAGCCAGGTCCAATAGCGCTGGGTGATCGGCAGATCGACGCCGTACATCGCCCGCAGATGCGCCATCTGCTCGGGCGTGGTTTCCGGATTGGCGTTCATCATCAGATCGAGCGGATCGCCCGGCATCAGCCCGATCAGGGCGAAGATCACAAAGGATTTCAGCAGCAGCACAATGCCCGCCCCAGTGATCCGACCTAGCAGAAATCTGCCCATCACGCGGTTCCCAACGGGTGGTGGCAGGCGACATCGTGGCCCGCCCGAATGGCCCGCATGTCAGGGGTTGCGGTTGCGCAAAGCGATGATGCGGCCGGGCAGCGCGGATGAAACGCACAGCCCGTTGGCGGCGCCAGCGGGCTCGGGATGTCGCCGCCGAGTGCCGCACCCGGCACCCATTTGCCGGCGCCGATCCGTGGCACCGCGGCCAGCAGCGCGGCGGTGTAGGGATGGGCGGGGCGGGTGAACAACGCATCGACATCGCTAACTTCGACGATGCGCCCGAGATACATCGTCGCCACCCGGTCCGCGATATGATGCACCGCCGCCAGATCATGGCTGATGATGAGGTAGGCGAGGCCGAGCCGGGCGCGCAGTTCGGCCGCCATGTTGAGCATCTGGCTCTGGATCGAGACATCGAGCGCCGAAAGCGGTTCATCGGCGATGATGACACGCGGGCTCGGCGCCAACGCCCGGGCAAAGGCAATGCGCTGGCGCTGACCGCCGCTGAACTGATGCGGGTAGCGCCCGGCGGCGTCGGCTGGCAGACCCACCAGGCCCATCAACTCCGCCACCCGCGCGCGGCGGCTGGCCGGGTTGCCAATGCGATGAATATCCAGCGGTTCGGCGATAATCGCGCCAACCGGGAGCCGGGGATCGAGGGAGCCGAACGGGTCCTGAAACACCATCTGCACCGACCGGCGCATTGCCAGCGCCTGGGGCGCGGTCATCGTCGCGGTATCGCATCCATCATAGCGTACCTCGCCCGCCGCGATCGGCACCAGCCCCAGCAAGGCGCGGGCAAGGGTGGTTTTGCCCGACCCGCTTTCGCCAACCACTGCCAGCACTTCGCCAGCCTGCAACGCCAGGCTGACGCTGCGCACCGCCAGAACCTCACGCGCCGGGCGGAACCAGCCGGCGCGGTCGCCGAAACTCACGGTCAGGTTGGTGGTTTCGAGCAAGGCGGTCATGCCGTACACCGTATGCACGCGGCTTCCTGGCCGGGGCTTACAATCACCATCGCCGGCAAGCCGGTCCGGCATTCGGCAATCACCAGCGGACAGCGTGGCGCAAAGGCGCAACCCGGCGGGCGATTGCGCGGATTGACCGGGCTGCCCTCGATCACCGGCAGGATTTTCTGGCGGCGGCCGATATCCGGCAAGGTCGCGATCAGCCCAGCGGTATAGGGATGCGCCGGCGCGGTCAGCACGCGCTGGGCTGGGCCGGTTTCCACCGCGCGGCCGGCATACATCACCATGATGTCATCGGCGACCGCACTCACCACGCCGAGATTATGGCTGATGAACACCATCGCCATGCCGGTATCGCGTTGCAGTTCGAGCAACAGATCGAGGATTTGCGCCTGCACCGAAACGTCAAGCGCGGTGGTCGGCTCATCGGCGATCAGCAGGCGGGGCTTGCAGGCAATCGCCATCGCAATCATCACCCGTTGGCGCATGCCGCCCGATAATTCATGCGGATAGGCGCTGGCCCGGCGCGCCGGGTCGGCGATGCCAACCCGTTCGAGCAATGCCACCGCCGCGCGCGACGCTGCGGTCTCGCTGGCGTTGTCATGTACAATCAGCATTTCACCGATCTGCACCCCGACCGGCACCACCGGATTAAGCGCGGTCATCGGTTCCTGGAAAATCATTGCCATGTCCGCGCCACGCAACTGGCGCCGGCGATCTTGCGGCATGGTCAGCAAATCCTGCCCGGCAAATCGCAAAACGCCCCCGATCCGGTGCGGGCTGGGCGCAAGGCCCATGATCGCCAGCGCCGTCATCGACTTGCCGCAGCCGCTTTCGCCGACCACGCCGAGGGTGCGTCCAGCGGCGAGGCTGAAATCCAAACCGGTGATCACACTGGTCCGGTCATGGGCCGGGCCAAGGTCAACCGTTAGTGCACGACCCACCAGGAGCGGCTCGGTCAAGGCAGTCGCGACGCGGAAGGGGCGCTGATCATCGGTGCAACTTGCCGTGCCGCGCCCGCCGCGTAAACTGGTGATGCGCCACGAACCGGACAACCAGGAATATCATCGCCATGTACCCGACCTGTTCGACAGTTTTGCGGCTTGTGACCTTGCTCGTGGCGCTGCTGGCCAACGTGCCGGGTCAAGCTCTAGCCCAGGCCCAGGCTCAAGCTCAAGCCCACTCCAAGCGCGACACTCTGACAATCGGCATGGTCGAATTCCCGCAGGACATGCACCCCTTTATCACCAATCAGCTGGTGCGCAGCTACGTCCACGGCTTTGCCCGGCGCGGCGTGGCCCGCTTCACCGCCGAGGGCACGCTGATCTGTGGGCTGTGCACCGAAATCCCCTCGATCGCCAATGGTCGCGCAATTGTCAGCAAGCAGCCCGATGGCCGCCAGCTCATGTCAGTGCGCTTCACCCTGCGACCTGATCTGGTGTGGGGCGACGGCGTGAAGATCACCAGCCGCGACATCGCGCTCGGCTTTGCGGTCCTGCAACTATTCTCCCCCGAGCCCGGCCTGATCGGCGTCAAGGAAATCGACGAGGCCAATTACACCGTCGAATTCGATGCCCCGCGCTATGATTTTGACCGGCTCAGCCCCGAGCCGCTGCCCGACCATCTCGAAGGACCGATCTTCCGCGCCGCCAAGGATGGGCTGGAATATGGGCGCCAATCGCTGTTCAACCGGGCGCCAACCACGCCTGGATTGTGGAACGGACCCTATCTGGTGGACCGCTTCCTGCCCGGCGAACAGGCGAGCTTCAAGCCCAATCCGCGCTGGACCGGCACCAAGCCCAGCTTTCAGACCATAACCCTCAAAGTGATCGAAAACACCGCCGCCCTGCTGGCCAATCTGCTGTCCGGCGATATCGACCTTGCCAGCGGGCTGACCTTCGATCAGTCGCTGGCACTCGCCAAGGACCATGCCGACCGCTTCGAGGTCCGCTTCGTCCCGTCCCTCAGCGTGGCGATGATGGTGCCCAACTTCGCCAACCCGCAGCTGGCCGACAAGCGAGTGCGCCAGGCGATGTTGTACGGCATTGACCGTCGCGCCATCGTTGCCAAGCTGTTTGAAAACCACGTCCCGGTTGCCGACGGCACTTTGGCCCCGGCCGAGATCAGCCGCGATCCGGACATCAAGAAATATCCGTTCGACCCGGCCCGCGCCCGCGCCCTGCTGGCCGAGGCCGGCTACAAGCCCGGCCCGGACAAAATCCTGGTCGGGGCAGACGGCAAGAAGCTGTCGATTGACCTGTCGGGCGCCTCGGGTATCCGGCTGATCGAACTGGTCGAACAGGTGATCCAAAGCCAGTTGCGCGCAATCGGCGTCGAAATCGTGGTCCGCAACGAGCCACCCCGCGTCCTGTTGGGCGAAACGGTGCGCAAGCGCAGCTTTCAAGGGATGGTCATCTTCACCTCGCTCCCCGCGCCAGACTGGATCCCCTATGGGCGGTTTCACTCCAGCCGAATCCCATCGACGGCGAATAATCTCGGCGGCAGCAATTATGGCGGTTACGCCAATCCCGCCCTCGATACCGTGCTGACCAACGCGCAAACCGAGCTCGACCCAATTCGGCGTCTGGCAATGTGGAAAGAAATCCAGGCGATCCAGGCCGAGGAATTGCCGATCCTGCCGCTCTATCACCCGGCGGCGGTGTTCATTCAGCCGCGCTGGATGACCGGAATATTGCCGCCGAAATCGCTGACCCTGCCGTCTTTGGCGGCGGAGGAATGGCGGGTTAAGTGAAGGCAAAAGCGGTGCGGCAACAGGTCAGACAGCGCCTTTTTTTCTAAAGGGAACAAAATTTCATGGGCACCAACGCATTCGGCCAGTCGCTTCGCCGCAAGGAGGATTTCGCCCTGCTGGTTGGGCAAGGCCGCTTCACCGCCGATCTGGTGCGCCCCGGTATGGCAGTGGCGGTGATGATCCGCAGTCCGCATGCCCATGCGGTGATCGCCACCATCGATCGGGCCGCCGCATGCGCGCTGCCCGGCGTGCTCGCGGTGCTCACCGGCGCAGATTATGCCGCGGCCGGACTGGGCAGTATCCCCTCGGGCAGCGATCTGATCCGCCTGCCAGGCACGCCGTCCGACCAAGACTTTGCCTTCCGTCCGCAGCACCCAGCGCTCGCCCAGGGCCGGGTGCGCTTTGTCGGCGACACGGTGGCCATGGTGGTGGCCGAAACCGAGGCCATCGCGCGCGATGCCGCCGAATTGGTGATGATCGAGTACGACACGCTGCCCGCGGTGGTCGCCACCGATGCCGCGTTGGGTGGCCCGGCGGTCTGGCCCGAAGCGCCGGATAATCTTTGCTTCACCTGGAGCGCCGGCGATACTGCGGCTGTCGATGCCGCCTTCGCCCAGGCTGCCCAAATCATCCGCATGGACAGCCGCAACCCACGGGTGCAGGTCGGCTCGTTGGAAAACCGTGGCGCCATCGGTGAATTCAACCCCGACACCGGCCGCTACACGCTGACCTCCGGCACCCAGATGCCACACGGCATCAAGGACGCGCTGGGCCAGGCGTTCGGCGAACCCGCCGACCGTTTCCGGGTGATCGTCACCGATGTCGGCGGCAGTTTCGGTATCAAGAACGCGCTCTATCCTGAACAAATCCTTGTATTATGGGCAGCCAGACATCTCGGTCGGGTGGTGTCCTGGATAGGTGAGCGCGCCGATAGTTTCCTGTCCGACTATCAGGCCCGCGACAATGTTTACACTGCGGAACTGGCGGTTGATGCCACCGGAACTTTCCTGGCGCTGCGGGTGACCTCGACCGCCGCCATCGGCGCCTACCTCGCGCCCAAGGGGCAGCTGTCGCCAACCTCGAACTGGCCGGCGGTGGCGGGGGTCTATCGCTTTCCCGCCATTGCCGTGACGGTGCGCGGCGTGTTCACCAACACCGCGCCGACCGAGGTTTATCGCGGCGCCGGCCGTCCGGAGGCGGTGTTCCTGCTTGAAACCCTGGTCGATCACGCCGCCCGGGTGCTGGGCATCGACCGGCTTGCGCTGCGCCGGCGCAACATGCTGACCCCGGCGGAGCTGCCGTTCCGCACCGGGCTGGGGCTGAATTACGACAGCGGCGATTTCCCGACGATGATCGATACCGCTTTGGCCCGCGCTGATTATGCCGGGTTTGCCGCCCGCCGGGCCGGTTCGACCAAACTGCGCGGCATCGGCTGGGCGCATTACTGCGAACGGGTCGCGGGCGCTTGGGGGGAGAATGCCTGGCTCGAATTGCGCGCCGATGGCCGGGTCACGGCCTTGCTGGGCGCGCAGTCCAACGGCCAGGGCCACGCCACCGCTTTCGCCCAGCTGATCGCAAGCCAGCTCGGGCTCGATCCCGATGACATCGACATCATCCAGGGCGACACTGATCGCATCCCCTCCGGCCATGGCACCGGCGGCTCGGCCTCGATCCCGATTTCAGGTGCGGCACTGGCCGAAGCCTCCCGCGATCTGGTGAAAAAGGCGCTGCCGCTTGCCGCCGATGCGCTGGAAGCGGCCGAAATCGATATCACGTTCACTGACGGTCGTTTCCACATCGCCGGCACCGACCGCAGTGTTGGCTGGAAGCAGGTCGCGGCAGGCCTGGGCAACCAGATGCTCGAAGGCCAGGGCTGGTGGCAGCCGGCCGGGCCAACCTTCCCCAATGGCTGCCACGTTGCCGAGGTCGAAATCGATCCGGAAACCGGCGCCTGGGACCTGCGGCGCTACACCATGCTGCATGATTTCGGTCAGGTGCTAAACCCGGCGCTGCTCGAAGGCCAGTTGCAGGGCGGGGTGGTGCAGGGCTTCGGCCAGGCCTTTGGCGAGGCAATCCGGCACGATCCGGACTCAGGCCAAATGCTCACCGGCTCGCTGATGGACTATGCCCTGCCACGCGCCGATGATCTGCCGGCCCTGACGCTGGAAACCCTGCCGACCGCGGCGCCGAACCACCCGCTCGGCATCAAGGGCTGCGGCGAGGCAGGCGCTGCCGGTGGCGCGCCGGCGGTGATGAACGCGCTAATGGATGCGCTGGCGACATTGGGCGTGGTGCATCTCGACATGCCGGCAACGCCCGAAGCGGTGTGGCGGGCGATCCAGGGGGCGCCGATTTCAGCAAAAACCACCAGGTGAAGCGCGCTTCTCAAAGATACTTGCCGCGCTCCATGATCTCCAGAGTATATTCCCTATAGGTCATCCCGAGTTCCTCAGCCCGGGCGAGCCGGCGCAGCGCAATCTCGGGCGGTGGGGTTTTCCACGCCCGGCGATGGGCACGCCGCCAAGTATAGCTGCGCCACGCCAGCACATCGGGGGCTTCGTCTTCGAGCGGCGGGCCGCCATTATGGCCTTGGGTCATCTCACACCCGCTGGCGTAACAGGTCGAGCGCCAAGGCAACCGTCGCGCGGCGTACCTCCATGCGGTCGCCCGGGAATACCCGGCTGGTGCTGGTGGTCGCCTCGCCGCGGCGGGCGCAACCGAACCAGACCAGACCCACCGGCTTGTCCGCGCTGCCGCCGCCGGGGCCGGCAACCCCGGTCACACTAATGGCGAGATCGGCGCGCGACCGCGCCACCGCGCCTTCTGCCATGGCGCGCGCGACCGGCTCGCTCACCGCGCCATGGCTGTCGATCAACGCCGGATCGACGCCGACCAACTCGGTCTTGGCCTGGTTGGAATAGGTCACAAAGCCCCGCTCGACGACATCGGAACTGCCCGCGATGGCGGTCAGGCTGGCAGCAATCAGCCCGCCCGTGCAGCTCTCGGCGGTCGCCACCATGACGCCTGCCGCGCGGCAGGCGATCAGCAAATGTTCGGCTTGGGTCAGGATGTCGGCGTCGACCATGAAATCCCCCTGGACGGTTCAGGCCAGGATCATGGGATATATTTTCTGCACTGCCCATAGGATGCCGGCACCGATCAATCCGGCCAGGATATCATCGCCCATCACCCCAGCGGTCCCGTGCTGGCGATCCGCCCAGCCAATGGGGCCGGGTTTGGCGATGTCGAGCAGCCGGAACAGCGCAAACGCCGCCAACAGGGCCAACGGCGTCGGCGCTGCAAGCGGCAGCATCGTGACAAGCTGGCCGGCGATCTCGTCGATGGTGATCCAGCCCGGATCATCGCCGCCGTCGATTTTCGCAACCGACCAGAGCCCGAGCAGACCGGCGAACAAGCAGGCAAGTGGCAGGCTATCGGACCAGACATGCATCAACAGCGCCCCAAGCCCGAGCCCGACAAGGGACCCGAACGTTCCGGGCGCGAACGGTGCGTATCCGGCGCCGAAACCGCTGGCGACAAAACGGGCGAGGCTCACAGCCGCCACCCCGTCATCGGTCAGCACCGGGCTGAGCCCGCCACCCACCCCAGGTCGAAATCCGGCTCACGGCAGCCAGATCGCCAGGGGATGTGGGCCTATCTGCCCAACCCCAGCCTGCGCAGCTTGGGCGCGATAGATCACCAGATTTTCGGTGACGCGCTGAACATAGTTGCGGGTTTCGGCGAACGGGATCAGCTCGATCCAGTCGATTGCGTCGATCGCCCCACGCCGTGGATCGCCATTGACCCCGAGCCATTCGCCCACCCGACTTGGCCCGGCATTGTAGCCTGCCACCACCAGCGGGGTGGCATTGTCGAATTGGGCCATCAGCATTGCCAGATAGGCGGTGCCGAGCCGCAGGTTCAGCGCCGGATCATCGGTCAGGGCCGCGACCGGTGCTGCCACGCCGAGCTTCTTGCCCATTTGCGCGGCGGTTGCCGGCATCAGCTGCATCAGCCCGCGCGCGCCGGCGGGGCTGGTGATGACGGCATCAAAACTGCTCTCCTGGCGGATAATCCCAAGTGCCAGCGCCGGCTCGATCCCGGCATCGGCGGGAATGACGACGCCCTGTGGCCACCCGGTGGCCAGCGGCACCAGCCCGTCGCGCCCTGCCCGCCGTGCCAGCGCCACCGCCACCTGCGGCGCGCCCAGCCCGGTTGCGAGCCGGGCTGCAAGGTCGCGGGTCACCGGGTCCGGCGCAACGTCGTCAAGCCGCAGCAGGAACGGCGCTGCCCGGCGGGGCACCCCCCACCCCACCAAAATTGCCGCCGCCCGTGCCAGTTCGCGCCCTGCGAGGTCAAGCGCCTGGGTGGTATCGACCTGCGTGGGTCCGACACTGATCCTGCTGGCGAGGCTTTGCGCGCTGTCGCCGGCGGCAAGTGCGCCAAGCTGGCCGTAAAAGGTGTTCGGGAAGGCCGCTGCGGCACGATAGAAATTCCGCGCCACCACCGCATTGCCGCTTGCCCGCCCGAGCCAATACTGCGCCCGACCCTGAGTGATTGCAGCCTTTGACCCTGCGGCCAAAGTTTCGAAATGCTTGCTCGCGGTCTCGCGATTGCCAAGCCGGCGCAGCGCGATGAAGCCGGCCAGGAACTCGGCATCGGCGATTTGCTCGACCCTGGTCTGGGCATGACCGGCCGCCAGTCGATAGGCGCCTTCGGCATCGCCAATCCGCAAGCGTCGCCGCGCCAGCAAGGAACGCTCGTCCCAGAACACGGTTTGACGCTCGGGCGCTGCGGCCTGCTCGGCGGCGTTGCCCGCCGCCAGCCACAGCGCCAGCGCCGCATCATCCTGGTCATTGCGCCGCAGCCAACGCGCGTGTTCGAGCAGGATCGCCGGATCGCCGCGGAGTTTTTCCGGCAACGCTGCCAGCAATCCCCGCGCATTGGCTTCATCACGGCGCAGCGCCAGCCGGACCTCGCCGAGCCGCCGATCGTCTGGTGCCAGACGCAGCAATTGCCGGGCTGCCGCATTCGGTTCGGTCCAGGCCAGCCGGTCAAAGCGGCGCAGCTGATCCTCACGGCGGAGGCTGGCGCCCCAGGTCTTCAGCACCCGCGCCTCCCCGGCAGCATCCAAATTACCTTCGACCCAGGCGAGGCGGGCGAGCATTGCCGCATCGTTGCCGCGGCCGAGTTTCGCCAGCGCATCGGCGCAGCGCAATTGGGTGGCGGCAAGGGTGGGGCGCGCATGATCGCAGGCGGCGATGGCAATGGCGTCGTCCAGTTCCGCCGCCAACATCTCCTCGCGGCGCAGCACCAGGGTGCCGGCCAGCGGCCAATCCGGGTTTGCCGCCAGGAAGGCGTTGATGTCACCGAGGCTCGCAGCCCCCGGCGTCTGCATGCGGAACCAGGTGACCAGCTTGGCGGCCACCGGATCGGGATGGCGGGCCGCCAACGCCTGGGCCTCAACCCAGCGATCGGCGCGCACGGCGTCCATCACCTCCTGGGCGGGGGCAGCATGGGGCAGGGCGAACAGCCCGACCGCGAGAAACAATTGAATGATGGCGCGCATCCGGCCTTCTACCCCAGCCCGCAGCGGTTGGAAATTCCTATCCGAGTGCGGCGAGATAGCTGTGCAACGCTGCCAGGAAGCCCTTGGTGTTCTGCGACGGCACCAAATGGCCGCAATTGGCAATGGTGACCAGCGCCCCCTGCGGTAATGCGTCGCGGAAACGTTCGGCGGCATCGGGTGCCAGGATGTTGGAATTCTCCCCGCGCACCACCAGCACCGGCAGTGTCAGCCGTGCCGCGTCGGGCAGGGTCAGCACATCCTGCGGCAAAGACGGGCGAATGCCGACGCGTCGGGCGGTGCCGTCGCATTTGGAGATATATTTGCCGTCAGCGCGCACCAGCATGTTGTATTTCGCCGTCCGCTCGATATGCGCCATCGGGCGATAGGGATCGTATTTGCGCACCGTGGCGACGAAATGATCGAGGTCGTCGAATTCCTCGGCGGCTTTCACAAATCCCGCGATCGCGCTGCGCCCGGCATCGGAAATTTCTGGCCCGATATCGACAATCACCAGCGCCCGCATCGCATCTGGGGTTTCGCGCGCCACCAGCATCGCGTTGCGCCCGCCCATCGAATGGCCGACCACAACCGGACGCTTGCCCGGCTCCAGCGCCGCCAGGAACGCGGTCACATCGGCCGCCATCGCCATGCCGGAATAATCCACATCGCGCGCCCATTCGCTGTCGCCATGGCCGCGCTGGTCCAATGCCAGCACATGGTAATGCTGCGCGAGGTTGAGGCTGCATAAATCCCACGCATGCGCCGATTGATGCCCGCCATGCAGCAGCAGCACGGTGGGTTTGGACCGATCGCCCCATTCGAGGAAATGAAACCGCATTCCGCGCAGCACGATGTTGGATGACCGGTAAGCGGTGGCTTTGTCATGGTCGATGCCAAGCTCGGTCGCCGATTGCAGCAAGCTGGCGAATTCATCGGTGGCCGTCATGTCATGGGCGGCGCTGCTGGCAGCGAAATGATTGAGATACATGTGCGTCCCTCGCTTTTGGCCATCCTGCAACGGGCAACGGGCAACGGGCAATGGGCGTGGGCAACCTGCGCGGGGTTTGCAGTCATACCAAGCGCTGTTAACCCATGAAGACTGGGTCAACAGCGCTTGGTATAAGTCTTTGCTTGGCGCACCGCCGCCGGCCAACCCGGTGCGCAATACCAAGCGCCCGAATGAGTGGAAGAGTCAGTCATTCGGGCGCTCGGTATCAGCCGCTCAGGCCGCGCGCAGCAACACCACCGGCGCAAGCCTAACATCGTCACGCGCATCGATCGCCCAAAGCTCGGCCAGCAATGCGCGCGCGGCGGCATCGCCGACCACCGGGCCGGTAAGTTCGAGGAATTTCGCCTCAAGCTCGGCGTCCGTCAGCGGGTCTTCCGGATCGCCCTTGCGGTGCGGCTGGAAGTGGCTAAAGGCGCGGCCATCGTGCAACGTAATCGTCACCCGCGCCGACCGCGCGCCAGGGAAGGCGGCTGCACACCCCGGATCGACGGTGACCTCGACCTTGGCCATCAGCGCCTGCACGTCCGGGTTCGCGAGCCGATCCGGGGTGAAGGCCACCAGCCGCACGCTGCCATGGACCAAAGCGGTCGCCACGGTGAAGGGGGTGCTGAAACGGCCCTCGAACTCGGTGGACACCGATTTTCGTCCGGTGACATCGAGCGTCGCCTGGTAGCCGCCAACGGCGATCCTGGCGATATCCTGGTGGCGGAAGCCATGCGCCGCCTGCAGCGCCAGGGCGGCGTCGATCGCGGCAAAACAATGCCCGCAGCAGCCATGGTTTTTGAAGGTCATCGCGGTGATGTTATACCGCGACCCCAGCCCGTCGGTGGCGGCCGCCCAGTTTGGATTGACCGACATTGCCGCCCCGAAACCTGCCTCCCCTTCCAGCACATCCAACGCCCCCGTCATGCCGCGCGCCGCCCCCAACGCTGCCATTGCCCCGGCATCGGCGGCATGTCCGGCATGAAGCGGTTTGGACATCGCATCCGAGCGGAACGCCTGCTGCAAGGCGGCGGCAAAGGTGCCGGCATTGGCCAGGGCATGGGCGGTTTGCCCGGCGGTGGCCCCAAGAATGCTGGCGACGGATGCCGCCGCGCCGAACGTGCCGACAGTGCCGGTGGTATGCCAAAACCGGTAATGCGATGGCTGAACGGCGACCCCAATGCGGGTCGAAATCTCGTAACCGACCACAATTGCCCGCAACAGCGCCGCCCCGTTGGCGCCCCGCGCCTGGGCGGCGGCAAGTCCGGCACCGATCACCGGGCAGCCGGGATGGTAGACGGCGTCACGGAAGATGTCGTCAAATTCGATGGTGTGGCTGGCGGTCGCGTTAATCAGG
Source organism: Acetobacteraceae bacterium (assembly GCA_025360065.1). Taxonomy (GTDB): domain Bacteria; phylum Pseudomonadota; class Alphaproteobacteria; order Acetobacterales; family Acetobacteraceae; genus CAITOL01. Next base: position 5,588 of record JANYCX010000046.1, on the reverse strand, counting down.
GCGGCCGCCCGCAGGCTCGCGCGTCGATTGCTGCCATAAACGATGGCCCGGCCGTGATCGAGCTCATCGGCCAGACCCTCGGCCAGCATGCGCGCCGGGGGCAGCACCGATCCAGGTAACAGGGCCGCAAACCAATCGATGACCGCACGCTTGGCGTGGTGGGTAACATCGGCCGATAAGGCGGTGTGGCTCTGTTCGGCGGCATAGGTGGCAAGGGTTTCGGCGATCGTCGGCATTGTGGGGTCGGTCCTGTCAATCAAGGCGCGCGCGCCGCATTTCGGGTCAGCCCAGCGAGCGCTCCGGCGCAATAGACGATGACCGGCAGGGCCAGAAGGGTCAAGAAGCTGTACGGGCCGCCCTCGGTAAAACTGTTGTGGAAATCGCCAGCCGCCAAGCGCGGCAGGATGCTGTCGAACACGGTGTTAACCCCGTCGGGCAATGGCCGGCTGGTCATGTCCACCATCGCACACGCCAGCGCCAGCACGGCACTGGCGCCGACCGCGCCTGCGGCCAGCAGCCGGAGCCCGCGTCCGCCGCGGTCCCACAAAGCGGCGAACGGCACGCAGGCAAACGCAAGCCCTGGGGTGAGATGGCGCGGGCCGGTTGACCAGCCGCCATCCCAATAGGCGTATCCGGCATTAATCAGCAGAAACAGCACTGGCACCGCCAGCAACACCAGCACCACGCCAAGCGGCATTCCGCGCCACGCCATAACATAGGCGAGCGGGGCAAGCAGCAGAAACGGCGAAATCCATACCAAGCCGCGCGATGCACCGAACAGCACCTCCCACGCGATATGCGGATCGGGGCGCGAAACGCCGAACCATCCGGTCTGCATGCCAGCGAAATCAACCACGTTGGCATAGCCGAGATGGAGCGGCGCGCCAAAAGCGATTTGATTGTACACCAGCAGCAGGATCAGTGGCGCAAGTCCGCCGACCAGCGCGCCGGCCACCAAACGCGGGCGGCCTTGGGCGTAGAACAGGCCCAGAACCGCGATGCAGACCAAAGCTGGCCCGGTGGTGAACTCGACAACAAAGCACAGCCCGAGCACGAGGCCGGCCAACCCACCCTGGCGGAAATCCCGCCCTGGCAGCGCCTCGGACAGGTTTGCCCGCACCACTAGCCCGAGACCGGCGACCAGCAGGCTGGCGGCGGTGGCGTGGCCGAAAAAGCTGGTCGCCCAGCCCAGCATCGGGGTAGCGAATGCCCAGGCAAAGCTCGCGAACAAAGCGCCGTTGCGGCTCGCCCGCAAGTCGCGGCAAAGCTGGAACAGTATCGCCGCCGCGCCGGCGGTTGCCAGCGTGCTGACGAACAGAATGCCGATCCGCATTGCAAAGATGTAAAACCCGGGTGCCTGGACGTGATTGATATCCGGGCCTGTCAGCGTGCTGGTGGTATCGATGCCTAACGCGACAAGGGGCGCGCGCAGCAGCGCCAGCATCGGCGCCACCAGAAACGCCATCCCCGGCGCTTTGTCGGAATAGAAATGGCCGTGATAGGACGCTTTGTCGATCGTATAGGGAGCAAAACGATCGATGGTAACCGCGTGGTCCTCGACCATTGCCAATGCCAAGGCCAGCCTGCTGGACATATTGGGATTGGCCAACTGATCCGTCGCCGGTCCGATGAAGGCGAGAACTGCGAATACCGCTAGAAATACGAACCGGATGAAATGCCTATCCGTCATGGCGTCGCCTGCCCCCCATTCCGCGCAGACCGGTCAGTGCGGCAATGGTGTCGGGCTGGTGCCTAGCTGCCATGCCGCCGGTCTCCCATCATCCCGGCCAGAACCGGCTCGATCGCCGCAGCAATCCGGGCCATCCCGTCAGGGGAGGGATGCAAAGCCGGTTCGGGCGGTGACAGGTTGGGGTCGTAGAACAACGCCGGGTCGGCTTGGCCGCCGCGTTCCAGCACATGGCCAACATCGCGATAGGTCACCATCGCCTCGTGCCCCGTCGCATAGCGTTTGGCCAAAGCGGCGTTCACCTCAGCCGTTGTCTGGCTCGCCCAGGCGCTGCGCACGCTCGGCAATATGCCCAGCAGCAAAATCTGCGTCTTCGGCAGTTTCTGCCGCGCGGTCGCCACCACCGCGGCAATCCCGGCGACATTATTGGCGGTCGGCCAATGCGCGCGCCCGAGATTATTGGCACCGATCAGAATAACGGCCGCTTTCGGCGAAATTCCGTCGATTTCGCCATTCATCATCCGCCACAGCAAATGGCTGGTCGCATCGCCCGCGAAGCCGAGATTAAGCGCGCGACGATCGCCATAAAAGCGCTGCCAGACCGGGCGAAAATCGGCGATGGCTGGGGCGGCCGATTTCTCGTAGTTCTCGGTGATTGAATCCCCCAAAAACACCAGATCGACCGGACCGGCCTGTTTTTCGCGCAGTTTGGCCTCGTGCTTTGCCCGCCACCATCGGGTTTGCAGCCGGTCGATCGGCACCGCCGCCAGCGGGGCGGCTTCGGCGGGACATGCCGCGAGCGCGATGCCGCCAAAAACCGCCGCTCGCCGCCGGATGCTCACGTCGCAAGTCCGCTGATTTCGGCCTCGCTCAGCCCCGCCTCACGGAGAATCTCGGCAGAATGCGCCCCCAGGCCGGGCGCGCCGCTGCGGATCGCCAACGGCGTGCCGGAAAAATCGACCGCAGGCGCAATCATGGTGATCTCGCCCTCGGTCGGATGCTTAAAGCGCGGGAAGGCGCCGATTTCGGCGAGATACGGATCGTCGAACAGACTTTCCAGCGTATGGGCCGGCCCGTGCGGCAAATCGGCGGTGGCAAGCGCGGCGAGCCATTCGGCGGTTGTGCGGGTCGGCAGCATGTCGGCCACCACGCCATAGAGTGCGTCGATATGGGTGGTGCGGGCGGCCATGTCGCCAAAACGTGGATCGCGGATCAACTCCGGCCGGCCGAGCACGGTGAACAGGCGCTGCCACTGGTCATCGGTGGCCGCGATGATGCACAGATAGCCATCCTTGGTCGCATAAGGCCGGCGATGCGGGGTCAGCAGGCGAGGATAGCCCAGCCCAGCCTCGGCGTCGTCAATGGTCTTGCCCCAGAGATGTTCGGGCAGCAAAAACGCCAGCATCGTGTCCAACATCGGCACGTGCAGCGCCTGACCGATGCCGGACCGCTCGCGGGCGAACAGCGCCATGGTGATCGCGGTCGCCAGCGTGTGCCCGCTGATTTTGTCGGCCATCACGCTCGGCACGTAGCGCGGCCCATCCGCGCCAGTGCCAGCGCCATTCAGTGCGGCAAGGCCACACATGCCCTGGATCAGATCGTCGAATGCCGGATCATCCTGCTTGGAACTGCCGAGGCGGAATCCGCTGGCCGACGCATGGATCAGCCTCGGGCAGCGCGCCAGCAAAGTCGCGGCGTCCAATCCCAAGCGCGCCGCCGCACCCGCCCGCATGTTGTGGACGAACACATCCGCGCCATCGATCACCCGCAGCAGCGCCGCGCGTGCGTGGGCCTGCTTGAGGTCCAGCACCAGGCTGCGCTTGTTGCGGTTGAGGTTGGCATAATAGGCGCTCTGGTCCGGCGACCGGTGCGGCCCGATCGCGCGGGTCATCTCCCCGCCCGGCGGTTCGACCTTGATAATGTCGGCGCCGGCATCGCCCAGCATCTGGGTGCCGTACGGCCCCAGCACGATGCTGGTCAGATCGACGATGCGGATGCCTTCGAGGGGGCCGGCCATCAGGCGAATTTCAGCCAGGCCAATGCCCCGGCGCCGACGACGATGCAGTAATAGGCGAACGGGTTGAGCGCCCAGTCATCATGATTGCGGAAATAACGCATCAGGAACCAGGTTGTTGCGTAGGCGACAATTCCGGCGACCACGGCGGCGGCCGCCGCCAGTCCGAACGTGCCGGGTGGCACCGCCGTGCCCAGCAGATGCCGGGCTTCCAGCACGGTTGCGCCGATGATGATCGGGGTCGCGATCAAGAACGAAAAATGCGCGCTATCGCTATGATTAACCCCACGCAGCAGCCCGCCGACCATTGTCGCGCCCGCCCGCGACAGACCTGGAATTAACGCGAGGCACTGCCAGCAGCCAATCGCCAGCGCGTCCCAGCCATTCAGGCTGGACAGAGTGCGGTCACCGCTCCGCCGCCGCAGCCTTTCGCCAAACAGCAGCATGAACCCATTCAGCACCAGCATCCCCGCCGCCAGCATCGGGGTTGCGAACAGGCTGCGGACAAAATTCTGCAGGGTGAAGCCCAATATCACCGCCGGGATGGTGGCGATCACGATCAGCACGAACCGTCGGCGCGCCGCGTTCACCGCGTCATCGTCGCCGATGCCCAGCACCCCGCAGGCAAGCGCCCACCAGTCACGCCAGAAAAACGCCAGCAGCGCAGTTGCCGTCCCGGTATGCAACAGCACGATGAAGGGCAGGAACGCCGCCGATTTCTGGTCGAGCGACCAATGCAGCACCGCCGGCACCACCACGGCATGGCCGAGGCTCGACACGGGAAACAATTCCGTCGTGCCTTGCAGAACCGCGATGGCAAATGCCTCGAACGGGGTCATCCGACCTGCTTTACGCTAAAGCCGGCATCGTCGATCAGCCCGGCAATTTGGGCCGCCGGCAGATGCGAGGTGACTTCGACGAGATGGGTTTCGAGGTTGGCGGCAACGATCGCCGCCTTGTCGCCAGCTTGGATTGCGCGGGTGACGGATGCGATGCAGCCGCCACAATGCATTTCGGGCACGGAAAATTTTACCACCACACGACTCCAGTTTTAACCTTCCCCACTTTACCGCCTTGCCAGGCGCGCGGGTAGCCCAGTTGTTCCGGCGTGCCACAAGGCCCATCTATGGACAATGGCCGACATAGTTGATCTTTCCATCGATGGCATGACCTGCGCCGCCTGCGTGACGCGGGTTGAACGGGTATTGTCCCGCGTACCCGGTGTTGCCAGCGCCGAGGTCAATCTGGCGACCAACCGCGCCCGGGTGCGTGGCGCCGGCGCGCTCGATCCAGCGGCGCTGCAAGCAGCCGTTACGAAGGCGGGCTATGAAGCCCATCCGGTCACCGACACCGTGACCGAGGCCGCGTCGCTGCCCGCGCGCCTGATAGTGGCCACGCTGCTGACCGCGCCGATGCTGGTCACCATGCCATTCGGCCATGCGGCGATGCTGCCGGGCTGGTTGCAATTGCTGCTGGCCTTGCCGGTGCAGTCGTGGATCGCCTGGCCGTTCTACCGCGCCAGTTGGCTGGGGCTGCGCGGCTTTTATGGCGGGATGGATTTGCTGGTGGTGCTCGGCACGTCCGCCGCGTTTTTGCTGTCTTGCTATAATCTTGCGCTGCACGGCCCGCACGCTGCGCTCTATTTCGAGTCAGCGGCAACCGTCATCACCCTGGTCCTGCTCGGCCGCTATCTCGAAGCCCGCGCCCGCCAAAGTGCGGCGAGCGCGATCGCCGCCCTCGCCGCCTTGCGCCCAACCACCGCCATCGTGCTGCGCGACGGCGTGGAAACCGAAATCCCGATCGCGGCACTCGCCATCGACGATATCGCGGTTATCCGCCCCGGCGCGCGCATCCCCGCCGACGGGGTGATCGTCGCCGGCAGTGGCG
>JANYCX010000039.1 GCA_025360065.1 Acetobacteraceae bacterium | reverse complement strand
GCGGTTTCCGAGGGCAGGCATTCCATTTGCAGCAAGACCGTGCTGCGCACCCCCAATAGCGAATCCTCGATCTGCACCGCGCGCGCTGCCAGATTGGCCCCACTCGCCACCGCAATCAGATTGCGCCCAGCCGGATCGACGCAGATCGCGGCAGCCCCGGTTGCCAGATCGGACTGGATCACCCTGGTCAGATCAATCCCTGACTTGCGCAGCAGCGCCAGCGCATCGGTCGCCAGCGCATCGCGCCCGACCGCGCCGGCGAAAATCACCACCGCGCCATCGCGGGCCGCTGCCACTGCCTGGTTGGCGCCCTTGCCACCTGGTTCGAGTTGCAAATTCGGTCCCAGCACGGTCTGCCCGACCAGCGGCAGCGCCGGCAGGCGAAAGATCAGGTCGAGATTAACCGAGCCAAAACAGACGATCATCCGTCGCGCCCCAACGATTGCATCATTTCGGTCCATTCGCGCTTGGACAGCCCACTGCCCTTCTGGTCAACTGCCTCGCCCGCCAGCATCCGCCGGATAATCGCCATCGACGGCGCGGAAAAACTCACCGCGCCCAGGCGATAATCCTGGAACGCCTGGGCTGTCACCGGCACCCAGGCCAGCAGGCTTTCCAGCATCACGTCGGCATAGACGCGGATTTCGTACTGCGCGTGGGTATCCCCGCGCAGCGACAGGAAATGCAGCAAATTATGCAGATCGGTCTTCCAGTACCACTGGGTATAGGTGTTGAGCGTGAGGTTCATCCGCGCCAACTCCCGCGCCAGGCCCTGGCGATCGGGATCGACCGGGGTGCCGTCCGGATTTTCATTCAACATCGCGGCATAGTTGTCATAAGTGCGCATCGCATCACCGCGCAGCAGGTCCATGACCTCGGCAGCTTCCGCCCCTTGCAACACATCGCCGCGGCCTTGCCGGTTGACCGATGACTGCGCGGCGAGATGCTCCGGTGCTGGCAGATAGAATTCGCGATCGAGGATCGAATAGCGCGCGGAGTATTCGTTTACATTGGCGGTGCGGTGCCTGATCCACTGGCGTGCGACGAAAATCGGCAGTTTAATGTGGTATTTGATCTCGCACATCTCAAACGGCGTCGTATGGCGGTGGCGCAGCAGATAGCGGATCAGCCCAGCATCTTCGGTGGTGCGCCGCGTGCCTCGGCCATAGGAAACCCGGGCAGCCTGCACCACGGCCGCGTCATCGCCCATATAATCCACCACCCTGACGAAGCCGTGATCGAGCACCGGGCGGGCTTCGAATAGCATCGCTTCGAGCGCCGGGACGGTGGCGCGCCGGGTCGGGGACGATGCCTCACGCTGGGCGGAAATCTCCGCCTGCTGTTGGTCTGTGATTGCCATCGCACGAGTCCCTTTCAATCGGCTTCGGAAGAGCCTATATTCGCTTTGCCGGCTTGCCGGCTATGGTGATAAACGGTGATTGGAATAATCGTTGTGGACCCGGGGGCAGTGCCCGGCGCCTCCACCAAACCTCATCCCTTGCAAAAGGGTGGGTTATTTGGGGGCGAAACAGGCTCGACACGCGTGGTAAAGACTCATCTTTTGCCCGGCATTGTACCGCCGTTATCGGGCTCTAATACAAGTGCCAATGACAATCATGAGGCATTCGCTGTCGCAGCGTAAGCTGCAATAAGCGCGGTTAGGGGGGCCCCGGGCAACAGAATGCCCCCCACTTTTTGCACTCCGGAGGCCGGCTTGTCAGCCTACTGCGCCTTTGCCCCCGGCAACCCCGTCCATCAACATTACCACGCCCACGAACACGGGTTCCCCAACCGGGATGAAACGGTGATGTTTGAACGGTTGTGCATGGAAATTATGCAGGCGGGGTTGAGCTGGGAAATCGTATTGAAACGCCGCGCCACGATGAATGCGGCCTTCGCAGGCTTCGCGGTTGATCGGGTCGCGGCCTTCGATGACGGTGATCGCAGCCGGCTGCTCGCCGACCCGGGCATCATCCGTAACCGGCTCAAGGTCGATGCCATCATCGTCAACGCCCGAACGGTCCAGGGTCTGCAACGGTCCCATGGCAGCTTCGATGGCTGGCTCGCGGCCCATCACCCGCGCGACAAAGCGGCCTGGGTGAAATTGTTCCGCGCCACTTTTCGCTTTACCGGCGGTGAAATTGTCGGTGAGTTCCTGATGAGCCTCGGCTATCTACCCGGCGCCCATGCGGCGGATTGCCCGGTGTTCGCAACGATCGCCCCATTGCAACCGGCTTGGAACAGGTAGCGTAGGGTAAGGATGGCGCGACACGCCAACAGCGCCCGCCCTTTTCCCCATCGCCCACAGGCGCTATGGGAACAGCATGACGCACGAGGCAACCTATGAGTGACACTAAAAGCGGCGAACCACCGGAAAGCCTGCTTCCATATGATGAATGGACGGAAGCCGCGATGCGTGGGGTCATGCGGTCCGCGCTGATCCATATCGGGCGCGAGGGCCTGCCGGGGCTGCATCATTTCTACATCACACTGCGCACCGACTATCCGGGCGTCGTTGTGCCGCCGCGCCTGCGCGCGCAATACCCGGAAGAAATGACCATCGTGCTCCAGCACCAGTTCTGGGACATGGCGGTGGTGCCGGAAACCGACACGCTGCGGGTTGGCCTGTCGTTCGGCGGGGTTGGCAGCATGCTGGAAATCCCACTGGCGTCGGTCACCGCCTTTGCCGACCCGCATGCCCAATTTGTGCTGCGTTTCCGGGTGATTATGCCGGAAACGGCGCCGGAGCCAGTGGCAGAGGCCGAGGCCGAGGCTCCGGCCGAAGAAGGCGCGTTTACCACACCGCAAGTTGTACAGCTTGATGCGTTCCGCCGCCGCACACCGCCGAAATCCTGAGGACCCTCCCCGATGAACGCCATCCCGCCGCGGCCGTCCAACTTCCTCTATGAACCGATGTTTCCACTCGGCCCCGATCCGACGCCGTGGCGCAAGCTCGAACTCGATGGCGTGACCACGGCGCAGTTCGAAGGGCGCACGATCCTCAAAATCGCGCCAAAACTGCTGGAGGAATTGGCGGTGCGGGCGTTCCACGATGTCTCGCATCTGCTGCGCCCGGCGCATCTGGCAAGCCTGCGGGCGATCCTTGATGACCCGGAAGCATCATCGAATGATCGTTTCGTCGCCCTCGATCTGCTGAAGAATGCCAATATCTCGGCCGGCGGGGTGCTGCCAATGTGCCAGGACACCGGCACTGCGATTATTTTCGGCAAAAAGGGCCAGCGCGTATGGGTCGATGGCGATGAAGAAGAAGCGCTGAGCTACGGCGTCCACCGCACCTACACCGAAACCAATTTGCGCTATTCGCAAATGGCAGCCTTGAGCATGTTCCACGAGGTCAACACCGGCAACAACCTGCCAGTGCAACTCGACATTTACGCGGCCCCTGGCGAGAATCACGCCGATGAATTCCATCTGATGTTCGTCGCCAAGGGCGGCGGCAGCGCCAACAAATCATTCCTGTTTCAGGAAACTCGCGCAATCCTGACGCCGGAAAAAATTCTGAAATTCCTCGAAACCAAGATGAAAACCTTGGGCACCTCGGCCTGCCCGCCGTACCATCTATCGATCGTAATAGGCGGCACCAGCGCGGAAACCACGATGAAAACGGTCAAGCTGGGATCGACGAAGTATCTTGACGAACTGCCGACCACCGGCAGCAAATCCGGCCGCGCCTTCCGCGATCTCGAAATGGAACAGCAGGTGCTCGAACTCAGCCGGAATATCGGCATCGGCGCCCAATTCGGCGGCAAGTATTTCTGCCATGACGTGCGGGTGATCCGCCTGCCGCGCCACGGCGCCAGCCTGCCGGTCGGCATCGGTGTTTCGTGCAGCGCCGACCGCCAGATTAAGGCCAAGATCACCCCGGAAGGAGTGTTCCTGGAAGCTTTGGAAACCGATCCGCACAAATATCTCCCCGAAACCACCGATAACACGCTCGGCGGCGATGTGGTGGAGGTGAACCTCAACCGACCGATGGCGGAAATTTTGGCGCAATTGTCGAGCTTCCCGGTCAAGACCCGCCTATCGCTCACCGGAACCTTGGTGGTCGCGCGCGACATTGCCCACGCCAAATTCCAAGAACGGCTCGATGCCGGGCAGGATCTGCCGGACTATCTTAAAAACCATCCGGTTTACTACGCCGGCCCCGCCAAAACCCCGACCGGGATGGCGACCGGCAGCTTCGGGCCGACCACCGCCGGGCGGATGGACAGCTACGTTGCCGCTCTGCAGGCGCATGGCGGATCGATGGTGATGCTGGCCAAAGGCAACCGGTCCAGGGCCGTGAAGGATAGTTGCAAGGCCAATGGCGGGTTTTATCTCGGCAGTGTCGGCGGCCCGGCGGCACGCCTCGCGCAAGATTGCATCCGCAAGGTCGAGGTTCTGGAATATCCCGAACTCGGCATGGAAGCGGTGTGGCGCATCGAGGTCGAGAATTTCCCCGCCTTCATCATCATTGATGACAAGGGCAATGATTTTTATGATGGGATGGGGTGATGCGCTTCACCGTCGACCGGCTTGACCACATGGTTGTCACCTGCCGCGACATGGAGGTGACGGCGTCGTGGTATCAGCGCGTGCTGGGCATGGACCGCGAGGAATTCGGCAATCGCGGCCGCACCGCGCTGCGCTTTGGCGGGCAGAAAATCAATCTCGACCAGGCCGAGGGCGTCGACCGGCCCAACACGGCCGCAGTCGCTGTGCCCGGCTCGCAGAATTTGTGTTTCGTGACCGCGATCGGGCCGGATGATCTGGTGCGCCATCTCGGCGAATGCGGCGTCGCGATCGTTGAAGGCCCGTCGGCGAAAGTCGGCGCATTGGGGCCGATCACGTCAGTCTATTGCCGTGATCCGGATGGCAATCTGATCGAGATCGCGTCCTATTTGGCAGCCCGCTGATGCGCGCGATCGGGATCGCCTCGTTCATCGGGTTTCTCGCCTGCGTGCCGCTGGCGAATTGGATGATCGGCCACGTTGGTACTGTGTGCGTGCCGAACGGTCCATGCCTGATCCCGGTCGCCCCCGGATTGATGGCGCCGTCGGGGGTGTTGATGGTGGGCTTCGCGCTGGTGTTGCGCGATCTGGTGCAGCGCAGTTTCGGCACCATGGCTGGCCTGGTGGCGGTGCTGATCGGCACAGCAACGAGTTCTTTCGTGGCACCAACCGAGTTGGTGATTGCGTCAGGCGTTGCGTTCCTGCTCAGCGAACTCGCCGATTTCGCGGTCTACACCCCGCTGCAACGGCGCGGCCTGGTGCTGGCTGTGGTGGCATCGTCGGGGGTTGGGCTGGTGGTCGACTCCTTCGTGTTCCTGTCGCTGGCATTCCACAACCTCGATTTCATCGCCGGGCAAATCGTCGGCAAAGCCTGGGCGGTCGCGATCAGCATTCCGCTGGTGCGCATGGTCCGGCGCCTGACGCCCGTTCCAGGCTGATGCGCGCGAGCGATTTCGATTTCGAGCTGCCTGCCGACCGTATCGCCCACCAACCGGCCCGTCCGCGGGAGGCGGCACGGCTGCTGCATATCGCCGCCAAGCTCACCGACCTTCATATCCGCGATCTGGTGGACCTGTTGCGCCCTGGCGACATGCTGGTCAGCAACGACACACGGGTGATCCCGGCGCAACTGACCGCACGGCGCGGCGAGGCACGGATCGGCATCACTCTGGATCGCCCCACGGCCGATGGCGGCTGGCACGCCCTGGTGCGCAATGCGCGACGCATGCGGGTCGGCGACACGCTGGTTTTCGACGCCGACCTTCAAGCTACGGTGCGGGTCCGTGGCGATGATGGCAGTGCAATTCTGGCCTTCAATCTGGAAGGCGCGGCTTTCGAAGCAGCCTTGCGCCGCGCCGGGGCCTTGGCCTTGCCGCCCTATATTGACCGGCCCGATGGCCCCACCGCGCAGGACGCAGCCGATTACCAGACCATGTTTGCCGCCCATGATGGCGCGGTAGCAGCCCCCACGGCGGGACTGCATTTCACCTCGGCGTTGCTCGCCGCCTTGTCCGCGCGCGGCGTTGGGCATGCGACCGTCACACTCCATGTCGGCGCCGGCACCTTTCTGCCGATGCGCACCGAGGTGGTCAGCGATCACCGCATGCACCCGGAACGCGGGGTGATCACGCAGACGACTGCGGACGCGATCAATGCGCGCACCGGTCGGCTGGTCGCGGTCGGCACCACCAGCCTGCGCTTGCTCGAATCGGCGGTCGATAAAGCTGGGCACATCCAACCATTCAACGGCGAAACCGCGATCTTCATCACCCCAGGCCACAAAATCACCAGCGCCGACCTGTTGCTGACCAATTTCCATCTGCCGCGATCGACCCTGTTCATGCTGGTCTGCGCCTTTGCCGGCCAGGACCGCATGCAGGCGGCCTATGCGCATGCCATCGCGTCTGGCTACCGGTTCTACTCCTATGGTGACGCCTGCTTACTGGAGCGCGCATGAGCCTGTCCTGGACCCGCCACAGCAATGACGGCGCCGCCCGCCTGGGCACGCTGCACACCGCCCATGGCGAGGTGCCGACGCCGACCTTCATGCCGGTCGGCACCGCCGGCACGGTGAAGGCGATGACAGCGGACGCGGTGCGCAGCACCGGCGCCAGCATTGTTTTGGGCAACACCTATCATCTGATGCTGCGCCCGACCGCCGACCGCGTAGCCGCAATGGGTGGACTTCACCGGATGATGGATTGGCCTGGACCGATCCTGACCGATTCCGGCGGCTTTCAGGTGATGTCGCTGGCACAGCTGCGCAAACTTGACGCCGACGGGGTGACCTTCCAATCCCATATCGATGGCTCCAGGCATCGGCTGACCCCAGAAAGCTCGATCGGCATTCAGCACCAGCTCGATGCAACGATCAGCATGGCCTTCGATGAATGCACCAAATTCCCCTGCACGGAAGCCGAGGCGCGCGCGTCAATGGAACTCTCCATGCGCTGGGCTGGCCGGTCACGCGATGCGTTCGTGGCACGCCCCGGCTACGGGCTGTTCGGCATCGTGCAGGGCAGCGTGTTCGAAGGTTTGCGGGCAGAATCGGCGGCCGCGCTTACCGCGATTGATTTTGAGGGCTTTGCGATCGGCGGCCTCGCGGTCGGCGAAGGCCAGGCGGCGATGTTTGCGGTGCTGGATTTCACCGCGCCGATGCTGCCGGCTGACCGGGCGCGCTATCTGATGGGGGTTGGCACGCCCGATGATTTGCTCGGCGCGGTGGCGCGCGGCATCGACATGTTCGATTGCGTGATCCCGACCAGGGCCGGCCGCACCGGGCGGGCTTATACCAGCCGTGGCGTGTTCAACATGCGCAACGCCCGCTTCGCCGATGATGGCGGGCCACTCGATTCTTCGTGCGGCTGCCCGCTTTGCAGCCGCCACAGCCGTGCCTATCTGCATCATCTGTTCCGCGGCGGTGAAATGCTCGGGCCGATGCTGCTGACCTGGCATAATCTGACCTATTATGCCGATCTGATGGCGGGCATGCGGCACGCCATCGCCGACCAGCGCCTGGCCGCGCATTCCGACATTGTGCGGGCGCGATGGAAATTCGGAGATTTGGTGCAATGACCGACGGCCTGACCCAGCTTGGCAAGCACGTGGCAATGCCGACCTCGCCGGAAACGGCAGTGTTGGAACGGGTCGCGAGCCCGCATCCGGATCTGCGCTATCTGGTGCGGTTTGCGGCACCTGAATTCACCTCGCTCTGCCCGATCACCGGCCAGCCTGATTTCGCCCATCTGGTGATCGACTACGTGCCGGCGGCCTGGATTGTGGAAAGCAAGTCGTTGAAATTGTTTCTCGGGTCGTTTCGCAATCACGGCGCCTTCCACGAGGCCTGCACGATCGAAATCGGCCGCCGCCTGGTTTCCCTGCTCGATCCGGTCTGGCTCCGCATCGGCGGGTACTGGTATCCGCGCGGCGGCATCCCAATCGACGTGTTCTGGCAAACCGGCACGCCCCCCGCCGATGTGTGGATCCCCGACCAGGGGGTATCAGGCTATCGCGGGCGCGGCTGATCCGATCCGCGCCAAGGCGCTTGCCCTCGGGTTCGATGCCGTGGGGTTTGCGCCGGCAGCTTTGGGGCCAGAGGCGCGGGCGCGGCTCGCCGATTTTCTCGCCGATGGACGGCACGGCGATATGGGCTGGCTCGCGGAGCGCGCCAACCAGCGCGCCCATCCGCAAACATTATGGCCTGACGCGCGCAGCGTGATCGCGCTTGGGCTGTCCTATGCGCCCGACGACGATCCGCTGGCGGTGCTGGCGCAACCGGATCGCGGTGGAATTTCGATTTACGCCCGCAATCGCGACTATCACGATGTGATGAAGGGGATGCTGAAGCACCTCGCGCAATTCATCGTGGCGCGCTTCGGCTCGGAGGTGAAAGTGTTCGTCGATACCGCCCCGGTGATGGAAAAGCCGCTGGCGCAGGCGGCGGGGCTGGGCTGGCAGGGCAAGCACAGCAATCTGGTATCGCGCCAGCACGGCTCATGGCTGTTCCTGGGGGAGGTTTTTACCAGCCTGGAAATCGCGCCTGACGCCCCCCATGCCGATCGCTGCGGGACGTGTTCGCGCTGCCTCGATATCTGCCCGACCGACGCTTTTATCGGCCCCTATCAGCTCGACGCACGACGCTGCATTTCCTATCTGACCATCGAACATCACGGGCCGATCCCGCAGGCGCTGCGTCCGGCGATGGGCAACCGGATTTATGGCTGCGACGACTGCCTGGCGGTGTGCCCATGGAACCGGTTCGCGGCCGCCGGACAGCATGCAAAATTGCAGGCCCGCGCCGATCTGGCGGCGCCGCGGCTCGACATGCTGGCGGCGCTCGACGATGGCGGATTTCGTGCGCTGTTCCAGGGATCGCCGGTCAAGCGGATCGGGCGCAATCGGTTCGTGCGCAACGTGCTGACAGCGATTGGCAATTCCGCCGATGCCAGCCTGATCCCGACCGCGCAGGGCTTGCTGAACGACGCCGATCCGGTCGTCGCTGAAGCCGCGTCCTGGGCGGTCGGGCGCCTCATGCCATGCTGACCAAGCGCAGTTTCAGCCTCAGCGGGCATCGCACCAGCGTGGCGCTGGAACCCGCGTTCTGGGCGGCGCTGGCCGCTATCGCGCAGCATCGCGACATGCCGGTGGCAGCGTTGGTCGGCGAAATAGACAGTTCGCGGGCGGTCACACAGCCGCTTGCCTCGGCGTTACGGGTCTTCGCGCTGCAAAATCGTGCGTGATTTCGCCCGGTTAACCATACTGCAACGTTTCCAGCCCTGAATTCAGCGCGGCGGGAAAAAATCCCGTCACTGCGAATGAAGTGACTGCGCGGCGCCTCAGCCCGCCCAGCCAGTGTGTCGAGATCGGAAAAAACCCATGCCCACGCCAACGCCTCTGCCCGCGCCTGCCACAAGCCCGTTGATGCTCTGTGACCGACTGATCGGCTTGGCCCAGGACGCCGATCGTGCCGGCTTCGCCTCCACCGCCGATAGGCTGGTCGGGCTGGTGGAGCAAATATTCGCCGAACGCCAGACCGTCCCTCGGGCGCGGCCAAATCGACCGCACCCGAGGGAAGCTGGCTGAAAGCGGCTGGATTAAATTGCGACCGAATTAAAATGGCGCCGGGGGGACAAAAACTGTTCCCTTTCCGGTAGATCAGCGTTTAACCAAGGTCTTGCTACAAAACGGTTTCAACCGGGCCGACGTTGTGCGCGCCATCGCGTCAGGCCCGCCAGTTCCGGCACTGGGGTCAGGGCCTCGAAACTGCCGGTCCAGCGCAGCGCCATCGGGGGCGGGTCGGTGCCGGCTGGCACCACGTCAAAATGCAGCGCCACGCGCTCGGCCATCAGATCGAACTGCCCGGTTCCCTGCATAGATCCGGCTTGCGCCGAGAGCGTTGCCTGGGTCAGGTTCAGCAGTCCGTGATCAACCGCGGCGCGCAATGTCAGTTGATCGAAGCTGGAGCGTCCCGATGTCAGTGCGGCGGCTATGCGGGGTTCGGCAAAATCATCGCCCAACCCGGGAAGATTGATCCCGATCAGCTCGCCGTCCCGAATGGTCGCGGCAATTGTGCCCGCAAGGCTCGCCAGCAGCGCCGCCGGGGCATAGCCGGTCGCCTGGATTACAACGCGGGCGTCTGCCGTGCCACGTCCGACATCCAGCGCCCGATCAAACAACGCCGCCCCGATTAATGCGCCGGTTAACGTCGCGTCGAGCGCGAACGCCGGCGGATTGGCGGCCGCATCAACGCGGGCCTCGGCGGTCAGGCTGCCACCCGCAACTGTCGCCGCAAGTCCTTTGACCGTAAGCTTTTTTGCCTGCAGAACCACGGTTGCGCTGGCCTTCTCCATCAGGGTCGACTGGCCCGCCGTCACCAGGCCAGCATCAATCTGAATTTCAGCCTCCCAACCCGTGAGGATTGACAGCGGCAAAGGATCTGGCGCTTGCGGTCGGGGCAACGGCAAAGACAGGGTTTCAACCTGCACCCGCCCGGTGACGCGCGGCGTTTCGCCTCGCGCCAGATCGAGCTTGCCCGCCATGCGCAATCCGCCGGCCACTAACTCGATCGCATCGGCGGCAATCCGGGTCGGGGTGACAGCAAGCTGGGTGACCATGCTGAACGACCCGTCCCCCAGCCAGCTCGCGGCGCGGTCGAGGCCAAGCAGGGCCGCCAATCTCGGCGCACCGGGGTGGCGGAGGGCGAGGCGCGCATTCCAGGTTTCGGCGGAAAAATTCACCGTCGGCTGCGCCTCGACATGCAAATCGCCGAGCGTGCCGACCAGCTTGAAGCCAAAACCATCGATTGCCCCCGCGCCTTGCAGGCTGACCGCAAGCGGCGCGCGCAGCAGGGTCGCCAACCGATCCAGGTCCGACCGCGCCGATGCCGGGGCCAGGGCCGCGAGCGTGCTGGCATCTGGAGCGCGCACGTCCAAGGCGACGTCAACCAGCCTTGCGCCATCAAGCATTTTGCCTGACACGGCGAGCTTCATCCCCAAGCCGTCGAAGACGAGCCGATCGAGCGAAAGTTTCCCCGGAGTACTGGTGACCCCAAGGTTGAAGGGTTCCAACCTGACCGCACCCAGCATCGCGGCGTCAGCGCTCAGTTGCAGATCGATATCCAGCCCGTCCACACTGCGCGCCAGATTGGCGAGCGAGGGCAACGGTGCCGACCACCACGACGCAATCCACGGATCAAGCGTCAGGCGATCAAGCACGAGCCGCGCGATCACCGCCGGCCGCTTGCCAAGCCGCAAACCGAATTCGCCGCTGATGGCAGCGGTGTCGATGCGGCCTTGCAGCTTGGTCATCCGCGCCTGCCGCGGGCCAAGCTGGAAATCGCCGCGCAAAATTGCCGCGTGCAACACGTTGGCCGGCAAATTATCCAGCAATTTGAGCCCAGCCCGACTTGCCCAGGCCAGGGTGGTCCGCAAGTCAGGGGCGGAAAGCTCCCCCGTGCCGGCAAAGCGCGGCGCGTCGGCGAAATCCGGATTGGCCGGCAACATCCGTCCGGAGAGGCTCGCCGCCGCCTCCCCCGGCAGGATCGCGCGGGCCTCGCGCAGCAGCGCGCCGGCGGTATCGAAATCGAACGCCAGGCGCAGTTGACGCAGCACTCCTCCCTCAAAGGTCGCCGCCTCAACCGATAGGTCGAGCCCGAACCCCAGCCATCCCGGCACGCCGCTATCGGCCAGATTCCGCAATGCCGGCGCCCACACATCGAGATCGAGCCGCGCACTCGTAATCGCGGCATCAATGCGGGGGCGGGCGGCAAGCCGTAGCGACAATGCGCCACGAAACGGGGTGCCGGCGACGTCGCCCACCAACGCATCGGCAACCGCGAGGCCATCGGCGAAACTGAACCGGCCTTCGAGTTTGAACGGCACTGCCGAGGTCGCGATTACCTGCGACAAATCCACAATTTTTGCGCCAATCCGCCCGGTTGCGCCGCCATCCGCGGCAATCTGGGCGGAAAGTGTCAAGCTGGCACCTGGACCGCTAACGGTTTCGACAGTCAGATCGAGCCCTGCCACACCATCCGCCCCTGCCGGCAGCAATCGGCCAGTAAAGCGCACATTATCCGGTTTGTCGGCCGCACCTGGGCGCAGTTTTGGCGCGCGCATGGTGCCCGCCAAAGCATAGAAACCACTATCAGGGTCGGTGGCGATCGTGGCGTTGACGTCATTGAGAACAACATCGCCGACCGTGATGCGGCTTGCATCGATCCGTGCGGACAGGCGCGACAGCCAGTCCGGGCGATGCGCCAGCAGGATCTCCCCGCCTGACGGCCATGGCATGCTGATATCGGCGCCGATCAGCACCAGTTCACGGGCATCGATATGGCCGGATAACAACGGCCACAACCCCAGGCGCAGCCGCAATTCGCGCGCCGACACCAGCACACCCTGGCTATCCTGATCGGAAAAACTGATCTTGCCGGCGATCAGCGACGGCTCGGGCAGCAATCGCAGCACGATTGGCCCGTCGATGATAACGCCACGGCCCAGGGTGCGTGACGCAAGGTTTGCAACGGTTTGGCGATACTGGTTCCAGTCAAGCGCAAGAGGCACCAGCCATGCCGCGAGCAACAGAGTGGCGATCAGCCCCACCGGGACTGCCCAAGCCAGGCGTCGCAGCCGGTTGGCGAACATGGTCACGGCCCGCCCGACCATGGCCGCCGCTGCCATATCATCTCACAGCAACGGTCATAAAGAATGACCGCCGCTATGATCGTTGGTTTGGCGCGCCGCCGCCAGCCAACCCGGCGCGCGATACACGTCAGCGCAAGGGATGGAAGGGTCATCCTTTGCGCTGACGTGTATCAATGAGCGAAAATGTCGGAGGCATCCCAGCCGAGCACATCGAGCCGGCCACGGGTCGGCAGGAAGGCGAAGCAGGCTTCGGCGAGATCGAGCCGGCTTTCTCGACGCAAAGCGGCTTCAAGCTTGGCCCACAACGCATGCAGGTGCAGCACGTCGGACGCTGCATAGGTCAATTGCGCACTGGATAATTCAAGCGCCCCCCAGTCCGAGGTCTGCTGCTGCTTGGAAAGATCGACGCCCAGCAATTCCTTGCACAAATCCTTGAGGCCGTGCTTGTCAGTGAAGGTGCGGATCAGTTTGGACGCAATTTTGGTGCATTTGGTCGGCGCGACAGTGATGCCGAGCGCGTGCTGCAGAAGCCCGACATCGAATCGGGCGAAATGCATCAGCTTGGTGGTACCAGGGTCCGACAACAGCCGCTTCAAATTCGGGCAGTCAGCCCCACGCCCGCCATGCTGCGGTGGCACGATCTGCACCATGTGGGCATGGCCGTCGCCGGCGGAAAGCTGCACCAGGCATAGACGGTCACGCCGCGAGTCGAGGCCCATAGCTTCGGTGTCGACCGCCACCACAGGACCAAGATCGAGCCCGTCCGGCAGGTCGTGCCGATGGAAATGCACAGTCGCGTCAGCCATGAACAGGATCATTTCCATCCGGGCGGTCAGGCGAAATATGCTTGGCGCGCCTGCAACACGATCCCCGAAAAACTTGGTGCCCAGGAGAAGACTCGAACTTCCACGACCTTTCGGCCACAGGTACCTGAAACCTGCGCGTCTACCAATTCCGCCACCAGGGCATCACCACTCCGCCGTTCGGGGGAACATGCGGAGGGCGGCGATGTAGCCGCAAGCCTTGCCGCCGTCAACAGGCAAGACGGTGATCGGGTGCACAAGCGTGGTCGAGGGTGGCAGTCATGCCATAACCGTCCATAATGACAATCAGCCAATAGCGGAGATTGTTTATGGGTGCGGACAGGCTTGCCACGGTTTTTGGTGGCTCGGGCTTTATTGGACGCCAGATTGTCCAGCGCCTTGCGACGGCGGGGTACGTTGTGCGGGTCGCGGTGCGCAATCCCGAGGCGGCAGGATTTCTTTTGCCCATGGGCAATGTCGGGCAGATCCAGCCGGTGCGCGCCACCATCACCGATCCCGTATCAGTCAGGGCAGTCGTTGCCGGCGCGTCGGTGGTGATCAATCTGGTTGGCATCCTGGCGGAACGCCGGTCGGGGGATTTCATGCGCATTCAGGGCGAGGGGGCGGGCAATGTTGCCCGCGAAGCGACCGCCGCCGGGGTTACGCATCTGGTGCAGCTTTCGGCAATAGGCGCCGATCCGGCGAGCCCTAGTGCCTATGCGCGGTCAAAAGCGGCGGGCGAAAAGGCGGTGCTGGCAGCGTTTGCCAATGCGGTGATCCTGCGACCATCGATTGTGTTCGGGCCGGATGACGCGTTCTTCAACCGGTTCGCCGGGATGGCGGCGACGCTGCCATTTTTGCCGGTCATTCATGGGCAGACCAGGTTCCAGCCGGTGTTTGTTGGTGACATCGCTGCCGCCATGATGGCGGCGATTGATCGGCCAGACGCACGCGGGCGCATTTTTGAGCTTGCCGGCCCGGAAATCCTGACAATGCGGGAATTGATGGCATGGATTGCCCGCACAATTCATCGCAGCCCGTGGCTGCTGTCGATCCCCGATTGGATGGCGAGCCTGCAGGCCAGTGTCCTGGAGCGCCTGCCCGGTAAGCTGCTCACCAACGATCAGTTGCTTCTGTTGGCCCGTGACAATGTTGCCAACCCCAGCCTTCCAGGCCTTGCCGCGCTTGGTGTGGCGGCAACCCCGATCGAGTTGGTCGTGCCGTTGTATCTGGCACGGTTCCGCCCCGCCGGCAGCCAGAGTGACAGGGGAACGTAATTCTTATCGGGTGAGGTCGCCAAGCGCGGCCAAGATGCCTATGCTATGCGCAATTCGATTGAAACCATGACGCATTGTCGGCGCATTCGATCGCAAGGTGCCAGGCCACAAAACAGGAGTTCGATAATGTTCTGCATTGCAATCACCGGCCGCGGCTTTAAGGCGCGTCTGGCCGCGACCGCCCTCGCCATCGGGTTAGCCACCCCGCTGGCTTATGCCCAAACCCCGCCCGCCAAGCTGCCCGCACCCGCCCCGGCAGCCCCGGCAGCGGCACCAGCCAAACCCGCGACTTCTGCCGCCGCCGCCCCCGCTCCGGCCAAGCCTGTTGCCAAGGTGCCGAGCGATGAAGCCCGCAAGGAGGCCCGCGCACTTGGCGATCGCCTCAGCTTCGGCATTCAGACCCAGAACATTCTGGTGAACGTTCGCAACCAGATCGCGGTCGCCTTTGCGCGGGGCAACCAAAAGCCGCTCGACGACATGATCAAGGTGGTGGACGAGGTGATCATGCCCGACCTGAACGGCCAGAGTATCGAAATCACCAACGCCATCGTCGACGCCTGGGCGAACACCTACACGCTCGATGAACTCAAGCAGTTGCGCGCCTTTTACAGCAGCCCGATCGGCGACAAGCTGATCCGGTCGCAAGCGGTGCTGAACCAGGAAGTCACCGCTTTCGCCCAGCCTTGGGCCCAGCGGATTTTCCAGCATGCCCTTGAAAGCCGCGCCGACGAGCTGCGCGTGCGCGGCGTTTCCCCGAACCCGACCGCCCCATAGCCGATCCGTCGATCAACCCGATGCGCTTGGTGTTTCATCTCCCGCTCTCGCCATTCTGCCGCAAGGTAAGATTGGCGCTGGCGGAAAAGCGTCTGCCGTTTGAATTGCGGGTGGAAAAAGTGTGGGAGCGGCGGCCGGAATTCGTCGACCTCAACCCCGCCGGCACGGTACCGACGATGTTGGAAGATAATGGACTGGCAATTCCCGGTTCGGGGGTGATCTGCGAATATCTCGAAGACGCCTATCCTGACACCCCGCTGATGGGCCAGACCCTGAGTGAGCGGGTCGAGGTGCGCCGCCTCGTCGCCTGGTTCGATGAAACCTTCGCGTCCGAGGTCACCGATCGGCTGAACGGGCAGAAATATCTGCGCAGGATTGCCGGCGGCGGAGAACCCGATGCGGCCACCCTGCGCCTTGGCTATGCTGCCTTGCGCGTTCATCTGAAGTATATCGGCTGGCTTGCCGATACCCGCCGCTACCTTGCTGGCAGCACCATATCGCTCGCTGATTTTGCGGCGGCCGGGCATTTATCGGTGTTGGATTTTGCCGGCGATGTGGATTGGGGCGTCAGCCCGCAGGCCCGTGAATGGTATGCGCGGATCAAGTCGCGGCCAAGTTTCCGGGATATTTTGGCAGATCGGGTGCCCGGCATGGTGGCAGCGAAGCATTACGCCGATCTGGATTTTTAGACTACCGAACCGGTCCCGCCTCCAGCAACGCGAGATCCTGGGTCGCCAGATCAGCCGCCTGCGATTCCGGCGCCAACACCACCACCCGCATCCAATCGCGCCGCGCCCCCTCCGGGTCATCACGTCGCTGACGCAGAACGCCGCGTTCAAGCAGCGCCTCGGCATTATCGGGATCGGCAGTGATGGCGCGGTCAACATCGTCCAACGCGGCATCCAGCCGTCCGCGCAGGCGGTTTACGCCTGCCCGGAGCACAAGGATGTCGGCCCGGCTGCGGTCCAGTGCCAGCGCCCGGCTGAGATCATCGGCGGCGCCAGCGTAGTCCTTGCGCGCGATCGCCAGGTTTGCCAGATCAATCCATAAATCCGGATTATCCGACACTTGAACAACCGCCGCCCTGGACGCCGCCAGGGCATCATCGGCACGCCCAGCCAATTGCCAGGCTTGGCTCGCCTGGCTGAACATTGCCGCCCGAATTGGCGCCGGCGTGGCGGGTTCTTCAGCGAGCGTCAGCAGCAGGCGCGCGGCTTGTTCGCCACGGCCAAGCGCGAGTTCGGCCATCGCCAGGCAATGGACCGAAGACGCGCCGCCGCCGGCAGCCCGCCAAGCCTGGGCATCAATGGCCGCTCGCCGCGGGTCATCGGGCACCTGCGCGAGGCAACGATCATAGTGCGCGCCATCGGCAACCCGTGGCGGCAAGGGCGGGATTGGCAGGTTGGGTTCAATCCGTTCGACCGCCGCATCAAGCCCGGTCGCGGTTTCAGACCAATTCCACAGCACGCCCGCGCCGACCAGCAGCAGAATTCCCCAGCCGACAATCAAGGCCATCTGTGGTTTCATGGTATGTCAGTGTAGGCCGGTCATGTGAGGGCTGGCAAATTTAGCGAGGAGGCAGGGTTGGCATCGTTGATGGTTCTCGGCCTGGGCTATAGTGGCTTGGCGACGGCACTTGCCGCATCCGGTTGGGGTTGGACGGTTGGCGCCACAACCCGCGGCACGGCAAACCTGATGTCCAGCATTGCGTTGCAGCCGTTTGCCTCGGTTTCTTTTGATGGCGTGACTCATTTGCTGATCACCGCGCCGCCAGACCAGGACGGTGACCCGGCGCTGCGGGCCCATTTGTCGGCGATCCGGGCCGCACGGGATTTGCGCTGGATCGGCTATATGTCCACCACTGGCGTGTATGGCGATCGCGGCGGCAGTTGGGTGGACGAGACAACGCCCCCAGCACCATCATCGCTGCGCGGCGCGCGTCGGGTGCGGGCGGAAAGCGAGTGGGCCGGCCTCGGCGACCGGTTCGCGGTGGACATCCTGCGCCTCGCCGGAATTTACGGACCCGGGCGTTCAGTGTTTGACGATCTGCGCGCCGGAACCGCGCGCCGGATCGACAAGCCCGGCCACGCCTTTGGCCGCATCCATCGCGATGACATCGCCGGGGCGGCATTGGCGGCGATGGCCCAGACGCTGCCACCGGGCGTGCGGGTGCTGAATTTCAACGACGACCTTCCCGCGGAAAGCGCCGAGGTGGTGGCCGAGGCCGCGCGGCTGCTGAAGATGCCCGAGCCACCGCTGATCGGCTTCGCGGATGCCGCCCTCAGCCCGATGGCGGCGAGTTTCTGGGCCGAGAACCGCAAGGTATCCAGCCGCCGAACCCAGGAAATGCTCGGCCGAAGCTGGGCCTATCCGACTTATCGCGAAGGTCTAGCCGCCATCCTTGCCGAGGAGGGTCGCAACGGTTCCGGCAAGGATCGCCAGGTCCTGGGGCCGTGACAGCCGGTGGTCACCGTCCTTGATGAGCCGGATTTCAACATCGCTGCTGTCGAGGGCTGCTGCCAACCGCAGCGCGGTTTCCCAGGGCACATCCGGATCGCGTTGGCCTTGCAACAGGCGTACCGGACAGGTGATCGGGATCGGTCCGCCCAGCACGAGGTGGTTTCGACCATCCTCGATCAGCCCCATCGTGACCCGGTAGGGTTCGCCGTACTCGCTCGGCACATCGAGGTAGCCAAGCCGCGCCATCGTCACGCGCTCGGCCGGCATCATGGTGTCCCACATCATGGTTTCGGTGAAATCCGGGGCGGCAGCGATTCCGACCAGCCCGACCACGGGGGCTGTCATAATGCGGGCCAGCAGCAGCGCAATCCAGCCGCCCATCGACGAGCCGACCAGTAACAACTTCCCCGAGGTCTGGCGGTCAATCACCCGGCGGGCGTCCGCAGTCCAGCGCCCGATGGTGCCGTCGGTAAAAGCGCCGCCGCTTTCGCCGTGCCCGGAATAATCCAGGCGCAGCATCGGCCAGCCACGGGCCGCGCAAAGATCACGCAGCACCGTGGCCTTGCTACCCGCCATGTCGCTGTTGTAGCCGGGCAGGAACACCACTGTCGGCCCTTCCCCTGGCAGCCGCGCCCAGGCCAACTCCACCCCATCGCCGCGATCCAAACGCCCAAACTGCTCCATGCCCTGCCCTTTCCAACCCCATTGCGCGTGATATAGCCCGGCGCATGGACGATTTCCCAGCGACTCGAAGCCCCGGCCCGGTAATCCTGCAAGTTCTGCCGGCGCTGGAAACCGGCGGGGTCGAGCGCGGCACCGTCGAAATCACTGCCGCCATCGCACGCGCCGGCGGCACGCCATTGGTGGCGAGTGCGGGGGGGCGGCTCGCGACGTCAGTCGAACGCGCCGGTGGGCGGAACATCCTGCTGCCATTGGTGGGTCGTTCCCCCTGGCGCATCTGGCGCAACGCGGCAGCGCTCGCGGCACTTATCCAGCGTGAAAATGTATCACTCGTCCACGCAAGATCGCGTGGCCCGGCTTGGTCGGCCTGGCTTGCCTGCCGACGCACCGGGGCGAAGTTCGTTACCACTTATCATGGCGCCTATAACGAGGACCTGCCCTATAAGCGGCGCTACAACGAAATTATGGCGAAAGGCGAGATCGTCATCGCCATCAGCCATTTCATCGCTGATCTGATCCGCACACGGCACGGGGTGGACCCTGCCCGCATCCGCATCATTCCGCGCGGCGTCGATCCGGCGATCTTCGACCCCGCCAAAGTAACGACCGAGCGCCTGATTGGCCTAGCCCGCAAATGGCGGCTACCGGATGGTGCGCCGACCATCATGCTGC
The DNA here is from genome assembly GCA_025360065.1 of Acetobacteraceae bacterium. Lineage (GTDB taxonomy): Bacteria > Pseudomonadota > Alphaproteobacteria > Acetobacterales > Acetobacteraceae > CAITOL01. Next base: position 4,246 of record JANYCX010000039.1, on the reverse strand, counting down.
CGGGGCGGCTCACGCGGTGGAAAGGCCAGAACCTGCTGGTGGCAGCACTGGCCAAGATGAAGCGGCGCGATGCGGTGGTGCTGCTGGTCGGCGCCGATCAGGGCCGCGACCGCTTTACCCGCGAAATCGCCGCCGAAGCCGCCAAGCTAGGCGTTGCCGACCGGGTGCGCATACTCGGCCAATGCGACGACATGCCGGTGGCGTACATGCTCGCCGATGTCGTGGTCAACGCCTCGACCGACCCCGAAGCGTTCGGGCGGGTAGTGATCGAAGGCCAGTCCATGGCCCGCCCGGTGATCGCGGCCAATCACGGCGGAGCGGCGGAAACCATTACCCATGACGTGACCGGCTGGCATGTGCCGCCCGGGGACGCCGATGCCCTGGCGGCGGCCCTGGATTTCGTGCTGTCGCTCAGCCAGGACGCGCGCGCTGAACTCGGCGCCGTCGCCCGCGCCAATGTCGCGGCACATTACACCGTCCAGGCGATGCAGGACGCGACCATCGCGGTGTACCTGGAATTGCTGGGATGAACATCCTTATCATCCGGCACGGGGCGCTGGGCGATTTCGTGATGTCATTAGCCCCGTTTGCCGCCATTCGCGCCCATCACCCCCGCGCCCAGATCACCCTGATGACAACGGCGCCTTTCGTCGCCCTCGCCCAATCGGCACCGTGGTTTGATCGGGTGATTGTCGATGCCAAGCCGGCGTGGTGGGATATTGCCGCAGTATTGCGTTTGCGGACGCAATTGACCGGCTTTGATTTCGTCTATGATCTGCAAACGTCTGGCCGGTCGAACTGCTATTTCTGGCTTGCCCGGCGCGCCGGCTGGTCCGGCATCGCGGCGGGCTGCTCGCATCCCCAGCGCGGCCCAACGCGTGAAACCATGCACACCATCGAACGCCAGCAGGACCAGTTGCGGCTGGCCGGGATCGCCGATTTTCCGACGCCCGATCTGCGCTTCCTGACCGATCGGCCAGGCCCGGCGATTGAACCGCCCTACGCCCTGCTGGTGCCAGGGGCGGCCCCGCATCGGCCCGAAAAACGTTGGCCGGCCGAGCGATATGGCGCTTTGGCGTGCATTCTGCGCGAGCGCGGCCTGCATCCGGTGGTGATCGGCGCACCGGCCGACGCCGCTTTGGGCGCCGAAATCAGCGCGATCTGCCCCGCGGCCACCGACCTGATCGGCCGCACCACCTTGCCCGATCTGTTCCCGCTTGCCGCCCACGCAGCCGTCGCCATCGGCAACGACACCGGCCCGATGCACATCGCCGCCGCCACTGGTTGTCGCTGCGTGGTGCTGTTTTCCGCCGCGTCGAACCCGGCGCTGACCGCCCCGCGCGGGCCGGACGGCGCCTGGCCCACCGTGCTGCGCGCGCCCGTTCTGGCCGATCTGACCGTGGACAGGGTTGCCGCCGCCGTGGCCTGACGGCATAGAAGCCGGCTGATTATCCAGGAGCGCCCCACGATGCCCGCGATCACCCTGCCCGACGGTTCCGTTCGCCGTTTCGATGGCGTGGTGACCGGGACAACTATCGCGGCCGATATCGGACCCGGGCTTGCCCGCGCGGCCATGGCGATGAAGGTGGACGGCAAGATCGTCGATCTGTCCACCGTCATCGAAAACGATGCAACCGTGATGTTCATCACCCGCCGCGACGAAGCTGCCCTCGAAATGATCCGCCATGACTGCGCCCATGTTCTGGCCGAAGCGGTGCAGGCGCTGTTTCCCGGCACCCAGGTCACCATCGGGCCGTCAATCGAAAACGGCTTTTATTACGACTTCGCCCGCAACGAGCCGTTCACCGTCGATGATTTCCCGGCGATTGAGGCCAAGATGCGCGAAATCGTTGCCGCCAACGCCCCGTTCGTGCGTTCGGTGATGGATCGCGACGCCGCCACCGCCTTCTTCACCGCCAAGGGCGAGAACTACAAAGCCGAACTGATCCGCGACCTGCCCACAACCGAGACCATCACCCTCTACAGCCAGGGCGACTGGATCGATCTGTGCCGCGGCCCGCATCTGCGCGGCACTGGCGATGTCGGCACTGCCTTCAAGCTGCAAAAAACCGCTGGCGCCTATTGGCGTGGTGACCATCGCAACGCGATGCTGAGCCGGATTTACGGCACCGCCTGGCGCGACCAGAAGGAACTCGACGCGCATTTGCACATGCTCGCCGAAGCCGAAAAGCGCGACCATCGGCGCATCGGCCGCGATATGGACCTGTTCCACATTCAGGAAGAAGCCACCGGCAGCGTGTTCTGGCACCCGAAAGGCTGGAAGCTTTACCGCACCGCCGAGGATTATCTCCGCCGTCGCCTTGCCGCCGGGGGCTACGAGGAAGTCAAAACCCCGCAGCTGGTGGACCGCGTGCTGTGGGAAAAATCCGGCCACTGGGAAAAATTCCGCGAACACATGTTCCTGGCGCGGGTGGAGGAGGAGGAGAAAACCCTCGCCCTCAAGCCAATGAACTGCCCCGGTGCGGTGATGATTTTCAATCAGGGCCTGCGCAGCTACCGCGAATTGCCGTTGCGGCTCGCCGAAATGGGCCAGTGCCACCGCTATGAACCGTCCGGCGCCTTGCACGGCATCATGCGGGTGCGTGCCTTCCAGCAGGATGACGCGCATATTTTCTGCACCGAGGAAGATGTCGCGTCCGAAACCGTGCGCTTCGTCGATCTGCTGTCGACGATCTACCGCGATTTTGGCTTCCCGGAATTCCGGGTGAAATTTTCCGACCGGCCGCCGGTGCGGGCAGGCGCGGACGACGTCTGGGACCGGGCCGAGGGCGCATTACGTGAAGCCTGCGCGGTGGCTGGCGTCGATTACACCCTGAACCCCGGCGAGGGCGCGTTTTACGGCCCCAAGCTTGAATTCGTGTTGCGTGACGCGATCGGGCGGGACTGGCAATGCGGCACCCTGCAGGTCGATTTCGTCCTGCCGGAACGGCTCGACGCCGAATACGTCGCCGCTGACGGCACCCGCAAACGGCCGGTTATGCTGCATCGGGCGATTTTCGGCAGCTTCGAACGCTTCCTCGGCATCGTTATCGAACAATATGCCGGCCGCTTCCCGCTGTGGATGTCGCCGGTGCAGGTGGCGGTTGCAACGATTGTGTCCGACGCCGACCCCTACGCCGAAGAGGTGGCGCGGGCGTTGCGGGCGGCGGGCCTGGCGGTCAAACTCGACCTGTCGAACCAGAAGATCAACGCCAAAGTGCGTGACCACAGCTTGCAGCATGTCCCGGTGATTGCCGTGGTTGGCCGAAAGGAAGCCGAACAGCGCACCGTCGCGCTGCGGCGGCTTGGCGGGCAGGATCAGGAGCTTTTGCCGCTCGACGAAGCGGTGGCGCGGCTGAAGGCGGAAGCTACCGCGCCTGATTTGCGTTCCAACACTTGAAACTGCGCCCCCGCAGGCGCAATGTTGTCATAGAGACCTAAACTTTTATAGGAGACCACCATATCCCGAGGACCCATGCCGGCACCGCCCACCCGAGACGGGCCCCGCGTTAACGAAGAAATCCGCGTGCCCCAGGTGCGCCTGATTGACCAGGATGGCGAAATGCAAGGCGTGATGAGCGCGCGGGACGCAGTGCTGCGCGCCTACGCCGTCGGGCTCGATTTGCTTGAAATCAGCCCGAACGCTGACCCACCGGTCTGCAAAATCCTGGATTTCGGCAAATACAAATACGAAATTCAGAAAAAGAAGAACGAAGCGCGCAAAAAGCAAAAAGTGGTCGAGATCAAGGAGATCAAGGTCCGACCCAACATCGATGAGAACGACTACCAGGTGAAGCTGCGCGCGATGAAACACTTCGTCGAAGAAGGCGACAAGGTGAAAGTCACCTTGCGTTTCCGCGGCCGCGAAATGGCGCACCAGGAACTCGGGGTGAAGGTGCTGGAACGTATCCGTGGGGATATGGAATACGGCACCAAGGTCGAGCAGATGCCGCGGATGGAAAACCGTCAGATGGTGATGGTGCTTTCGCCGAAGTAGGCGGTGGCGGGCGGGGGTTTTGGCCTCCGCCCGGTTTGCTTTAGGGAACAAAACCCGTTCTTTTTTTGAACAAAAAGGTAACTCCCAAGCCCCCCCCTTTTTTGTTTCCTATGATCCTCGTGTCTGTCGCGTTGTTTGTTGTGCGTCTATGCGCGGAGCGCGTGGATGAGCGATGTCGGTGTTGCGTTCAGTGTCTTTAGCATGTCCCAGCCTTGCTTTCGGGCTGTGCTGAGGACGGATCGCAATGTC
>JANYCX010000014.1 GCA_025360065.1 Acetobacteraceae bacterium | reverse complement strand
TGCGCGCGCAGGAACATGCCTTCCTGCCACACCACTCGGTTCGTCCAGGTCACAGCGTTGGCTCGTCCTTTCGGGTCGGCGGCGCATCAAAACTAGGTTCGGGTAGGCCTCAGCCGAGTTTCAACTTCACCGATATTCCGTCGGTGCGGACTTCAAGCCGCGTCGTGCCCTCGGCTGGCACGGCCTGGGTTGCCCGCCAGACCGCACGATCGATATCGCGGAACACCGCGATGATACCGACAAATTTAGCGCCCGGCTTCATCGCATGGGTGATGGCGCGGCTTTCGCCTGGGGCGATGACGAATTCCTCCATGCCGAGCCCGTCAGTCCCCAGGGTGATTTTCTCGCGTTCGATCAGGGCAAAAATATCGGCTCGATCGAATTTCTGGGTTGCGGCCAGGTCATATAACCGGATCGCAACCGCGGTCGCAGTGCCGGCGGGGTCGGGGTTCTGGTTGCCGCCGCCGATCAATTGCAGCGCCAGCACGGCCGGCGGCGGCGGCGGGGCGGCACAGGCGGCGATCGCCACTGGCACCAGCAACACGGCGCGGCGGGTCAGAAATACGGTCATCTTTGTTCCTTGTCCGACGCCTCACGCAGCGCCTGTTCATAGGCTCGGGCAAATTCCTTGCCAAAAACACTGTCAAAATCATCGGCGAGCGCCGATCGGATGTCACCATATAGTTTCTCGAACAACTCGAATGCCTTGGCACGCTTGGCGCCGGGTATCATTCCGCCGGTTTTTTCCCCGGCTTCGCGCAATGGGGCCGGGTCGAGCCTTTGCAACAATGCGCGCACGCCGCTTTGCATTGCAGCCATCGTCGCCAGTTCGTGCAGCCTGATATCGCGCAACGCGTCAGTCACCGCGTCCGCCGCCTGCATGTCGGCGCGGCGGCCGGCACCGATCAGGGCGGCGAGGCTGTCATCGTCACTGGTCGAAAATTTCAACGGGTTATTGCCCCGGGCACGGATCATGGTCTGTTCGATGCGGAACTCGCTTTTGACCGCTGCCCGCGCGATCAGGGTTTGGCGAATACCGCCGACCACGGCGCGAAACGCCGCCCCAAGCCGTTCCATCGCGGCCATCGCATCATCGGGCCTGGCGTGCTCCATATCCGCGCCGCGCAAGAAGGCCGCCAGCAAATCATCACCAGATGCGGCCGGGGCAGGGGGAGGTAACGCAGGCACAGCCTCGACCACAACCGGCGGCACCGGCGCCGGTGCGATGGGCGGCGGTAAGGGCGTCGGTGCAGGCGCAGGCCGTTGGGTTGACAGCGGTGCGGCAAAATCGAGATCCCAATCATCGGGCAGGCGATTGACCGCAGGCGGGCTGAACGCGTCAGCCACCGCAGGGCTATGATTGGACTGTGTCGGGCCAGTAAACGGAGTGTCGCGCGGGTCGGGCGCCAGCGGATCGAAATCAAGGGGCAGGGCCAGGCCGGGCGCGAACCCCGATGCAGATTGGGCGGACCCGCCAAGCAATGATCCATCGCCAAACGGATTATCACTGCGTCGCGGTATCGGCGTTGCAAACGGGTCATCACCAAATGGATCGGTGGCCTGCGAGGCAACCGGCGTGGCCCTGGGCCGGCCAAACCCGAGGCCTAAGCCGCCATCGTCGGCGTGTTCGACCCGCAATTCGAGTTCGTAACTGCCCAGCCGCAGCCGGTCACCATCGCGCAAATCGTGCAGCTTGCCGGGCCCAATTGGTTCGGCTTCTCGATTAATGTAGGTGCCGTTGCTGGATACGTCAGCCACCTGCCAGCCGCCTTGGCGGAACGCGACCACGCAATGGCGTTTGGACAATACGCGGTCAGGGTCGGGCAGAACCCAGTCATTCTCCGGACCTCGGCCAATCGACATCTCACCGCCGGTGATCTTGCGGGTTTGCGGCGCGACACTGTCGGGGCAGCGCAGGATGGAAATGCTGAGCGTCATCGGGCGGATTTTACGCGGTCTCGGGCGGCATGCGGCCGGTGCCGCCGGCCGCGATATCATGCGCCGAGGTCAGGAAGGCCTGCAACCGCGCCATCTGCCGGGTAGGATCGGTGCGCACCGCGGCAAGCGCGATGCTGCCGGCAATGGCTGTGCCGGCGAGGTTGGGGGCTGGCGGTACGGCGGGCTGGCCGACCGGGGCCATCGAGTCTCCGCTCCAGAATACGCCGACGCACGCCCAAGCTTCCGGCGATCCGAAACCGGCTTCCTGGGCGAGGGCGAAGGCCGCGTATCTGGCATCTTCGCCCGGTTTGCGGACCCAAAGTTCAGCCGCCTCCAACGCCGCCGCATCCAGCGGCGCAAGCGTGGCGGGCTGGGTCGCCCGCGCGCACATGCACGCCCACCACACCGCCTCGCGTTTCGGCATGGCGTGGGCGATCAGGCGGGATGCCTCGATCAGATGGCCACCTTGGGACAGCGCTGTGATGGCCTCGAGTACCGTGGCACAGTTGGCGATCACCTGATTGCCTTCGTCGGACAGGCCGGCCCGGCCCCTGATGATCGCAAGGTCGGCGGGCGCGAGTTTGGTTGGCGGGGGCATGCTCAATTGATCATCACCAGGCCGCCTTTGACCATCAGCATGGCGGAGGCCTTTACATTGGTCATCAAGCCCTTGAGATCAAGCTGCATCGTGCCTTCGATCGAAACTGTCATGCCTTTGATGGTAACCCCCGTCTGGTCGATTTTCACACTGCTCGACCCCACCTTCAGTTCGATTGACTGCATCGCCGTCATTTCGATTTTGCCCATCGAGGCGGCTATGCTGATATTGCCCATGTCAACCGTCAGCTTTTCGTTGCCCATACTGATTGCCGTCGTGCGGCCGTTGCCGATTTTATTGGTCTGGGCGTCACCGATCGTAATATCCTCGGTTTTCCCGACCTTGTGGATACGGACGTTATCAACCGTCAACTTCTGATCATGCATCACAAGGGTGGAATGATCGTTTTCGACCTCCTCGGTGAAATCCTTCTGGGCATGGAAGAAAACCAGCTCCCCGCCCTTTTTGTCGTCGATGGACCATTCGGTGAAATCGCCGGTGCCGCCTCTCGGGCTCGATCGTGTGCGCAACCCGGTCTTGGTCTTCTCGGCAGGCAGCGGAAAGGGCATCATCTGCTCGGCGTTATAGAGACTGCCAATGACGATCGGGTGGTCAGGGTCGCCGTTGACAAAGGCAACCCCAACCTCGGACCCCACGCGCGGCAGATGCTGCCAGCCCCAGGTGTTGCCGCTCCATGGCTGCATGACGCGAATAAAGATGGTGCCGTCCGCAGGGGAATCGCGGCGATGGTCCCAGAAGAAGCGGACTTTTATGCGACCATATTTGTCGGTAAAAATTTCCTCGCCTTCCGGGCCAACGACAACGGCGCTGTGGACGCCCGCCATCACCGGCCGGCGATCCTGCACCCAATCCCGCCAGGTCGTGGCGACCGGGAATGCGGTGAAGCTATTGGTATAGCTGTCGACACCAGCCCCGGCGGTGTCGAAATCGTCCCTCACCTCATGGACGATCCGCCGCACGACATAGATTGTGTCTGCCTTGTCGTTCAACCAGGCCTTAAGCACGGTGAATTTCCGCCCGGGGGCAAAGCCGGGATTGGTGCCGTTGCCGTCGAACAGGTTTGCTGCCGCCTCGGCAGCCTCCTGGCGCAACCGCGCCCGCTGCCGCGCGGTACTGGCGGTGCTGGTCAGGGCCGGAAAGCGGTGGACATCGCGGGCAGCCGCGCCGGGGGTGCTCAGAATTGTCGCCTGTTCGCCTACCACGGGGGTTGCGGGACGCAACGGATCGTAGTCGCGCAACGTCACCTTGCCGAAGGCGGTGGTGGTTGCACGGGTGAAGTGGCTCAGAACATCCGCGGCATTGCCTGTGTCAACGACCCGAACCAACGGCTTTTCGGCGTTGGCGAACGCAGTGTTCGAGTCCGTGACGACCATTTTATGGCCAGTGGCGTTGTGTTCAAAATACCAGAAACAGCCTTCTTCCTCCATCAATCGGATGGCGAAGTCATAGTCAGATTCATTGTATTGCACGGTGTACGGCCGCGTGGTTTGCGTCCCCACGGTCGTAAATGTCGCGTCAAATCCGTTCTCGGCAAATACTTTTTTCAAAATATCCGTTGCGGATTGTTCCGAGAAAATCCGGCAGTCGACAGTCTGCGAGGCGAACCAGAATTGCGGCACCAGCTCCGCCCGATAACGCCAGTTTCCGCGCTTATCGGGGCCGAGGGCATGGAAACTGCGCGCGATACCGTGAAAATGCCGCGTCCCGGCATAGGGGTGGGTGAGGGTGACACAGGCCGGCATCCCAAGCACTTTATCGGGGTCCACCGAAGCGGAATTGGCCAGCATCTCAACTGTGAAACAAAACGCTTCGCTGATGCCTTCTTCAGCGCGCAGCATCACCGGGTCGAACGTATCGCCGCCGGCAGAACTGGTCATTGTCAGAAGGGAGTTTCGATCCACAGCTTTTCCGCTTAGCCTCCTGGTTGGTTCTTATCTAATCAGTAGCACCCGACAACCCGCATTGCCAAATATTCGTCACGACCGGCGCCTGCCGTCTCATCCCGCACGCGGGCAGCGGAACTCCTGCACGATCCCAGGAGCGAGCGGATTGAGCACCGACCCTGCGCGGATCTCGAACCCGACCTGGCGTTCACCGATCTGGAACGTCAGCAAATAGCGCTCCGCCGCGCCGATTTGTTGCAGCTTGCCGCGGTCAAACAGGCGGAACATGGCCCACGGCCCTGATGCGGTCAGCACCCCGGCCTGTCCGCTGGGCGGCGGATCGAACACCAGCCGCACATTCTGCATCCGGGTCGGTCCCGGCCAGGTGATCTGGGTCGAGCGTGGTGGGCCATGGGCGTAAGAAACCTCGGTTCCGTCGAGATCGAGCGTGACCTGCTTGGCCCCGGCATCGAGGCTGACCGGGGTGATATCAAACCGCACGGTCGGGGTGGTGCCGCCGGCGGCAAAGAACAGATCGCGGATCACTGCCGCCCGTTGGAACTGGGCAAGATCGCTGGGGGAAACCGGGGCCGGCACGCCATCAACCGCCTGCGCTTTCCAGGTCCGCGCCGACATATCGACATAGGGCCGCAACTGGGTGTTGAAGAACCCGTCAAGCAGTCCGCCCGGCGCGAACAGCTTGGCAAAATCGTCCAACGGCACATCATTCGCAGAACCACGCTCGAACGGATAGCGACCGGCAATCGCCAGGCTGCAAAGTGACGCCGGACCACCCGCGCCGTTGAATGCTGCGGCGATCTGTTCCTTGGCGCTGCCGCTGCGCAAGGCGGTGCCGCTGCCGGCCATCGCCGTCAACCAGCGCGACAAGGGCTGCGGTTGGCGGGCGGCCTCGGCACGCAATGCGAGCGCGGGGTCGTTGCCGGCAGGGGCGGCCGGCGCCGCGCCGCTGATCGGTGCCGCCGCCATCTTGGCCAGTTGCTGTTGCAAGTCATTCAGCGATTTCAGCACCTGGTCAATCGGCGCGCCCGCCCCGGTGCCCATCAGGTCGCGCAACGGCTTGTAAAGTTCGTCGATTTCCGCGCCCGGCGGCTTGGCTTCAGGCCCGGCGGTGGCGCCAAGCAAACCTTGCAAGCGCGATCCGGCGCTGGCGACCGCGGCCGTTGCCGCCGCCGCGCCTTGGGCTGCGGCCCCCACGATCGTTGCGGGCTGCGGCGGGGGTACCGACAGTGTCATCTGGCGCGCCATGCTCGCCAACAGATCGCGCATCGGCGACTGCGGCGATGACAGAATATAAAGGTCCTGTGCCGCCTGGGTCAGGCTGCGCAGCGGGACGATGTCGATATCGGTCATCATCCCATTCCATGCCGCAATATAGTCAGCCGCATATAACGCAATCACATTCCGTTCGAGGCCACGCATTTCCGGCCCGTTCGGATCGAGCTCGTCGCGTTTGCCCAAAACCCAGCTTTCGGACGCCACGCTTTTCGCCGCCGAAGCCAGCGACGGCAGCAGCACTTTGTGGAACCCCTCAACCGTCAGGAATCCCGGAACGCCCTCGTTAAGTGGCTTGCCCGACCCGCGCAGGAACACCCGCACCCCGGCCGGCCCAAGCGCGTCGCTCGGCTTCCAGGCGGGAATACGCTGTGCGGCGGCGGATGGCTTGATGCGGGAATAAACACGCTGCGCCAGTGGCACCCGGCTGAAGGTCGCCCGCGCCTGGGCGACCAGCGTGCCGTCCAACAGCATATTCGGCAGCGCATCGGCCAGCAGCGCATCAAGATGGCGGGCTAAACTGTCCCGAAATGGCGCGGCTTGGGCACCGGGATAGCCTGTCTGCCAATCCAGCATCATCCATTCACGCACCAGTTCGCGATCCAGCGGCCCGCCATTGCCGAGCATGAGGTAGACCCGTGTCGCCTCATATAAAAACTCCGGCCGGTTGATATTTCCGCGCATTTGCGCTTCCAACCGCCAAATCAAACGCGGCAGCAACGCCCGCTCCAGGCCGTGGCGATAAACCGCGCGTGCAGCTGCCTCCAGCTTGGCATCTTGCGACAGGTTGAAACCCAACCACGCGCCGCCGCTGGTCCCGGCATGGTCAAACCCATGCGGCAGGCTGCGCGCCTGATCGAGCAGCGGGGCAATGCGCGGCAGATCGGCATCGGCAACCGGATCGAGCTTCATCGCGCTGGCCGTCGCCTCATAGCGCGCAAGGGCTGCCGCCGACATCTCGATTTCGCTGTAATTGGCCATCCGGCTTTGCCACAGCAATCCACCGGCGATCACCATCACGAGGAGCACCGCTGCAAACCCGCCTGCCCGCATCAGCATGGTGCGGCGGCGCGCGCCGGGCCGTTCGGCGACCATCATCGCCTCGCCGAAGATGACCTTGCTCAGCAGCCGGCCCAGGAAATAGCTGCGCCCATGTTCGGGCCGCAGGCTGGGCGCACGACGCTGATCGAGGCCGAAAGTCCGGCTCAGCGCGCCGGTCAGACGGTCGATCGGGGTGCCCTCCTGGGTGCCGGAGGCAAGATAAGCGCCGCGCAGCAACGGCGCCGGGTCGAGCCGCGACCCACCAAACGCTTCCTGCAGGAAGCTGGTCAGCGGTTGTTCCAGGCTGGCAACCTGGGTCGGGAAGCCGGCGATCAGCGCGCGTCGGTCCGGGCTGCGCTCGCCCTGCATCCGATCATAAAGACGCGCATTAAGCTGATCGACCAATAGCTTGAATTCGGCGGTGAATTGCCCAACCGTCCCAAGCTCATTGACGGCAATCTGGAAGGTCGCCCCCCACACCTGATCGCGCTTTTCGCGATCGAGATCGTCGAAAAATTCGGTGAATCCGGCGATCAGATCGCTTTTGGTGAACAGCGCATAGATCGGCACCCGCACGCCCAGCCGCGCTTCCAGCTCCTTCACCCGGTTCCGGATCGCGCGCGCATGGGCGGTGCGTTCAGCGGCGGGGGCTGCGGCAATATCGCTGAGTGCGATCGCCACGATTACCCCGTTGAGCGGTTGGCGGGCCCGGGTGCGCTTGAGCAGGTCGAGGAACGATTCCCAGCCGGCCCGATCCACCGTCGCGTCCGAATCCTGGGTGGTGTAGCGCCCGGCTGTGTCGATCAGCACCGCGTCCTCGGTGAACCACCAGTCGCAGAGCCGCGTGCCGCCAACCCCGGCGATTGCTGCCTGTCCCATTTCGGCGGCGAGGGGGAATTTCAACCCGGCATTGAGCAACGCTGTGGTCTTGCCCGCACCCGGCGGGCCGATAATTACATACCAGGGCTGTTCATAGAGATAGCCGCGAGTGCCCCGCGCCTTTTTCAGCAACGCCAGCGCGTTGGTCAGCTTGTCGCGCAGGGCGGCGGTTTCCTCGGCGGTTGCCGCAACCGTTGGGTCGGTCGCCCCGCCAGCCACGCCCACGGTCAGCGCCTGGTCACGGCGGCGGCGCAGCAGGTCAAGCAGCAGGTTCACCGCCGCCCACACCAGCAGCATCCCCCCGATTGCGATAAGCCGCGCCAGCCCGCCTTCGAGCACCGCCAGGAACGGCCCGAACACCCACACCAACACCGACAGCAGCGCGGTCCCGATCAGGCTGAGGAACCAGCGTGAGATAAAAAACTGCAAAATGGACGCCATACTAATCAACCCTGACGATACAGCACGATTTCGATGCGGCGATTTTGTTCGCGCCCTTCCGGCTTGGCGTTGTCGCCAATCGGATCGGCATCCGCCCGACCTTCGGCCGAAATCCGCGCCGGATCCCCCACCGTGCGGCCAACCACCGCCCGTGCGGCTTGGGCGCGCGCGGTGGAAAGCTGGAAATTACCGGGGAACTGGACAGTGTTGATCGGTTGGTTATCGGTGTAGCCGATCACCTTCACTATGCCGGCTTCCGCCTTCAGCGCGGTGCCAATCCGTTCAAGCAGCGGCACGAACCCCTGCTGCAACGTGCCGCTGCCGGACGGGAACATGCCGCGATTGCTGATCCGCACCACCGGGGTGGACGCGGTGCCGAGCACGCTGACCAGCCCCTGGTCGATTTCAGGCTTTAAGAAGGCGCGCAATTTGTCGATCGCGGTTGGTTCCGGCGGCGCCGGTGGCGGTGGCGGCGGCACCACAATGGCCGCCCGCGAAATCGCCGGCATGGTCGTCGGCGGGGCGGCCAGCATGCGGGCATAAAGATCGTCGGATGCCGCGGCCAGCCCGCCAGACACAAAGATGAACAGCCCGCCAACCACCGCCAGCGCCGCCGCCGCCGCTACCCAGACTGGCAACGATGCGCGGGCCGGCCGATATGGTGCGTCGAGCCCCTGCCAATGCGGCGACAACCCGGCCTCATGCGCCTGGCGCTGGCGGGCGATGACGGCATAGGTTTCCTCGCGCAGCCGATCGATTTCCGCCACCCCGCGCGGCGACAGCCGATGCCGCCCCATGAACCCGAGCGAAAGGCACATATACATCAGTTCAAGCACCGGCAGATAGGTGCCGGGGTTTTGTTTCATCTGGCCGAGCAAGTCGAAAAACCGTTCCCCGCCGCGCACTTCCTGGTGGAACGTGCCGACCAAAGACCGCGCATCCCAGCCGCCGGCGCCGCCCCACGGGGTGTTCATCACCACGTCATCAAGGCTGGCGCACAGCGTGTAATGCGCCGGGCGCAACTGTTCCATCGGCACCCCGCCATCGCGGGCGCGCTGTTCAAAGGCGCGCATTTGCTGGACGGTGCGTTCGCGCAGATCACCCGAGTCAGGCGCGGATGCCGTATTGCGCAGGCGGGCGAGCAATTGCAGCAACGGCGCCGCAGCGGCGGCAAGCGGGCTGTCGCCGATCGTCAGATTTTCAGTGCCCTCGGCGAGTGTGCGCGACGCTGTCGCGGCCGGTTCGGTCTGTGGCGCGGCCTGAAAGGGCGCGGCCTGAAATGGCGCGGATGGCGGCGCTTGCGGTGCCGCAGGCCGGCGGCCGCCTGGGGCGGGCCGGATCACAGTCCGGTCATTGTCGTCCGGCTCGGCGAATGGATTGTCGCTCATTAGTCCGCTCCCGGATTGGTGGTCCCGTGGTTGCGTTGTTGTGATAGCCGACAATGGAGTGGGGCGGAAGGTGGGGAGAGGCGCAGCTGGACCAGGCGATATTAAAGCCGCGTGCCGATTGGGCGCGAATATTGAGAATCAAAAGCTGAATTTTATGGAATATCCATGGAAAGTTATGTGCCCTATGTCCGCCGCGAAAACGACAGGCAGTTGGGAACCGGCGGTCAATGCCGCTTTGGCACGTTCGAGATATTTTTTGCGCTGATCGAGTCCATTTAATCCGGCATTTACCCGCCGTGTCACATGAATGATGTCATCATGATCACTGAAGTGATTAATGTGCCTTTGTTTCCAGTATTCACACGCCGTACGGACCGACAGAGCAGGCTCGGCGGCCATCTCGGGCTTTTCTTCGAGTGGCAGGTTCAAAGCCTTCCCAATAGTGCGATAATTTGCCCGGCCGGTCAGTTGTATCAATCCCCGGCCCTTGTAACGCACTCCGTCACCGGCTTGGGTATTGCCGAGATCTTTGATCCGACCTTCATATTCCTTGCCGCTGGCATATTCGTGCAGGGTTGAAAACCCGTCAGATTCGGCGCAGATTTGCGCCAGAAAATGTGCCATCCGCAGAAACGTCGAGATACCATAGTCCAGTGTTGTCGCTGCGATCGTTTTTGATATTTGGTCTATTATATCGGCCTGAGACTTGTTTTTTGCGCCATGAAAACGCGGCGCAATTTGTGTCAGAACTTGCTTGGTGATACCCAACATCGACGCCTCTTTCATGTGAGAGTTTACGCGAACATGAGCAATCGGAACGTGATTTCTATCGTATGCTTGCTGGTGATCGGCTGCAATGGCTATTCCGCGAACGCCAAACCTTGTCCGGTCGTGCGGCCGCTTCAGTTCAAACCAGGTGGCATCAGCATCGAGGTCACTGGTGGCATCGCGCGTGGTGAGCTTGCCTGCTGGAGCCTGTCTGTCAAGGCCGGGCAGCTTGCGGACGTCAGCGTCAAAAGCACCGAGGCGAACGCGGTTTTCCAGATATATCAGCCGGGCTGGAAGTTGGACTCGGACGATGGCGATATCATAGTGGTCGGTGTCCCCTATCCAGGCGCTGCCGACGGCGATGACACCCAGCGTTGGATGGGCCGGTTTCAGGGGGACGGGGCCAATCTGGTGG
>JANYCX010000129.1 GCA_025360065.1 Acetobacteraceae bacterium | reverse complement strand
GGTAACCACCCCCCAGGCGAGGGCGTACAGCATCAGCAGGGTTTCGGTGATGTCCCGCCGCCAGACGAAATAGGCCAGGATCAGCGGCATCAGCACCGCAATGGCCTGCAACCCGATCAGTAACCGGCGCGGGTCCACCTTGTCGGCAAGCCAGCCGCCGAACAGCAGGAACACCAGCATCGGCAACTGCCCGAACATCTGCGTAATGCCCAGCCGCGTCGCGGGCTGATGCAGCTCGATCGCCAGCAAATAGGGCAGCACCACCATCTGGATGCCGGCCGGGATCATGAATGTGGCGACGCTGCCGAGATACCAGCCTACAGCGGTGTTATTCGGCGGGGTGGCCATGGGTTTTGTGCTTTTTGTTGTAATAATAATGGTTTGTCGAAGGCAATCTAACGCGAAGGAAGCACTCCTTTTTTTTGAAAAAAAGGAGCAAAAAAACTTCCCGGTTTTGCCTTACTCTGCCGCCATCCGTGGCGGATCGACCATGTCAGTCGCCGCCGCCAGATCGACCGACAACAGCCGGGAAATCCCGCGCTCCTGCATCGTCACCCCGTAAAGCCGATCCATTCGCGCCATCGTCATCGGATGGTGCGTCACCACCAGGAACCGCGTGGTGGTTTCCCGAACCATGTCCTCTAAAAGTGTGCAGAACCGATCGACATTGGCGTCATCAAGCGGGGCATCAACCTCATCCAGCACGCACACCGGCGCGGGGTTGCAGCGGAACACCGCAAAGATCAGCGACAAGGCGGTCAGCGCCTGCTCGCCACCCGACAGCAGCGACAGTGTAGCGAGCTTCTTGCCCGGCGGTTGGGCATAGATTTCGAGCCCGGCTTGCAGCGGATCGTCCGACCCCACCATCGCCAGATGCGCCCGCCCGCCACCGAACATGCGGGCGAAAAGCGTCTGGAAATGCGCATCGATGGCAGCAAAACTTGCCGACAGGCGTTCGCGGCCCTCACGGTTGAGATGCCCGATCGAGCCGCGCAGCTTGGCGATCGCTGTGGTGAGCTCCGCGGTTTCGCTGACGATGTTGGCGATCTGGCCGGCGATTTCATCGGCCTCGACCTCAGCGCGTAAATTCACCGGCCCGATTTCTTCGCGCTCGCGGGACAGGCGTTCGTGCTTACGGCGGGCTTTGTCCTCGGCCTCAAGCCCGCAATCGGCCGGCGGTTCGGGCAGGTCGGGCGTCGCGCCGAGCTTTTCCACAATGCGTTCGGCGACCACGCCCCAGGCGGCATTGGCGGCGTGGGCTTCGGCCTCGGCGCGGATGGCGGCTTCGCGGGCCTGCCCCAAAGCGGCTTCGGCGGCGCGCGCGGCCCGATCAGCGGCGAGCGCGCGGGCATCAGCGATGCTGACCGCGTCGGCGGCGCGGCGATGGCGGGCCTCTGCGGCGTCCAGCGCATCGATGGCGACGGCGCGGCTTGCGGCGATTTCAGCCGGGGCGGCGGATAGGGCGAGCAATTCAGCGGCGGCATCGTCACGCCGTCGGGAAAGATCGGCGACCCGGCCGCGCGCATCGCTGGCGCGTTGCAGCCAGTCGGTGCGTTCGCGGGCGATGGTGGCGCGGCGATCGCGGCAGGCATCGATGCGGCGGATGAGGCCGTCGCGTTCGGCGCGGGCAGTCGCCTCGGCCGCGCGCGCGGTGGCAAAAGCTGCACGCGATTGATCCAACGCCACGCGGGCGGCGGCTGGATCGGGCAGGTCGGCCATGCCAACGCGGGCGGCGGCCAGCACGGCCTCGGCTTCCTGTCGGCTTTGGCCAAGCTCGGCGGCTTGCACGGTGAGCGCGCCCATCCGCGCAGTGGCCTCGGCGGATTGGCTGGACAGGCGATTTGCGGCGCTGCGGGCGGCTTCGAGGGTTTGTTCGGCGCCGCGCCGCAAGTGTCGGGCAGTCTGTTCGGTTGCCAGGGCCGCACGTTCCTGGGCTTCGGCGTCAGTGCGGGCGCGACCTTCGGCAGCCTCGGCGGCGGCGCGGGCGGCGCGGTCCTGGGCATCGGCGGTGGCGGCGGCGTCGCGTTCGCCACGATCGGCGGCCGCCAAGGCAGTGTTGCTGGACTGCTCGGCGGCGGCGCGTGCGGTCTGGCTGGTCGCCGCAATCGCGGTCGCCTCAGCGAGCCGGATACGCAAAGCGGCAAGCCGGTTTCGCTGCTGCAAGCGGATGGCGGCTTCCGACGGGGTGCCGGCTCGCACAGTGTAGCCATCCCAGCGCCACAACCCGCCAGAGCGGCTGACCAGGATTTGGCCGGGGGCAAGGCTCGCTTGCGCCGCACTGCCATCATCGACCACGCCGATTTGCGACAACGCGCGGGCAAGGGCTTGTGGCCCCTGCACCAGCCCAAGCAGCGTTTCGGCCCCAGGCGGCAGGGCGGGCGCGGGGGCGAAGGCGGGCAGGGCGTGCCAGAAGCGTGCTGCGTCCGAATCAATCGCCGAATCAAGCCCGTCGGCCAATGCCACCGCGAGGGCTGCTTCCAGCCCGGCCGGCACGGTGATCTGGTCGACCAATGGCGGCCAACGCTCGCCGTCCTTGACCGCCAGTACTTCTGCCAACGCCGAGGTTTCGGCGGCCAGACCGGCGCGCGCCTGCTCGGCGGCGGCGAACTGGTCACGTGCGGTGGTGACCGATTGGCGGGCCTCGGCGCGCTGGGCGGCGGCGGTGGCGGTGGCGCTGCGGCGCAATTCGCCCGCCGCCTCCACCCCGGCCTTGCGCGCGGTTGCGGCAGCATCCAGCGCGGCGGCGCGGGTGGCGCTGGCGGCTTCTACGATGGTTTGGCGGGCTTTCTCTGCCTCGGCCAGCGCGGTTTGGGCAATGGCCACGCAGGCTTCGGCGTCATCGCGGGCGGCAAGGCAGGCGGCAAGGGCTGCGGGTGCCACCAATCTTGCCGCGACAGTCTGCTGATCGGCATCAATGCGCGAAAACTGTTCGCCAAGACGACGGACGCGGATGTCGGCGTGTCCCAACGCTTCGGACAGCGCCCGATGGCGGGCTGCAATGTCGGCAGCGTGTTCGGTGGCGCGGTTGGCGTGGGCATCGGCGGCGGCGGCGGCCTCGGCGGTTTCGATTACTGCGGTTTCAGCCGCATCAAACCGGGCGGGATGGGATGCCTGTTCGGTGGCAAGCCCGGCATCTTCCTCGGCAAGTCGGGCACTGGCGCCATCGGCTTCGTGCAGAAGCTGTTCGGCATGGGCAAGATCGGCGCGCAACTGGCGCAACCGTGCCTCAATCGCGTCCAGTGCGGCCCGGGCGCGGGCTTCCTCGGCGGCCAACGCCTCGCCCGCAATGCGGCGGCGTTCCAGCGCGGTGCGGGCCTCGCCTTCGCCTTCGCGCAATGCGGGCAGGGCGGCCGCGGCCATGGTGGCCTCAGTGGCGGTTTCGGTCGCACCGATGGTGAAGTCGCTGATCGCGGCTTGTGCGGCATGCAACGCGGCATTGGCGGTGGCGCGCAATGCCTCGGCCCGCGCCCGTTGCAGCGCCATCAGTTCGGCGTCCGCCGTCCGCACCAGGCCCGATATCGCCCGGTAGCGATTGGCTTGGCGCGCCTGCCGCTTGAGGCTTTCCAACTGCACGTCCAATTGCCCGCGCAAATCTTCGGCGCGTTCGAGATTGGCCTCGGCGGCGCGCAACTTAAGTTCGGCCTCGTGGCGGCGGGCATGCAATCCTGTTATTCCAGCGGCTTCTTCGAGCAATAACCTGCGTTCATCCGGCTTGGCGCTGACCAGCGCGCCGACCCGGCCCTGGCTTACCAGCCCGGATGAATGCGCGCCGGTTGCCAGATCGTTGAACAAGGTCTGCACATCACGCGCCCGGGTTTCGCGCCCGTTGATGCGATAGACTGAGCCATTGCCGCGCTCGATGCGCCGGCTGATCTCAAGCTCCGGCGCCTCGTGGAACGGCGAGGGCGCGCTGCCCAGGGTTTCATCAAGCCGCAACGTAACCTCGGCGATATTGCGCGCTGAACGTGCCGCGGTGCCGGCGAAGATCACATCGTCCATTTCCCCACCGCGCAGCGACTTGGCCGAGGTTTCCCCCATCGCCCAGCGCAGGGCTTCGACCACGTTCGACTTGCCGCAGCCATTGGGGCCGACGATGCCGGTCAGTCCTGGCAGGATTTCGACCACCGCGGGTTCGGCGAAGGATTTGAACCCGGCGATCCGGATGCGGCTGAACTGGACGGGCAAGATGGTTGTTCCTGTTACTTTATGCTCGACCTTTCGGCCAAACAATCATCCGCCGGCTTCGACCACCAGCTTGGCGAAATCGAGGAAGCTGCGCCCACCCGATTCGCGTCGGCTGGCAACTTTAGGCCCCTGGAAAACGAAGCTCGGTGTCGAGTCGATCTGATAGGATTTTCCGTCGCGGTCCTGGGCGGACAGCAAAGCGTTGCTGGTGGCCTGGTCGGCCACTGCCGCATCGAAATTGGCCCGTGACAGCCCGGCGAGGGCGGCGAATTTCCAGATTTCATCGGTCGGCGCGTTCGGCGCTTTGGCGTAAATCCAGCGCTCCTGTGACGCCAGCAGCGCGCCGATGAACGGCTCATAGCGCTCGGCCGGCAGATAGCGCGCGATGACGGACGCGGTCAGCGCCAGCCTGTCGAGCGGAAAATCATGAAAAACCATGCGGATGCGGCCAGTATCGATAAGCTCCTTGTGGATCTGGGGCATGCTTTCCTTATGGAAGGTGGCACAATGCGAACAGGTCATCGAGTAGAATTCATGGACCGTGACCTTGGCATCGGCACGCCCGATGGACCGTTCCGCGAGGCGCGGGTCGGTGCTGGCGACCGG
>JANYCX010000243.1 GCA_025360065.1 Acetobacteraceae bacterium | reverse complement strand
CCCGTCCGATGATCCCAATCTCGGCGATCGGCCGGTCGAAACCGACGTGCTCGACGCGCTGCAAACGGTCGAGGAAAACGGTAAACTCCGCCACTGTCTTGCTGGGCTCGAACCCAAAAACCGTGATGCGATCGTACTTGGCTTCGTGCATGGCCTGTCGCATCCGGAAATTTCCGCGCGGCTGGATTTGCCGCTTGGCACGGTCAAGTCGTGGATCCGTCGCGGCTTGTTGCAACTACGGGAGTGTATGGCGTCATGACCGTCCATCTCCCGACCGATCAGCACGAGCGCGAGGCGCTGGCCGGTGAATATGTGCTCGGCACACTTGATGCGCGGATGGCGGCAGCGATTGCCGCGGCACTTGGCGCCGATCATGGCCTGCGCCGTGCGGTCGAAGCCTGGGAAGACCGGCTGACCCCGCTTGCAAGCCTCGCAACCCAGGAAGCGCCGCCCCCCGAATTATGGGACCGGATTGAGGCAGGTTTGCCCAAACTTGCCGCCCCGACCCTGCGCAAAACCACATGGGCTTGGGATGTCTGGCGGGTCTGGGCGGTGGGCGCATCGCTCGCCGCGGTGGCCTTGGCCGGCTTTGCAATGGTGCAGGCGACGCGTCCAACGGTGATGGAAGCAACGATATTACCTGCCCAGATTGCACCGGCGGCCCTCGCACCCGTGCCGATAGCGCCGCCAAGCGCGTTGGCGACCGCCCCCGCCCCGGTGCCAACAGCACCCCCCAGTGCACTGGCAACCGTGCCAGATCCCGTGCCGACACCGATTGCCCCCGCGCCGCCCAAGCTTGCCACTCAGCCGATGCCGGATGGCGGGATACGCAAGGCAACCGGTGAAAATAATGGTGCGGTGCGGCCCGCCGCCGGCACAAATGGCGGCGTTGTACACCCGTCCGGCACCGTTGCACCCGGTGGGATTTTGCGCTGATGCCAGATGGGCGATGATCCTGACCTCGGCGCATTGCTGATCCGGGTTGCCAACGGTGACCGGGATGCGCTGCGCGCGATTTATCTCGTCCAATCGACCCGTCTATTCGGCGTTGCCATGATCATTCTGCGCGACCGCTCGGCCGCCGCCGACGCGATGCAGGATAGCTTCGTCAAAATCTGGCAGCGCGCCTCCCAGTTCGACCCGGACCGGGGCCAGGCAACGGCCTGGCTCGCCGCCATCGTGCGCCACGCCGCCCTCGACGCGGTGCGCCGGCGCGGCCGGGAAATTCCCACCGACGACCCCAATCTCGGCGATGGTGTGGTCGCGCCCGATGCGCTCGATCGGCTCGAAGGCGATCAGGACCGGATGCGGCTGCGGGTCTGCCTGGAACGCCTTGACGTGCGCAATCGCGAGGGCGTGATGTTGGCGTTCGTGCACGGATTATCCCACCCGCAGATCGCCGAACGCCTCGGCCAGCCTTTGGGCACGGTGAAGTCCTGGATCCGTCGCGGGTTGCTGAACTTGCGGGAATGTCTGGCATGACCGACCCCGATCGCGACCTGCTGGCTGGCGAATACGTGCTTGGAACCCTTGACCAGGATCAATCCGACGCGGTTGAAATTGCGATGGCGACCGATCCGGCATTGCGGTCTGCGGTCGATGCCTGGGAACGCCGGCTTGCCCCGCTTGGCGTTTACATGACGCCGCAAGCCCCGCCGGCTGGCTTGTGGACGACGATCGAGGCGCGACTATGGCCATCGCGCCAGTCAAAACCCTGGCGCTTGATCTGGCCGGCTTGGGCAATTGGCGCCAGCCTGGTCGCAGCCGGGTTGGGCGTGTTCGCGGTGTTGCCGCGCCCGGCGGGCAATCAGATGACAGCGGTGCTGGTCGCCGACGCCAGCCAGCCCGCCTATCTCGCGCGGGTTGATGGCACGGGCGGTTTGCAACTTGCGGCCGCGGTTTCGGCCGCCGGGGTTCGGCCGCAAGCGCCGCCCGGACGGTCGCTGCAACTTTGGGGCTTGCCACCCGGCACCACCACGCCACGCAGCCTTGGCGTGCTGCCGCGCGAGGCGGGGGCTTTCACTGTCAGCCCATCGTCGCTGCGCGCCGTGCCCGACATGCTGATCCTGATCAGCCAGGAACCCGAGGGCGGATCGCCCACCGGCCTGCCGACCGGACCGGTGGTTTTCTATGGCCGGCTGACAGCAGTGGGTGGCTGACTCGCGCGCACTGTCATCAATCGGTCATAAATCTGTCATCTTGGTGAAGCGCTCCCGGCGTAGGAGGATCGCAGGTGGCGCCAATCGGCAGCCCGGTCGAGGAAATCCTATGCGAGTTCCGTCTTATTTTACTGCGTCCATGGTGGCGCTTAGTCTCGTCGCAACGCCCGTTTTGGCCCAGCAGATCACTGGCGCGGGCGCGACGTTCCCGGCCCCGGTTTACGCCAAATGGGGGGAAGCCGCGAAGGCTGCCACCGGGCTTGAATTGAACTATCAGGCGATCGGCTCCGGTGCCGGGCAGACCCAGATTTTCAATCGCACCGTCGATTTTGGCGCCTCCGATGCGCCGGTTGACAGCGCCAAGTTGAAATCCGCCAATCTGTTGCAATTCCCCGCCGTGATGGGCGCGCTTTCGGCGATTGTGAACATCCCGGGCGTTGAAATCGATCAGCTGAAGTTGACCGGCGAGATCATCACTGAGATGTATCTTGGCAAGATCACCAAGTGGAATGATCCCAAGATCGTCGAACTGAACAAGGGCGTCACCCTGCCCAACCTCGCCATCGCGCCGGTCTATCGCGCGGATGGGTCTGGCACGACCTATGTCTGGACGTCCTATCTTTCGACTGTCAGCCCTGAGTGGAAATCCCAGGTTGGTTCAGGCACCAGCGTCAAATGGGTGGCCGGCAATGGCGCGAAGGGCAATGATGGTGTTGCAGCCACAGTTCGCCAGGTCAAGGGTGCGATCGGCTACGTCGAAAACGCTTATGCGATCCAGAACAAGCTGACCACGACGCAGTTGCGCAACAAAGCCGGCAACTTCGTTAAGCCGTCACTGGCCTCGTTCGCCGCGGCTGCTGAAAATGCTGACTGGAAGAACGCCCCGGATTACGCGGTCAACCTGATCGACACCCAAGGCGCGACGAGCTGGCCGATCGTCTCGGCGACCTTCATCCTGCTGCCGAAAGACCCCAAGGACACGACCCGTAGCGCCAACGTGATGAAGTTCTTCGATTGGGCCTATAAGAATGGCGCCGATATCGCCAAAAACCTGGACTACATCGCGCTGCCGATTGCGGTCCAGGACGCGGTGCGCGCCAGCTGGAAAGCCGAAATCAAAGGCTGATTGACCATTTCCCCCAGCCGCATCCCTTTGAAACGGAACTTTTCCGGTGCCCCAGACTGCCACCGCGCCGAGCCGTCGAGGCTCATACGGCGATATGATTTTCCAAGCCCTGGCAACCGGCGCGGGTATTTTGGTGCTGGTGTTGCTTGGCGCGATCATCGTCTCGCTGCTGATTGGCGGACTTCCGGCCTTTAGACAATTCGGGGTCGGCTTTTTGACGAGTGCGGATTGGGACCCGGTGAAACAGGTCTTCGGATCGGTGGTGCCGATCTATGGCACCATCGTCACCTCGATCCTGGCGCTGGTGATGGCGGTGCCAATCGCTTTCGGGATTGCCTTCTGGCTGACCGAGTTGGCGCCGAACTGGCTGCAACGCCCGGTTGGGATAGCGGTCGAACTGCTCGCTGCGGTGCCGTCGATTATCTATGGCATGTGGGGGTTTTTCGTCATTGTCCCGGTGATGGCCGACTATGTTCAGCCCTTCGTCATTGATCTTCTTGGCGATGCGCCTTGGATCGGTTTCCTGTTCCAAGGCCCGCCGTTTGGCACCGGCATTTTCACTGCGGCACTGATCCTCGGGGTGATGATCATCCCGTTCATTGCGGCGACCATGCGCGACGTGTTCCAGACCGTGCCGCCGGTCTTCAAGGAAAGCGCTTACGGGTTGGGCTGCACCACCTGGGAAGTGATGCGTGCAATTGTGATCCCCTACACACGGATTTCGGTGATGGGCGGGATCATGCTCGGTCTGGGCCGTGCGTTGGGCGAAACAATGGCGGTCACCTTCGTTATCGGCAACACCAACCGGATCAGCGGCTCGATCTTCGGGCCTGGCAACACAATTGCCTCGCTGATCGCGTTGGAGTTTCCAGAAAGTGAAGTCGGCAGCCTGAAGCTTGCCTCGCTGATGGCGCTCGGCTTTCTGTTGTTCGTCATTTCCTTCATCGTGCTGGCGATTTCGCGCATGTTGTTGCGCACCGGGGCCAGGACATGACCGGCGCCAGCCAAACCATGCAGTCCAGCGGTCCGGCGCGCGATGGCAAGATCGCCGATCGACTGGCGCGCAAGCGACGCTTTCAGGACCATGTCGTGCAAGGCCTGTGCCTGTTCGCGACCGCAATCGGGCTGGCGTTTCTGGTCTTAATCCTGGCGACCTTGCTGTATCTCGGGATGAAGGGATTGTCGCTGGGCGTCTTCACCACCGTTACCAAGCCGCCTGGGTCGAATGGCGGGCTGTTGAACGCCATTCTGGGCAGCCTGATCCAGACAGGCTTGGGCACCGCTATCGGCACACCGATCGGGCTGCTGGTGGGGACATATCTGGCCGAATATTCCGCCGGCAGCAAGCTGGGCGATGCAGTGCGCTTTGTGTCCGACGTGCTGCTATCGGCGCCGTCGATCCTCATCGGGTTGTTCGTCTATACGTTGCTGGTCACCCCGTTCGGCGGGTTTTCAGGTTGGGCCGGGTCGGTCGCGCTGGCGGTCATCGTGATCCCGATCGTGGTGCGCACCACCGAGGACATGTTGCGGCTGATCCCGGTGGCGATGCGTGAAGCTGCGGTGGCACTTGGCGCGCCGAAATGGAAATCGATCGTTTTCATCTGTTATCGCGCCGCCCGCGATGGGATTGCCACCGGGGTGCTGCTGGCGATCGCCCGCATCGCCGGTGAAACCGCGCCATTGTTATTCACCTCGCTCGGCAATCTGAACTGGTCGGTAGACCTCGGAAAGCCGATGGCGAGCCTGCCGGTCACCATCTACCAGTACGCCGGCTCGCCGTTTGATGACTGGGTCCAACTGGCCTGGGTGGCAGCGCTGCTGATTACCTTCGGGGTGCTGGCGCTGAACGTGCTTGCCCGTATTGTCCTGCGTCCGCGCAGCTAGGAGCGATATTATGAGCACCACCACAAAATCCGGTGACACAAGACCAGGTATCGGCGCCATGGCGGTGCGGGCATCGCCACCGTTGCGCGATGCGCGGATTTCCATTCGCAACCTCGATTTCTACTATGGCGCCAACAAGGCGCTGAAGGGCATCAATCTCGATTTTCCGGCCGGCCAGGTGACCGGCATGATCGGCCCGTCGGGCTGCGGCAAATCCACCTTGCTGCGGGTGCTCAACCGCATGTACGACCTCTATCCCGGCCAGCGCGCCACCGGCGAGGTGATGATGGATGGAGAAAATATCATCGCCCCTGGCATGGACCTCAATCAGTTGCGCAGCCGGATCGGCATGGTGTTTCAGAAACCGACGCCGTTTCCGATGTCGATTTATGACAACATCGCCTTCGGGGTGAAGCTGCACGAAACCCTTAACCGCGCGCAAATGGATGAGCGGGTGGAGTGGTCGCTGACCCGGGCGGCGCTGTGGGGCGAGGTCAAGGACCGGCTCACCACATCGGCCATGGGGCTGTCAGGTGGCCAGCAGCAACGCCTGTGCATCGCGCGCACCATTGCGGTGCGCCCCGAGGTGATCCTGCTGGATGAGCCGACGTCTGCCCTTGACCCGATCAGCACCTTGAAGATCGAGGAACTGATCGATGAATTGAAGCACGACTTCACCATCGCCATCGTTACCCACAACATGCAGCAGGCCGCGCGCTGCGCCGATCAGGTGGCGTTTTTCTATCTCGGCGAAATGGTTGAAGTGGCGCAGGCGGCCCAGATGTTTACCGCGCCGAAGGAAAAGCGCACCCAGGAATACATTACCGGCCGCTTCGGCTGAGGGATCCACGATGACCGATCATATCGTTAAAAGCTACGAAAATGAACTGAAGCGCCTGCGCGCCCTGATGACAGAAATGGGCGGCATGGTGGAAAACCAGGTCGAACAGGCGATCCAGGGCGTTGTGCAGCGTGATACCGCGGCAGCCGCCAGGGCGATCGATGCCGATCCGGCAGTCGATGCGATGGAACACGAGGCGGAACAATTCGTCATCCGCATGCTGGCGTTGCGCCAGCCCATGGCCCAGGATCTGCGCCAGATCGTTTCGTCCCTTAAAATGACCACCGATCTTGAACGCATCGGCGACTATGCCGCCAATGTGGCCAAACGCAGCGTGGTGCTCAGCCAGTTCAGTCTCAGCTTTCCGCTCAGTGGACTCGCGCAGATGGCGCGGCTGGTGCAGGAAAACCTGAAAATGGTTGTCGATGCGATCGGCGATGGCGACACTGACAAGGCGCTGCTGGTGTGGCGCAGCGATGCCCCGATCGACGATCTGTACAACACCATTTTTCGGGAGCTCATCACCTACATGATGGAAGACCCGCGCAACATCACCCCGTGCACCCATCTGCTGTTCATTGCAAAAAACCTTGAACGCATTGGCGACCACGCCACCAACATCGCCGAAACCATCTACTACGCCGTTGCCGGTGAACCGCTGACCGGCGCCCGGCCGAAGGCCGATAGCTCGTCCTTCACCGTCGTGCGGCCGGCGGGCATTTAACAGGAATGAACCGCATGCAGGATAGTGCCGTAAACCAAACCAAGCCTTTGGTGATGGTGGTCGAAGACGATGCCGCCATCGCCACCATGCTGCGTTACAATCTCGAAAAGCACGGCTACCGGGTCGAGGAAGCGGTCGATGGCCAGGAAGCCATCATTCGCATCGCCGAAACCCAGCCCGATCTGGTGCTGCTCGACTGGATGTTGCCGGTCATGTCCGGCATTGAGGTCTGCCGCCAGATCCGCCGACGCCCGGAAACCCGCGATCTGCCGGTGATCATGGTGACCGCACGCGCCGAGGATCAGGATTCCGTGCGCGGCCTCAACACCGGCGCCGATGACTACATCACCAAACCGTTCAGCATCGAGGCGTTGCTCGCACGTGTCCGTGCGCTGTTGCGCCGGTCCAACACCGTGCCGGTCAAGGGACAGTTGACGTTCCACGATGTGACGATGGATTTGACCTCCCACCGGGTCAGCCGGAACGCGCGCGCGCTGCATCTCGGGCCAACCGAATACCGGCTGCTGGAGTTCTTCCTGAACCATCCGCGTCGGGTGTTCACCCGCGAAGAATTGCTCGATGCGGTGTGGGGCAAGGACATCCATGTCGAGCCGCGCACGGTGGATGTGCATATCCGCCGGCTGCGCAAGGCGATTAATGGCGAGGGCGAATTGGATCTGGTGCGCACCGTGCGGGCGGCTGGGTATGCTTTGGATACCGAGATGGCCTGAACGGGCCATTTTTTAGCCGCGCAACACCCCCGCCATCGGTGCCGCATCGCCGCTGCCGGGGAAAATCGTCGCTAGCTGCGCCGCACCCAACCCGAGATGCCCACCCAGCACCCCCTTGGCGAGCGCCCGCAGATCCGCGGTCGGCGCCAGATCGCGTGCGTCAACCAGCTTCGGTGTCGCAAGCCCTGGCCAGGTCGCGCGCACCTTGCCGCCGGCCACCGCGCCGCCGAGTGCAAAAGCCACGCCCGCCGTGCCGTGATCGGTGCCGTTGGTGCCGTTGACGCGCACGGTGCGGCCGAACTCGGTCATCACCAGCACCACCGTCTGCGCCCATGCCACGCCCAGCCCGGTCTTCAGCCCGATTAATCCACGATCCAACTGGCCAAGTACCCCGGCAAGTCGGGGGGCCTGGGCGGCATGGGTATCCCAGCCGCCTAGTTCCAGCGCCGCAATCCGTGGCCCCTTTGGATCGGCGAGCAACCGCCCGGCCGCCTCGGCCAGCGCAGGAAAGCTGTTGGCGGTGTTGCGCGGCGCCTCGGCACCCGCCAGCACCGCCTCGGAAAAACCACGATCGCGCAAGCCATCGCGGATCGCCCGCCCGGTGATCGCGTCCGGGCGATGCAGGGCCGCGATGCGGGCATATAAATCCGTGCCCGGATGGGTCGCTGTCGCCGGCAACCAGGTTCCGGTCGGCGCCGGGCCGCGCAGCATCAGCGGCACCACGCTGCCAACCGCAAAGGCGAGTTCGGCATGCGATGTCGGTGCCAGCCCGGTTGCCACCCGGTTGTGCCAGCCGCTGGTCATGCGCGGGCCATTGGCATGGTCGGGCGTGCCGAATTCAAGATTGTCCTGCGCCTCGAAATGGCTGCGGCTGCGGGTCGCGCCGGCAATCGCGTGCAGCACCAGCAATTCATTGGCCTGATAAAGCCCGTGCATCCCCGCCAAGGCCGGATGCAGTCCGTAAAACCCACCCAGATCAAGCAACCCGCCCGGCTGGCCTGGCATCACTGGCGCCAGCACCCCGCGCTGGCCGACAAAATCCGCATCGCCATAGGGTGCCACTGCCGCAAGCCCATCGAGCGCGCCACGCAACAGCACCACCACCAGCCGCTTTTCCCCAGGTGCCGCCGCCACCGCCAGCGATGCACCGCCCAGGCTGATGGCGCTGCCAAGCCCAAGCAACGCGCCGCGGCGGCTGACAATGAGGGTCATCGACGTTGAAACTCCGGAGCGGCGAGCAATAGGGTCAGCGCCTCACGCCGATCCCCGGCACGGCGAATGGCGGACATCGTATCGGCTGGCAGCAATTCCCCCAGGCTGGCATCGGCAATGGCCACCGGATCGGCGTCCCCGGCACGTCCGGCGATGCTATACGCCCAGTCGATCCGCCGTAGCAGCGCCTCCGGTGCCGCCCAGTCCTCGGCCAGGTCGCTCCAGCCATTCGGCAAGGGGGCCGACATATAGGGTTGGCCCAGCATACCGAACACGCCCCGCAGATCGGGGCGCCTGCCTTGCGGCAAATCCAACGCACGCAGCACGCCAACGACATAATCCATCGGTCGCCGCAATTTGGTCAGCGGCGTCCACGCGTCCGGCAGCGCGACAACCTCAAGGGCTGCCGCCTTGAGATTGCCCTTGGTCTGGCTCAGCACCCGCTCGACCCGCGCCACCGCGCCAGGCGGCGGCACATCGGCGACGAAATGTCGTACCAGTTTGGTCGCCAGATTGCGATACGTTGATGGCTGTTCGGCGAGCCAGCCAAGGGCGCGCATCCCTTCGCCCTCACCACCCGCATAGACCTGTCCCATCACCGTCTTCGACCCAAGCTCATGGGCGTTGACCCGGAACAGATAGCCCGGCGGTTCCTCGTCATAGCGCACCGACCACCCGGTCAGCACCTTGGCGAATTCGGTGACATCGGTCTGGGTGTAGCCCGATACCGGGGTCACGGTATGCAATTCCAGGCATTCACGCGCCAGATTTTCGTTCAGTCCGCGCCGTGCCCGCATCCCGGCGTTGCTATTGGGGCCGAAGGATTGCGCGTTATCGAGATAGATCAGCATGGCCGGATGGCGCATCACCGCCACCAGCATGTCTTCAAACCGGCCGGTGACATGCGGGCGGATCGCTTCGCGCAAATAAGCATGGGCGAGCGCGGTAACCTGCCCACGCCGCAGGCTGACGGTGAAGTGATTGGCCCAGAACCACACCAACCGCTCGCGGAACGGGGCATCGGTAGTGAGCAATACGTCAATGGCAGTGGCGGCGTCCGCGGTAATGATCGGGCGGACATGCGCCTGCTTGCCGTCTTTGTCCTGCTGATCCAGCCTTATCGCGCGCAACCCTTCGGCGCTGCTGTGCCAAGGCCGGTCCATCGCCGCATCCGGCCCGTCCAACTGCCCGGCCAGCCAGCCGCGCGGATCGGCGGGGAGCGCCATGCTACCCCGTCGCCCCCAACCGAACCGTATTTCGGCGTGCAACGGGCGGTTAATCATTGGGTCACATTACGACGTTCGCCGCCCAGGCGCCATTCCCGCCGCTGCGAATGCGTCCCTGATACGCTGCCATGCACACCAAATGCGCCAGCAAGCTTGCAAAATTGCCCGGAGATAGGCATGGAAGCGCCTTCTCGTACTCCCCGTTTTTGCTCGCTCGCTCCCGCCGTTCGCCGGCGGGCCTATGGAGGCTACCGTGTCCGACAATCCGCTCGCCAGAATTCGCAATATCGGCATCACCGCGCACATCGATGCCGGCAAAACCACCACCACTGAGCGTATCTTGTACTATACGGGCATGTCGCACCGCATCGGCGAAGTGCATGACGGCAACACCACCACCGATTACATGGAACAGGAACGCGAACGCGGCATCACCATCACGTCGGCCGCGGTGACGTGTGAGTGGAAAGACTACCGCATCAACATCATCGACACCCCCGGCCATATCGATTTCAACATCGAAGTGAACCGGTCATTGCGCGTGCTCGACGGCGCGGTGTTCATCATCGAAGGCGTTGCCGGCGTGCAGCCGCAATCTGAAACCAACTGGCGCCTGGCCGATCGCTACAACGTGCCGCGCATCATTTTCATCAACAAGCTCGACCGCACCGGCGCCGATTTCTACCGCGCCTTCGACACGTTGAAGGAAAAGCTCGACATCATCGCGCTGCCGCTGCAGCTGCCAATCGGCGAGGAAGACAAGTTCATTGGCGTCGTCGATCTGGTCGAAATGAAGGCGATCATCTGGGAAGGCGGC
>JANYCX010000216.1 GCA_025360065.1 Acetobacteraceae bacterium | reverse complement strand
GAGGAATAAATCGACTGATTATTATCGGGGCACAGACCGAGCTTTGCGTCGATACCACGTGCCGCCGCGCGCGCAGCCTCGGCTTTGACGTTACCCTCGTCGCGGATGGGCACAGCACCTGGGCAAATGACACCCTTACGGCCGATCAAATCATCCGCCATACCAATGATACATTATCCGGATGGTTCGTGCGTCTGACGACCACGGATGAACTCGGGGAGTTGTTGCAAAAGCCGTGATTTTTGTCGATCACGCCACCATGCGGGGCGCGATCCCGTGCTGGAAACCGTTCTCTCAATGCCGACACTCTGACGGTCGGACGCACGCCAACGGCCAGGAACTGAAAAAGTTTTTTTGGTTCTTTTTGTTCACAAAAATAACATCCTTCCTGTTATATCCTGCGCAACGTAAAAGTAGTCTCCAAATTCCGCGTAATCTCCGCCCCATGCGCCGGATCGCGCGCCTCGAACATCACCTCAAGCTCGGCGGTCTGCACGCTGGGGGACGCAAACAGCCGGTGATGCGACACATCAATAATATTGCCGCCGGCATTGCCGATCCGCCCGGCGATTTCGGCGAGCACCCCCGGCCGATCGGGGATTTCCAGCACCAGCCGCACCAGGCGCCCATCGCGCAAAAGATTGCGCAGCAGCACGTTGGCGAGAATGCGCGGGTCGATGTTCCCGCCGCAAATCGGCACGCCGATTTTGCGCCCGGCGAAACGGTCTGGAAACGCCAGCAACGCCGCAATTCCAGCCGCCCCGGCGCCCTCGGCGACAATCTTTGCCCCCTCGGCCAGCAGCGCGATGGCTTCTTCGACCGCGCGTTCGGGGATCACCACCACGTCGGCGACATAGGCGCGGATTACCTTCAGCGGGGTTTCACCGATGTCGCGCACTGCGATGCCCTCGGCGATGGTCGCACCGCCCACCGATACTGGCTGCCCGGCGAGGCGCTGGGCAAGGGCGGCATAAGCGGCAACCTCCACCCCGATCACCTCTATGCCCGGCTTGACGCCTGCCGCCGCCACCGCACACCCGGCGATCAATCCGCCGCCACCAACCGGGATGACCAGCATGTCGAGATCGGGCGCATCTTCCAACAATTCCAGCGCCAGGGTGCCTTGGCCGGCCATCACCGCTTCATCATCATAGGGATGGACGAACACCAGGCCTTCGCGGGCCGCTAACTCAACGGCATGTGCGGCGGCGTCCGCCAGCGTATCGCCATGCAGCACCACCCGCGCGCCCCAGGACGCGGTCCGCGTTACCTTGGTGGCGGGCGTATGCTTGGGCATCACGATCACCGCCGATGTCTGCGACAGCATCGCATGGCGTGCCACCGCCTGGGCGTGGTTGCCCGCCGACATCGCGATCACCCCCGCGCGGCGTTCATCGTCTGTCAGCAATGCCAGCCGATTTGCCGCCCCGCGTTCCTTGAAAGCCCCTGTCGCCTGAAGGTTTTCGAGCTTGAGGGTAACATCCGCCCCCACCACGCGGGAAATAGCATCGCAGCGTATGGCGGGGGTGCGCACCACCTGGCCGGCAATCCGGGCCGCCGCCGCACGCACGTCGGCAAGCGTGATCACTAGATGAACTTGACCGAAACGATCTCGTAGCTGCGATCACCACCCGGCGTCGGCACGCCAACCGTGTCGCCAATGGTTTTGCCGATCAATGCCTTGGCGAGCGGCGACGACACCGACAGCCGGCGCTGCTTGATGTCGGCCTCATGCACGCCGACGATCTGATAGATTGATTGCTTTGCGGTTTCCTCGTCAATCAGTTCGACGGTGGCACCAAACTTGACATGGGCGCCGGTAATTGAGGCCGGATCGATAATTTCGACCGCGCCGATGATTTCCTCGAGTTCCTGAATACGGCCTTCAATAAAAGATTGTCGTTCCCGCGCCGCGTGATATTCAGCGTTTTCGCTCAGGTCACCATGGCTGCGCGCTTCGGCGATTGCGCGAATAACGGCAAAACGTTCGGTGCCTTTCAGCAGGCGGTGTTCTTCCTCCAGGCGTTGCAGGCCTGGCAAAGTCATCGGAAACTTCTGCACGTGGCAAACCTCAGGCGAAAAGGAACGGGGAACCGGGTGGGTAGATACGGTTCCGCCGCGAGCAGGCACCAAGGCCCAGCCGCGTCAGAACGGGCTACGAAAATAGGCTTGCAGCGGCATAACTTCAAGGGTGCCCGATTTGATCGCCGATATCGCATGCGCCGCCGCCCGCGCGCCAGCGATGGTGGTGAAATGCGGCACCCCATGCATTAGCGCGCCACGCCGGATATCGAAGCTGTCGGCGACGGTCTGTGCGCCCGACGCGGTGTTGATCACCAATTGGACCTCGCCCGATTTGATCGCGTCCACGCAATGCGGCCGGCCTTCGAGCACTTTATTGACGATGGCGGCCTCTATCCCCGCTTCGCGCAGGCGGGTCGCTGTGCCGCGCGTCGCCATCAAGGTAAAACCGCATTCGATCAGCCGACGGGCGACCGCGATTGCGGCGGCCTTGTCGCTGTCCCGCACCGACAGAAATGCACAGCCGCTATCGGGCAAAATGACGCCTGCGCCCAACTGCGCCTTGGCGAAAGCGCGCTCGAAACTGCTGTCGAGCCCCATGACTTCGCCAGTCGATTTCATTTCAGGGCCGAGGATCGTATCGACATCGGGAAAGCGTGCGAACGGGAACACCGCTTCCTTGACCGCGACATGCGGCGCAATGCTGTCGTCATCCAGTCGGAAATCAGCAAGCCGTGCGCCCGCCATCACCCGGGCGCCGATCTTGGCGATCGGCACCCCGGTTGCCTTGGCAACGAACGGCACGGTGCGCGATGCACGCGGATTCACCTCCAGAACGAAAATTTCGTTATCCTTGATCGCGTATTGCACATTCATCAGCCCGACCACGCCAAGCGCCTTGGCCATTGCCTCGGTTTCGGCCTTGATCTCGGTGACGGTTGCCGGCGATAAGGTGTAGGGCGGCAAGGCGCACGCGCTGTCGCCGGAATGAATGCCGGCTTCCTCGATATGCTCCATCACGCCTGCGACATAAACCGTTTCGCCATCCGATATGCAATCGACATCAACCTCAATCGCATCGCTCAGATAACGGTCGATCAGCACCGGATTGTCGCCCGACACGATCACCGCTTCGCGCATGTAGCGCGCCAGGCCCCGGTCGTCATAAACGATTTCCATCGCCCGGCCGCCGAGCACATAGCTCGGGCGAATGACAACGGGATAGCCAACCCGGGCGGCGATTTTCTCGGCTTCGGCGGTTGAGCGCGCAATGCCATTTTCCGGCTGACGAAGTCCCAAATTTTGCAGAAGAACTTGGAAACGCTCGCGATCTTCGGCCATGTCGATGGCATCAGCCGACGTCCCGAGGATCGGGATGCCGGCCTTCGCCAAAGCCTGCGACAATTTCAGCGGCGTTTGCCCGCCATATTGCACGATGCAGCCCTTCAGCGTGCCGTTGGATTGTTCCCGCCGGATAATCGCGATCACGTCTTCCTCGGTCAGCGGTTCGAAATACAACCGGTCCGAAGTGTCGTAGTCGGTGCTGACGGTTTCGGGGTTGCAATTAACCATGATGGTCTCGAACCCTGCTTCCTTCAGCGCGTAAGCCGCATGGACGCAGCAATAATCGAACTCAATGCCCTGTCCAATCCGGTTCGGCCCGCCGCCGAGGATGATGATCTTTTCGCGGTCGGTCGGATCGGCCTCGCATGCCGGGGTGCCAAAGCCGCCTTCGTAGGTCGAGTACATGTAAGGCGTGGCCGAGGCGAATTCGCCAGCGCAGGTGTCGATGCGTTTATAGACCGGCAGCACCCCAAGCCTGTGGCGGAGTGCGGTGACGGCAGGCTCCTTCTGGCCGGTCAGCCGCGCCAGTTGCTTGTCGGAAAACCCTTGCGCTTTGATCGCGCGCAGCCCGGTCGCGTCCTGCGGCAGGCCTGACGCCGCGATCACCCGCTCGGTCGCAACAATTTTTTCCAGCTCGCGCAGGAACCACGGATCGAACTTGCTGGCGTCATGGATGGCTTCAACCGACATGCCGGCACGCAAGGCTTGGGCTGCCATCACAATCCGATCCGGCTTGGGTTGCGACAGCGCGGCGCGAAACGCATCAAGCCCGCCATCGCCTGGCGCCTCGATCGCATCGAGCCCGGAATAGCCGGTTTCCATGCTGCGCAAGCCTTTCTGCAAAGCCTCGGCGAAGCTGCGGCCCACCGCCATCGCTTCGCCGACGGATTTCATGCTGGTGGATAGCAGGGCAGGGGTGCCAGGGAATTTTTCGAAGGTGAAGCGCGGGATTTTCACCACCACGTAATCAATCGTCGGCTCGAAGCTCGCGGGCGTGGTCATGGTGATATCGTTGGTAAGTTCATCAAGCGTGTAGCCAACCGCCAGCTTGGCCGCGATTTTCGCAATCGGAAAGCCGGTCGCCTTCGAGGCCAGTGCCGACGACCGCGACACACGCGGGTTCATTTCGATCACCACCATGCGGCCATCCGCCGGGTTGAGCGCGAATTGCACGTTTGACCCGCCAGTATCGACCCCGATTTTGCGCAAACACGCAATCGAGGCGTCGCGCATCACCTGATACTCTTTGTCCGTCAAGGTCAGCGCCGGGGCCACGGTCACGCTGTCGCCAGTATGAATGCCCATCGGATCAACGTTTTCGATGGCGCAGATGATGATGCAGTTATCGTTCTTGTCGCGCACCACCTCCATCTCGAATTCCTTCCACCCGAGCACCGATTGCTCGACCAGCACTTCGGTTGTCGGTGAGGCATCAAGCCCCGATTGCACGATGCGTTCGAATTCTTCCTTGTTATAGGCAATGCCGCCGCCAGTGCCGCCAAGGGTGAAGCTTGGGCGGATCACCGCCGGCAGGCCGATGTCGGCCAGTGCCACCCACGCATCGGCCATCGAATGGGCGATATGGCTGAGCGGGCTTTCAATGCCGATTTCGCTCATCGCGTCGCGGAATTTCAGCCGGTCCTCGGCGCGGTCAATGACATCGGCTTTCGCGCCGATCAGTTCGACATTGTATTTGTCCAAGGTGCCTGACTTGAACAGCGACATCGCGGTATTGAGCGCGGTCTGCCCGCCCATCGTTGGCAGCAGCGCGTCCGGACGTTCTTTCGCAATGATCTTCTCGACAAATTCCGGGGTGATCGGCTCGATATAGGTCGCATCTGCCAGCCCGGG
>JANYCX010000176.1 GCA_025360065.1 Acetobacteraceae bacterium | reverse complement strand
GGCGGTGGTCTGGCGGATACGGACATCATCATCATCGGACACTGGCAGCACATAGGCGATCTGATCACCGAAGGTATTCTTCACCTGATGCACCACCGCACCAAGCCTGCCATCGGCTGTGTAGCAGAAAAAGAACGAAATCGGGTTGAAGGTAAAACCAAACACCCGTGGCATTGCCATCAACCGAATGCGCGCGCCGCAGCATTCGAGCCCGGCGCGATGCAATTCGCGTTCAACCCAAGGCCGCAGTGCACTGCCATCCCGTGCGCCATGGTCACGGTCATAAAGCGCCACCAGGCGACGGCGGTTGTGTCCGAACATCCACGAGCGGATGTCGCCGATCCGATCAATGTCGAGCGACAGCATCCATAGCCGATAGGAAAACCCATATTGGAACGGGGTGTGACGGGTGTGGGCAACAACGCCGTGATGCAGGGTCGCGGGTTGCTCGGTCATCGTGCCCGCCCGCGCTTCTGCGCCCAGATCGGCGCGCCACCCAACGCATCGGCGATGCGCACGGCAGATGCGATGCCGTCTTCGTGAAAGCCCCACCCGGTCCAGGCACCGGCAAACCAGACGCGGTCCCGCCCCTGGATGGTATCGAGCTGTGTCTGCGCGGTAAGTGCGGCGGTATCGAATTGCGGATGGCGATAGGTGATCTGGCGCAAGATGCGATCCGGGGCCGGCATCGTCGCCGGGTTCAAGGTCACCAGCACCGGGATTTTGCCGGGCAGGTTCTGCAACTGGTTCATCCAGTAGGTCAGGCAGACCGGGCCATCCGGGGTGGTGTCGCTGTAGTTCCACGCCGACCAGGCGCGGCGGCGCTTGGGCATCACCGCGGCATCGGTATGGAGCACTGCGAGATTATCCTGAAAGCGAAACGCGCCGAGCACCGCGGTTTCGCCAGCATGCGGCGCGGCCAGCAAAGCCAGCGCCTGATCGGCATGGCAGGCAAAAACCACCTGATCGAAGGTTTCGGCGCCATCTGCACTGCTCACCACAACACTGGCAGCGGCGCGTTCGACGCGCGTTACTGGGCGTGCGAGCCGAACATCGGGCAGATCGCGCATCAGGCGTGCCACGTAATTGGCCGATCCGCCGGTCACTGTGCGCCAGGCCGGGCGGTCGCTGAGGTTGAGCAACCCATGATTGACGAAAAACCGCACAAAGGACCGTGCCGGAAAATCCCGCATCCCCGATAGCGACGCCGACCATATTGCCGCCCCCATTGGCAGCAAATGGTCCTCGGCGAAGGCGACACCGTAGCGATGTTGATCGAGGTAGGAGCCCAGGGTTTCAGCGCCCTCGGTTTCCAGCAGCAACGGCGCGTCGCGATAAAACCGCAGCAGATCGCGGATCATCGACCAGAAGCGCGGGCGGACGGCATTGCTTGGCTGGGCAAAGAGTTGCGCCAGATTGCCGCCGCCATATTCGAGCCGGCCGCCACCGAGCGAAACCCCGAACGACATGTCAGACGCCTGGGTCGCCACGCCAAGCTCGGCAAACAGCGCGGTAAGGTTGGGATAGTTGCGGGTGTTATAGACAATGAACCCGGTATCGACGTTGATGGTTTCACCACCCACCACCACGGTCTGGGTATCGGCATGCCCGCCCGGCCGGGGCTCGGCCTCGAACAGCGCCACATCATGCTTGCCGCGCAACATCCAGGCCACCGACAGCCCGGCAATGCCCGCGCCGATTACCGCAATTTTCTGCCTCATACCGCGATCTTTTTCAACGCGGCGAAGGCGGCGAGCGCCCGGTCGCGGCCGGTGGCGAGGTCGATGATCGGCGCGGGATAGGTGCGTGGCGGGCGGGGCGCGAGCCATGGGGTGTGGATGAAGCGGTCCGGCACGCCGGCGAGTTCGGGCACAAAGCGCCGAACATAGGCGCCGTCAGGATCAAACCGCGCGCCCTGCAAGGCCGGGTTGAAAACACGGAAATAGGGCGCGGCATCGGCGCCGCACCCGGCGACCCACTGCCACGACGCCGCGTTCTGCGCCAGATCGGCATCGACCAGCGTGTCCCAGAACCACGCCTGCCCGACCTGCCAGGGGATCAACAAATGCTTGACCAGGAAACTCGCCACCACCATCCGCACCCGATTATGCATCCATCCGGTTTGCCAGAGCTGCCGCATGCCGGCATCGACCAGCGGAATGCCGGTTTGCCCGCGTTGCCAGGCGCGCAAGGCAGCCGGATTGTCGTGCCACTGCATTGCAGAGAACTCGCGGCGCAGCGGGTCGCTTGGCAGGTCCGGGTTGTGCCACAGCAAGCCGGCGGCAAATTCGCGCCAGAGCACTTCGCTGATGAATTTGGCGCGCGCCGGGTGGTCGGCCACAGCGTGCACAATCTGACGTGGCGAAATTTCCCCCCAGGCCAGATAGGGCGACAGGCGGGAGGTGCCATCGACCGACGGGACATCGCGCTGGGCGGCATAATCCAAAACCCCATCGGTCAGGAATGCGGCGAGCCGCGCCTGCGCCCCTGCCTCACCCGGGGTCCAGACCGCGCCCAGGCCGGGCGACCAATCCGGCGCGGTCGGCCGCAAATCCCAACTGGCGAGATCATCGGATTGCATGCCAGGATAGCAGTCGATCCGGGACGGCGCCGGCAAAGCTGGGGCCAGCGGGAACTGCGCCAGGCAGGCACGGGAGAACGGGGTGAAGACACCATAGGGGGTTCCGGCCTGGGTCTTGATCCGGTCGGGATGAAACAGCAGGCTGGTCTCGTGAACCACCAGCGGCACCGAAAGCGCGGCCCGCAGGCAGCGATAGGTTTCCCGCGACCACGGCTCGGTCGGCATCCCGGCATGGACCGCAGACGCCCCGATGTCTGCCGCCAGACGCGGGATTTCAGTAGCGATGCCGCCGCGCCGCAACACCAGCTTTGCGCCGCGCGACGCGAGATCGCTAGCGAGGCTTTGCAGGCTGTGATGCAGCCACCAGCGCGACGCGCCGCCCGCTGCCCACTGCCCGGGGGATGTGTCATCCAGCACAAAGACCGGCAACACCCGGCACCCAGACGCAATCGCTGCGGCGAGCGCCGTATTATCGGCCAGACGCAGTTCCCGGCGCAGCAGCAGGATCACAGGACCGGTCATGAATGCGCCAAATTCTCCGAATGCCACGGGATACGCCGGACCAGGCGCGATGGATGCGTCTGTTATATGGGCCAGCTTTGGTTTTGCGCACCCTCTGGCGTGCGGGCTGGGCGTGTCGGGGTCACCGCAAAACTGTAAAGCCGGTCGCGGCCGAGCAGGAATGCCCGTCCGCCGCGCGGAAACAGGCCCGCAATGGCCGGATCGCGGACATTCAACCCTCCGGTATAGGCACCGATTGCAGGCAACATAATCCGGGTGCCATCGGTCATGAAACACGGCCGTGAGACAACCGTGCCGCTGGTCTGAACCGAAGCCTTGGGATGAAAATGGCCGGAGATCTCACCGCGCGCCTTGATGAGGGCCTGATGGCGAAACAACAGATTTCCCAGGTGGAATTCATCCATCACCTCGCCCGCCAGTCCTTCCGGGGCGGTCGGATCGTGATTGCCGAGGACCCAGATCAGCCGAGTCCCGGCAGCGATTGCAGCCAAGCGGGCACGGTCGGACGGCGCCAACCGCCCTGCCCCGCGGCGATCATGAAAGCTGTCGCCGAGCGCCACCAGCACCGCCGGCCTGTAGCGCCGCAGCATCAGCGCGACCCGATCGAGCGTTGTGGTGGAATCCCACGGCGGCAGTAAGTGTCCCTTGAGGGCCGCCGCACTGCCTTTTTCGAGGTGCAGATCGGCCACCGCCAGGAGTTTCTGGCCCGGCCAGAACAACCCGCCGCCCGGATCGAGCAGCAGGCGTTCGCCGGCCAGATGCAGCGGTGCCGCCGTCACAGCAGCGATTTGATAAACTTTGTCCGGGCAATGGCGGCTTGCAGCAACAGCCCCTGGTCATTGCCGACCAGAATGAACTTGGTGCCCATGTTGATGTAGAACCGCGCCCATTCGTCGTCGTAAATGCCACCCAAGCCGGCCTGCTTGCCGTGCTTTTTGCAGGCATCGATCACGGTTTTGTAGGCCGCCTGGACTTTTTCATGGCCGAACTGGCCGGAAATCCCAAGATCGAGGGTAAGGTCGGAGGTACCGATCAGCAGCGCATCAATCCCGGGGGTTGCAGCAATGGCGTCGGCATTGGCAACCGCCTCGGCGGTTTCGATCATCACGACAACAGCAGTTTCGGCGTTGATTTCAATCTGCGCCTGGGCGGTCGCCGGCGGCAGGAAGCCGTGCTGGGCGATGCCGCCACCCCAGCTTCGCGTGCCCTCGGGCGCATAGCGAAACGCGTCGGCGACGCGCTTGGCCTGGGCCGGGGTATCGATATGCGGCACCACAATGCCCTGGGCGCCGTTATCAAGCACCCGGGTGCCTTCATCGAGCGCGTCAAAACAGACCCGCACGATCGGGCTGACCCCGGTATTCAGCGCGGCGAGACACAGCTGGGTTGCTTCGTGCACAGAAAACGCGCCGTGCTCCATGTCGATGAAAATCCAGTCATAACCGGCGGCTTTGGCGAGGCTCGGCGCCGCGACGCTACGCAGCAGGCTGATGCCGAGGCCGAGCGCCGGTTTGTCGGCGCGCAGCAGGCGCAGGGTGTGATTGGGAATAATGGCCATGGCGTGATTCCTGGTGATGCCACGACAGGG
This sequence comes from Acetobacteraceae bacterium, assembly GCA_025360065.1. Classification (GTDB taxonomy): domain Bacteria; phylum Pseudomonadota; class Alphaproteobacteria; order Acetobacterales; family Acetobacteraceae; genus CAITOL01. The sequence goes on along the minus strand of JANYCX010000176.1, from coordinate 659 downwards.
CAGCATGGCCGCGCCAGGCGGTCAATCCGGCGGCGATCAGGCGGCGGTCAAGGGCGGTTCAAGCGTCGGGTAGAACTTGGAAATGCACGCGACCTTGTCAATCAGCATAATCCATCGAGGCGCGGACCCCGACAAAGGCCAGCAAGCCGATTTGCACCCGCAAGCTCAGCCGCGAAATCAATCCATCAATGGTAATCATTCAATATCCGCTGGGTCGATCACCGGTGCCACCCGCGCTTGTGCATGCAACGAGCCAAGATATCGTTAAAATGCCGGGGTCACAGGCTCGCCAGCAGATCGACCGATGCCACGTCCTGCCCTGGCCAGACTGCGGTAATCCGGAGGTTTTCCAGCACTAACCCGGATTTGTGGCGCGATGATCGTCGGACAGCATCGAATTTTATCTCCAGCACCAGCCCGATCGCCACCGCGCGGACCGGACCGAAACGCTCGGTCGTTTGGGCGGTTACCCAGGCGTCGAGGGCCGCGCGGACGCCTGGATCGAGCAGCGTCGCATCGCCGCGGCCAATCGGCACCAGGGTTCCATCATCGCGCCTCAGCCCGACCGTGTAGCTGGCAAACCGGCCACCGGAGCGGACAGCATTGCGCTCGGCATACATCAACACGCCGACCCGTGATGGCGCGGGGGGCAGCATCTG
>JANYCX010000156.1 GCA_025360065.1 Acetobacteraceae bacterium | reverse complement strand
CATTTCAGCAGCGATGTCGGGGTGATTTATCTCGGTTGCCTCGCCGAGGCCGGGCCGACCGAGCAGGTTTTTGCCGCCCCACGCCATCCCTATACCAAAGCCCTGCTGGCCGCGGTGCCGCTGCCCGATCCCGACCATGTGCTGAGCGAGGCCGCCGCAATGGGTGAAATTGCCAGCGCGATGAACCCGCCCGCCGGTTGCCGTTTCCACCCGCGCTGCCCTTATGTGATGGATGTCTGCCGGGTGACGCCCCCGGTTCTGGCCGGTGCCCCGCATGCGACATCCTGCCATCTGCCGGTCATCGGCTGATTTGGGGGCATTCCCCCTCAGCACGGGCCGGCCTATGCTCACCCCAGGAGGGTCCTCACGTATGACCGCGAAACGATTGGGCTTCTTTTCCCGCCTGCTTGATCAGACCGACGCCGCCAGCCGATATCGCCTCGCAATCGAGCAATTTGTCCATGCCGAACGCCTGGGCTTCGACAGTGCCTGGGTCGCCCAGCATCATTTTTTCGAGGATGAGGGCGGGCTGCCGTCGCCATTCGTGCTGCTCAGCCATATTGCCGCCCACACCTCCACCATCCGGCTCGGCACCGGGATTGTGACGCTGGCGCTGGAAAATCCGTTGCGGGTGGCGGAAGACGCGGCGGTGTTCGATCTGTTGTCGGATGGCAGGCTTGAACTCGGGGTTGGTTCGGGCGGCAATCCCCAGGCTTTCCCGCCTTTTGGGTTGGAAAACGCCGGCCGGACTTCGGTTTACGTGCAGAATATGATCGCGATGCGCGCCGCCCTGCGTGGCGAGAGCCTCGGGGGTGGCGCGCAGCTTTACCCCGCCGGCGCGCAACTGCTCGATCGCATCTGGCAGGCGACGTTTTCGGTCGAGGGTGGCAGGCGGGCCGGGCTGGATGGTGACGGGCTGATGCTGTCGCGCACCCAGCCGCGCCCGGCCGACGCCCCCCAAGCCAGCCTGACCGACATTCAGAACCCGATCATTGACGCCTATCTCGCCAATCTGCCAGCCGGACGCACCCCCCGCATCACCGGCTCGCGCACCTTATTCGTCGCCGATAGCCGCGACGAAGCCCGGCGCTACGCCGATTCAGGCCTGCGCCGGCACGATGCGCGGATGAAGGGCTTGGGCCGCGGCTTGACCGGCGAAACCCTTGATGACCTGATCGCGGCGACCGACAGCTATGTCGGCACAGTTGATGAGGTGCTTAGCGCATTGCGCCGCGACCGCACCCTCGACCGGGTGACCGATCTGGTCTTCCAGGTTCATTCCATTGACCCGCCCCATGCGCTGATCCTGCGCTCGCTCGAACTCATCGCAACCGAGGTCGCGCCCGCCTTGGGCTGGCAAAGGACCCAGGCCCGCCAGTTGCAGGCAGCCCAATGAGCCATCCAGATGTCATCGATCTGCTGGTCGGCATTGCCCCCGGTTCCCATCTCGACAGGCTCCGTGCCCAGCGGGTGCAGGCGCGCGACAATGCCCAGGCAAGCTATCTCGCCTTGTTTCATCCGGCTGAGCCGGTCGATATCAGCCTGTTGGAACGTTACGCGGTTGCGGTGTTCGTCGCAGGCCTCCATCGCCAGCCCGCCGTCACCGCCTTTTATCGCGCAGGCCTGGCGGCCCAGCCCAGCCTCCGCCTGATGCTCGACGCCGAAATCGCGCGCGGCGCCACCGCCGGCCCATATGGGCATTATCCCGCCGGCCCGCTCAGCGCGGAAGACAAAGATGGCCCGACCTTCACCGCGATCACCGATGTCGGGCCACGCCTCGCGGCAGCGCTCGGCCATTCGCATATGCTGGTGTTCCACCCACGCGATGCCTCGGCAGACGCATTGCGCAAGCTCGAAGCCGCGGCGTGGTCGGCCACCGGCATTGTCACCTTGTCGCAACTCGTGGCGTTTCTGAGCTTTCAGATCCGCGTCATTATCGGGCTGCGCGCCCTTGCGGAGGCCAGTTGATGCCCAGCCATCCAACGAATTTCACCCAAGATCAGCTCGACTGGCTGCCCTGGCTGCCGCCCTTGCCGGCCGAGGATCTCACCCCGCGCCATTGGGACGGGCTGGTCGATCCGGCCCGCGCCAAATCGGCCTATTTTATGTTGCTGGCGCGCGATCCGGATATTCTTGGCGCCCGCACCCGCACCGACAAGGACATTTTCTACAACCCCAATGCCGGCCTGCCGCGCGCCGAGCGCGAACTGGCGGCGGCGGCGACCTCGCGACTGAATGGCTGCATTTATTGCGCATCGGTCCACGCCCGCTTCGCCAGCCATTTCTCCAAACGCAGTGCCGATGTCGATCAGTTATTGGCCGAAGGCGTGGAGGTTGATCTCGATCCGCGCTGGAATGCGGTGGTGGCAGCCTCGGTCGCGCTCACTGAAACCCCGACAGGATTCGGGGTCGCCGATATTGCCGCCTTGCGGACGGTCGGGCTGGATGATCTCGCAATTGCCGACGCGATCCATGGCGCGGCGTTTTTCAACTGGGCGAACCGTTTGATGCTGTCATTGGGCGAGCCTGGATAGCGGCGAGACGTAATATCTTGCCTAAACCGGCACCCCAGCCGTCGCCAAAGCCGCCGTCTGTCGCGCCAGCAAGCCCGCCTCCGACCAGCCCTCGACCAGCTCATTAAACAACCGGCACCAGTTCAACTCCGCCCCCATGCGGAAGAACACGCTGCCGAGGCCGATGGCGCTTCTGTCCATCAGCACGAACTCACGTGGCGGCCGCACCCCGCCGGTGCGCTTTAGCCCGGCATGCACCCGGGCCGCCACCGCCTGGCCAAAGCGCGGGTCATCAGTTTCGCTGATGCGGCGCACCCGATCCTGCAACAATGGTTCATATAGGAAGCGCGCCCATTCACCGAGCACCTCAACCTGCTCATCGCTGAGGTTGGTGAACCCCCATGACATATAGGCCTGCCGCGCCTTGTCGTTGTCGGCGTCGCGCACCGCCTCGTAAAGTTCCAGCACCCCGCGGACGAATTTCGAGGGGAACACCCGAACCACCCCGAAATCCAGCAGGTTCACCGTGCCATCGGGCCGCACCTGATAATTGCCAAGATGCGGGTCGCCATGGATGATGCCGTAATGATAAAACGGTACATACCAAGCACGGAACAGCGCCTCGGCAATGCGGTTACGTTCGTCCTGCGGCGGGTTTTCCTCCAGTCGCAGCGCCAGTGATCGGCCGTCGAGCCAGGACATGGTGAGCAGGCGCTTGGTCGAAAGCTCCGGCACCGGGGTCGGGACATGCACGGTCGGTGTCTCGGCGAGCATGGCGCTGTAAAGCCGCATATGGGCGGCTTCGCGGACATAGTCGAGTTCCTCGCGCAGGCGTTCAGCGAGTTCGGCGTAGATGTCGTCATGCTGGATGGCGCCGTCCATGCGATGATAAATCGCCATGGCGAGCTTCAACTGGCGCAGATCGGCATCCATCGTGATGGCCATGTCGGGATATTGCAGCTTGCAGGCGACCTCTCTCCCGTCATGCAGGGTTGCGCGATGAACTTGCCCGAGGGATGCGGCGGCCGCGGCCAACTGGTCGAACTTGGCAAAACGATTTTGCCAATCGGGGCCGAGTTCGCCCTGCATCCGGCGGCGGACGAAATTGCCGCCCATCGGTGGGGCGTTAGCCTGCAACTGCGCCAGTTGATCGGCATATTCCACCGGCAGCGCGTCCGGCACGGTCGATAGGAACTGCGCCACCTTCATCAACGGGCCTTTCAGCCCGCCAAGAATGGTCTTGAGGTCCTCGGCATGGCTGGCGCGGTTGGTCTTGATCCCGAACGCACGTTCGCCGATCACCCGTGCCGCGATCCCGCCAACCGCGCTCGAGGTGCGGGCAAAGCGCATCGCCTCGCCGAACAGGCTGCCACGATCCTCGGTCATGCCGGCAGCGTTTCAAGCTCGTCGATGAAGCCGGAAATAATATCGAGGCCTCGTCGCCAGAACCCAGGATCGGACGCATCCAACCCGAACGGCGCCAGCAATTCCTTATGCCGCATCGTGCCGCCGGCGCGCAACATCGCCAGGTATTTTTCAGCAAATCCCGGATGCCCGGACTGATAGACCGCATAAAGCGCATTCACCAGGCAATCGCCAAACGCGTAGGCGTAAACATAGAACGGTGAATGGATGAAATGCGGCACATATGCCCAGAACACATGGTAGTCCGGGGTGAATTCAAACGCCGGCCCGAGGCTTTCGGTCTGCACCTGCATCCAGATTTCACCGATCCGGTCCGGCAGCAATTCCCCCTTGCGGCGTTCGTCATGCAGCAGGGTTTCGAACCGATAGAACGCGATCTGGCGCACCACGGTGTTGAGCATGTCTTCGACCTTGCCGGCCAGCATGATGCGGCGGCGTTTTGGATCGGTTTCGGCGTCCAATGTTGCCCGGAACGTCAGCATCTCGCCAAACACGCTGGCGGTCTCGGCCAAGGTCAGCGGCGTCGATGAATTGAAATACCCCTGGTCGGCGGCCATGATCTGGTGCACGCCATGGCCGAGTTCGTGCGCAAGCGTCATCACATCGCGGGTTTTGCCGTGATAATTTAACAGCAGATAGGGGTGCGCCGACGGCACCGTGGGATGGGCAAAGGCGCCGCCGGATTTGCCGGGCCGCGGCGGCACGTCAATCCACGGACTGTCAAAGAAGCGCTTGCCGAGATCGGCGAGTTCCGGCGAGAACGCGCCATAGGCATCGAGCACCCGCTTCTGCGCTTCCGGCCACGGGATTTCGCGATCGTCATCGCCCGGCAAGGGCGCGTTGCGGTCCCAATGCTGCAATTTCGCCAGGCCAAGCCATTTCGCCTTCATCGTGTAGTAGCGATGCGACAGGCGCGGGAAATCACCGACCACGGCTTGGACCAGGGCTGCCACCACCTCGTCTTCAACCATGTTGCCGCGATTGCGCGCGCTCGCAGGCGTCTTGTAGTGGCGCCAAGTGTCGATGATTTCCTTGTCTTTGGCCAAGGTGTTGGTGATCAGCGCGAACAGCTTCTCGTTCCGCGCGAAAGCCTCGCCAATCGCCTGCCCGGCAGCCTCGCGGGTCGCCCGATCGGTGTCGGACAGTTTGTTAAGCACTGCCGATACCGTCAAATCCTCACCGTTCATCACCACCCGCATCCCGGCGATGGTTTCGTCAAACAGCCGGCTCCAGGCGCTGCGCCCGGTGACCTCCTTTTCGTGCAGCAGCTTTTCCAGCTCGTCCGACAGCTGATGCGGCCGAAAGACCCGCAGATCGCGCAGCCAGGATTGCCAGCGCGCCATCTCCGGCCCGGTCTTGGCGGCCAGAATTGCGTCATCCATCCGGTTGAGTTCGAGGCTGAAAAAGATCAGATGGCTCGAAATCGCGGTCACCCGTTCCTGCATCGACTGATAGAACTTGCCGTTGGCGGCGTCCGTCGAGTCGGCAGCAAACAGCAGCTGGGCGTACGACATCACCCGGCCCATCATTTCCTCGATTGCTTCGATGGCAGCGATCGCCGCCGCCAGCCTTGCGCCGTTCAGCCCCGCCAGTTTGCCGGCATACTTCGCCGCGAACGCCTTGGCGTCAGACTCGGTTTTATCCAGATCGCGTGCCAAAGCGGGGCTGTCAGGGGCGGCGTAGAGGTCCGAGAGGTCCCAGATCGGCAGAATTGCGGCGGCTCCGTCGGGCATGATGTGCGAGGTCCTGTGTTGCTCGGTGCTCGCTCTCATGTAGGGTAGGGAGCGCATTGCGCAAAGGGTGGGGGAGACAGGAAAATGGAGCGCTACCCGGAGTGGCCGAACCTGGCCGCCATGATGTTTTCGCGGGCGCGGCAATGGCCAACGCGCCCGATGCTGCGGGGCTTTCGCAACGATGCCTGGGTGTCGTTGAACTGGGGCGATTTCGCCCGTCAGGCGGCCTCGGTCGCGCGGCGTCTGCGTTCGGCGGGCGTCTCGGCCGGTGATCGCGTGCTGATCGTCTCGGAAAACCGCCCCGAGTTCCCCATCGTCGAAACCGCATTGCTGGCGATCCGCGCGGTGCCGGTGCCGGCCTACACAACCTACACCACCGCCGATTTCGCCCATGTGCTGAAAGACAGCGGCGCCCGCGTCGCGGTTGTCTCCACCGCCGAGCTCGCCCGCAAAATCATCCCAGCCGGGCCGCTCGATCTGTTGGTCAGCCTCGATGATTTCACCGAAGGCGGCGTGGTGACCGCGTCGTTCGCGCGTCTGGCCGATGACCCCGCCGATTTCGACGATATTGCCGCCGAGGCCGACCTGATCCCGCCCACTGGTCTCGCTTGCCTGATCTACACCTCGGGCACC
>JANYCX010000141.1 GCA_025360065.1 Acetobacteraceae bacterium | reverse complement strand
CCGCGACCGAAATTGTCGTCGATGGCGGGGTGACGGCGGCCCGGCCCTGAGAAACGCTGCCCCCTCTCCCTTCGGGAGAGGGCCGGGGTGAGGGTCCGTCTGCACCATTTTTTTCCGACAACAGAAAACCATGCTTCGGCGCGCGAACCGCTATTGGGGGTTGGTTTACTGGACCTGTTCGCCCTCAACCCCGCCATCCGCCGGAACCAACGCCGGCAGAACCCGGAACAGGCTGGGATCTCCGATCACATAGCCCTGCCGCCGCGCCGACAAAATCACCCGTGGCGACGCGCCGTGTTCTGTCAGCTTGCGGCGCAATTTCATCACCAGTTGATCAACCGCGCGATCTTCTGAATGCAATGGCCGCTTCAACGCCACCTTGCTCAGCCATTCCCGCGACACGCTGGCGCCATTGGCTTCCAGCAGGGTGTCTAACGCCGCCAGTTCCGCTTCGGTCAGCGGCGTGCGCGCCCCGGAATTACCGATCAGCACCCGCTGGGTGTGATCGACGAAAATCCGCAACCGCCTGGCGGCCGGCGGCTTGCTCATCCGCCGATGCACCGCCTGGATGCGCGCGATCAGTTCGCGGGCCGGCACTGGCTTGACGATATAATCATCCGCCCCGGTATCGAGGCCGGCCACCCGCACGCCGATTTCGTCATTGGCGGTAACCACGATCACCCCAACATCACCATCCCGCGCGAAGGCTTCCACCAAGGTGATGCCGTTCATGTCGGGCAGGTCAAGATCAACCAGTGCGATATCGGGCCGAAAGCGATCCTTGGCGGCCAACGCCTCGGCGCCGGTGAGCACAACTTCGACGTCCATTCCGGCTTGCAACAGCGCCGCCCGCATGGTCGCGGCAACGGTGGGGATGTCTTCAACCAACAGCACCCGCAATTGCGCAGGCACCGCCATGGTCTTTCGGACAGGCCGCATAGAAGGGTTGGGCTTGATAACCACCTGGCGTTCCGTCGTCCTGACTGATTACATTATAATGATCCTTGCCAAGAGTGCCGCGATTTGCACAGGATTACCAGAGGGGTTTTGCATCTATTGCGCGACAGTCGCGGGTGAAATCGCGGGCCGCCCTTGACTCACCGCCCCAGCCACGCGCATATCCGCCCCGTCTTCCCGCCGCTCCGCGAGTTTCGCGCAGCGGCGTTAACTGCGTTGTGCCTTGTGTGTCCATTTTCGAAGGTCCGTAAAGCTCGTGTTTGAGTCGCTCACCGGCAAACTATCAGGCGTCTTCGATCGCCTCCGCAGCCGCGGAGTGCTGAACGAAACCGACGTGATGGAAGCGCTGCGGGAAATCCGCTTGGCGTTGCTGGATGCCGACGTCGCCTTGCCAGTCGTGCGCGACTTCATCACCCAGGTGCGTGAACGCGCCGTCGGCCAGGAGGTGATCGGCTCGGTCTCCCCCGGCCAGCAAGTGGTCAAGATTGTCAATGACGTGATGATCGCGGCCTTGGGTGGCGAAGGCGTGGTGCCAATCAACCTCGCCGCCGTGGCCCCGGTGCCGATCCTGATGGTCGGGCTGCAAGGCTCCGGCAAAACCACGACATCTGGTAAACTGGCGCTGCGCCTGTTCCAGCGCCAGAAGAAAAAAGTACTGCTGGCGAGCCTCGACACCCAGCGCCCGGCCGCGCAATTGCAGTTGCAGCAACTCGCCGAACGCGCCGGTGTTGCCAGCCTGCCGATCATCGCCGGGCAAACCCCGCTCGAAATTGCCGCCCGCGCCATGGATACCGGCCGGCGCGAAGTGTTCGACGTGGTGATCCTCGACACTGCCGGCCGCCTCGCGATCGACGAAGCCCTGATGGCCGAAGTGCAGGCCATCCGCGCCGCCACCAACCCGGCCGAAACCCTGCTGGTGGTCGATGCGATGACCGGCCAGGATGCCGTCACCACCGCCAAAGCCTTCCACGACGCCTTGGGCATCACCGGCATCGTGATGACCCGGATGGATGGCGATGCGCGCGGTGGTGCCGCACTTTCCATGCGCGCCATCACCGGCGCGCCGATCAAGCTGGTCGGCACCGGCGAAAAGCTTGATGCGCTGGAGGATTTCCACCCCGAACGGGTCGCCGGCCGCATTCTCGGCATGGGTGACGTCGTCGGCCTGGTCGAACGCGCAACAGATGTGATCGACGAAGCGGCGGCCGAAAAGCTTGCCCGCAAGATGGCGAAGGGCACGTTTGATCTCGAAGACTTCGCCACCCAGCTGCGCCAGATCAGCAAGATGGGCAGCCTGCAATCCATTCTCGGCATGCTGCCCGGCGGCGCCAAAATGCAGGCCCAGATGGGCAACGCCAAGCTCGACCCCAAGCTGATGAAGCGCCAGGAAGCGATCATTTCGTCGATGACGAAAGCCGAGCGCCGCAACCCCGATTTGCTGAAAGCGAGCCGCAAGAAGCGGGTCGCCGCCGGATCGGGCGTGCAAGTTGCCGACGTCAACCGCTTGCTCAAGCAGTTCGACGACATGACCACGATGATGAAACGCATGACCAAGATGGGCCAGAAAGGCCTGATGCGGCAGGGCATTGGTGCCCTGATGCCGCAAGGTCGTCGTCCACATTAACCAACAATCCAAACAGGAGAGTCTCGAAGATGGGTCTTAAAATTCGCCTCGCGCGCGCCGGTGCCAAAAAGCGTCCGTACTACCACATCGTGATCGCCGACAGCCGCAGCCCGCGCGATGGCCGCTTCATCGAACGCGTCGGCAGCTACAACCCGATGCTGCCGGCCGAACACGCCGACCGCCTGCATCTGGTCGATGACCGCATCACCCATTGGCTCAGCGTTGGCGCGCTCGCCACCGACCGGGTTGCCAAATTCATCGGCCTGCGCGGCCTCGCACCGATGCCGGTGCATGTCGCCAACCCGATCCAGGCGCTGCCGAAGAAGAAGGCGCAGGAACGCGCCAAGGCCGCCGGCTAATCATCGCGATGGGCGAAAAGCGGATCCTGATGGGCGTTCTGGGCCGCGCGCATGGCGTGCGCGGCCATGTGCGCGTGCTCAGCTATACCGCTGAACCGTCCGATCTTGATGGCTACAACCCCCTCGAAGATGATCGTGGGCGGCGCATTGAACTCGCCTGGGTTGCCGACGGCATCGCCGAAATCACCTGTAACGGCACGGTCGTTCGCGACCGCAGCGGTGCGGAGGCCTTGGTCAACACCAAGCTCTACGTCGATCGTGATCGCCTGCCGGCAACCGACGATGACGAGGAATTTTACCTCGCCGATCTCGTTGGTTTGCAGGCGGTGACGCAGGATGGCGCAGCCCTCGGGGAAGTGACTGCGGTGCTGGATTTCGGTGCCGGCGCCTCGCTGGAAATCGGTGCCCTGCTGGTGCCGTTTACCCGCGCGGCCGTGCCGGAAATCGATCTGGCGGGTAAACGCCTTGTCGTGATCCCCCCCGTGGAAATCGCGCCATGAGCTGGCGCGCCTCCGTCCTCACTCTGTTTCCGGCGATGTTCCCCGGCCCGCTCGGGCAGTCGCTCGCCGGGCGCGCTGCGGACTCCGGCATCTGGTCGCTCGATATCCATGATATTCGCGATGCCGCCACCGATCGCCATCGCAAGGTCGATGACACCCCGTTCGGCGGCGGTGCCGGCATGGTGCTGCGGCCCGACATCATCGACCGCGCGATTGCGACCGTTGATGACGGCCGGCCAACCATCGTGCTGACCCCGCGCGGCATCCCGCTCACCCAAGCCCGCATCCGCGATCTGGCGGCAGGCCCCGGCGTGATCCTGCTCTGCGGCCGTTTTGAAGGCTTCGATCAGCGGGTGATCGACGCACGCAACCTGCTCGAAATCAGCATCGGTGACTACGTGCTATCCGGCGGCGAACCCGCCGCGATGGTGCTGCTCGACGCCTGCATCCGCCTGCTGCCAGGGGTGATGGGGGCGGCCATTAGCGGCGAAGACGAAAGCTTCTCCGGCCATTTGCTTGAATACCCGCACTACACCCGCCCGGCTGACTGGAACGGTGCCGCCGTCCCCGACATCCTGCTGTCGGGCAACCACGCCGCAATAGCCGCCTGGCGCCTGGCACAAGCCGAAGCCATCACCCAACACCGCCGGCCCGACCTGTGGGCCGCATACCAGTCATCCCGATAACCCGCGACGGTTGCATCCCCCAACCGCCCGCCCTACAGAACAGTCGACGAAAGGACCTCCCGCTATGAACATCATCCAACAGCTCGAAGCCGAGCAGATCGCGCGCCTGAGCGCCACCCGCCCGATCCCCGACTTCATCCCCGGTGATACCCTCCGCGTGGCCGTCAACGTCGTCGAAGGCGAACGCCGCCGCGTCCAGAACTTCGAAGGCGTCTGCATCGCCCGCTCGAACCGCGGCCTCAACTCCAATTTCACCGTGCGCTAAATCAGCTACGGCGAAGGCGTCGAACGCGTGTTCGCGCTCTACGCGCCAACCATCGCGGAAATCGCGGTGATCCGTCGCGGTGATGTCCGCCGCGCCAAGCTCTATTACCTCCGCAGCCGCCGTGGCAAATCCGCGCGTATCGCCGAACGCGCCCGCGACGTGGTGCCGACGGTCGGTGCCAAGGAAGTCGCGGGCGAGTAGGCAAGCGCTGGGGCGCTGCCCCAGACCCCGCCAGGGAAGGTCCCTGGACGCCAAACCCTTAAGCGAGGGGTTGAGGTCCAGGGGCTCGGCCCCTGGTGGGGGTCCGGGGGCAACGCCCCCGCGCTTCCTTCCTCAGCCCACGACATCCCAGGAGCCGCCACCATGGCACGCACGTTGTTTGACAAGGTTTGGGACGCGCATGTGGTGGAGCGCCTGCCAGATGGCACGTGTGTTCTCTATATTGATCGTCACTTGGTGCACGAGGTGACGTCGCCGCAGGCGTTTGAGGGCCTGCGGATGGCGGGGCGGAAATTGCGCCGGCCGGACGCGCATATTGCGGTGGTTGATCATAACGTGGCGACATCGGATCGGCGGTTGCCGATTGCCGAGCCGGAGTCACGGTTGCAGGTTGAAACGTTGGAGGCCAACGTTGCGGAATTCGGCATGCCGTATTTTCCGTTATTGGATGAACGGCAGGGCATTGTTCACATTATCGGGCCGGAGCAGGGGTTGTCGCTGCCGGGCATGACGATTGTGTGCGGTGACAGTCATACCTCGACCCATGGTGCGATGGGGGCTTTGGCGTTCGGGATTGGAACGTCCGAGGTTGAGCACGTGATGGCGACGCAGACTTTGTTGCAGCGTCCGGCGAAGAACTTTCTGGTCGAGGTCAACGGCGCGTTGCCGGTTGGCTGCACCGCGAAGGACATTGTGCTGGCGATTATCGGCAAGATTGGCACGGCGGGCGGCACCGGTTATGTGATTGAATATGCCGGCGATACGATCCGCGCGCTCGACATGGCGGGCCGGATGACGGTGTGCAACATGTCAATTGAAGGGGGTGCCCGCGCCGGCATGATCGCGCCCGATCATGTCACCTTCGACTACGTGCGCGGCAAGCCGTTTGCGCCGAAGGGCGAGGCGCTCGATCGCGCAATCGCTTATTGGAAAACCCTGCCGGCCGATGCTGGCGCGGTTTACGACAAGCATCTGGCGATAGATGCAACGACCCTGGCGCCAATGGTGACTTGGGGCACCAACCCCGAAGCGGTGATTGCGATCACCGGCACGGTCCCCGACCCAGCGGCCGAGGCGGACGAAGGCAAGCGCGCCCAGTTGGCCCGCATGTGCGAATACATGGCGCTGACGCCAGGCCAGAAGATTGCCGATCTGCCGATTGATGTCGTGTTCATTGGAAGCTGCACCAATGGCCGTATTGAGGATATTCGTGCCGCCGCCGCCATCGCCAAGGGCCGCCACGTCGCACCCGGCGTTCGCGCATTGGTGGTGGCAGGCTCCGGCCTCGTGAAGGCGCAGGCGGAATCCGAAGGGCTCGACAAGATTCTGCTCGATGCCGGATTTGAATGGCGCGAACCTGGCTGTTCGATGTGCCTCGGGATGAACCCCGACAAGCTCACCCCTGGCCAGCGCAGCGCCAGCACGTCCAACCGCAATTTTGAGGGTCGGCAGGGTCCGGGCGGACGCACCCATTTGGTCTCCCCGGCGATGGCCGCGGCTGCCGCGGTTACGGGCCGGCTGGTTGATGTGCGGGAGCTGAACTGATGCAACCGTTTACCACCCTGACCGGGGTTGCGGCCCCCTTGCCGCTGGCCAATGTCGATACCGACAAGATCATTCCGGCGCGGTTCCTCAAAACCATCAAGCGCAGTGGCCTCGGCGTGCATTTGTTCGATACGCTGCGCTTCGATGAAAATGGCGCTGAACGTCCGGAGTTCGTGCTCAACCAGGAACCTTATCGCCACGCGGAAATCCTGATCGCGCATGAGAATTTCGGCTGCGGGTCATCGCGCGAACACGCGCCATGGGCGCTGCTCGATTTCGGCATTCGCTGCGTCATCGCACCGGATTTCGCCGATATCTTCCACACCAACACCTTCAAGAACGGCATCCTGCCGATCAAACTGCCGCGTGAGATTTGCGACCAGTTGATGGATGACGCGAAACTCGGCGGCAACGCCCGCATCACCGTCGACCTCGCGGCCCAGGAAGTGGTGCGACCGAATGGCGAGCGGATCAAGTTTGAGATCGATCCGTTCCGCAAACATCTGCTGCTCAACGGTCTGGACGATATCGGCCAAACCTTGCAGCACACCCCGGCGATTGACGGTTACGAAGCGCGCCAGCGCGCCGAAAAATCCTGGATGCCGGATATTTCAGTCAGCTGATTTGCCCCCTCTCCGTCTGGGCCCGGGGTGAGGGCTGCCCGCGACACAAACAGGAGACCCAAGATGTCCGCCAATAAAAAACTCCTCGTCCTCCCCGGCGACGGCATCGGCCCCGAAGTGATGCACGAAACCTTGCGCGTGGTTGATTGGATGGACCGCACAAGCCGCGCCCGGTTCGATGTGGTGCAGGATCTGGTCGGTGGCGCATCGATCGAAGCGCGCGGCATGCCGATTTCGCCCGCGACTGTCACCCGCGCCAAGGAAGCCGATGCGGTTTTGTTCGGCTCGGTCGGCGGCCCGCAATGGGACAAGCTCGGGTTTGACGCGCGCCCTGAACTGTCGATCTTGACGCTTCGCAAGGAACTCGGCCTGTTCGCCAATCTGCGCCCGGCGATCGTGCTTGATCCGCTGGTCGATGCCTCGACCTTGAAGGCCGATGTGATCCGCGGCTTAGACCTGATGATCGTGCGCGAAAGCACTGGCGGAATTTATTTTGGCGAGCCGCGCGGGGTCGAAACCCTGCCCGACGGCACCAAACGCGGCATCAATACCGAGGTTTATACCACCCCGGAGATTGAACGCGTTGCCCGCGTTGCCTTCGAACTTGCCCGCAAGCGGCAGAGCAAGCTGTGCAGCGTGGAAAAAGCCAACGTGATGGAATCGGGCCTGTTATGGCGCGAAACCGTTGCGGCTTTGGGCGCGGCGGAATACCCCGACGTCGCCCTATCCCACATGTATGCCGATAACTGCGCCATGCAGTTGGTGCGCAACCCGCGCCAGTTCGATGTGATTGTGACCGGCAATCTGTTCGGTGACATCCTGTCCGATCTGGCGTCGATGCTGACCGGCAGCCTCGGGATGCTGCCATCGGCCACCCTCGGCGCGCCCGATGCCTCCGGCCGCCGCCACGCGCTCTATGAGCCGATCCACGGCAGCGCGCCGGATATCGCCGGCATGGGCCTCGCCAACCCACTGGCGCAGATGCTGAGCTTTGCCATGCTGCTGCGTTATTCGTTCGATATGCACGAAGATGCCCAGCTGATCGAACAAGCCTGCACCAACGTCCTCGCCAGCGGCCTTCGCACCCAAGATGTGATGGCCCCAGGCTGCGCCAAAGTCGGCACATCGGTGATGGGCGAGGCTGTGCTGCGAGAATTGGACAAGCTAGCTAGTTAATTCGGCTCTTGCAGATCGGGGCCAGTTCCGTTACACCCCGCCGACGTTGCACCCGTAGCTCAATTGGATAGAGCACCAGACTACGAATCTGGGGGTTGGAGGTTCGAGTCCTTCCGGGTGCGCCACTTCTAGCGTTGCAGGGCAACAGCTTTCGCCTGCCACGGCCTTCGGCGGGCGCTTTTGTTTCCGGACCGTCCCACGTTATTCTCCCTGATGGACACAGACGACAGTGTCCAGCGCAGTTGAGATCGTCAACCGGTACGGCGAGGCCGGACACGCTCATTGCGGCATTGCGGAGCATCCTGCCAGCCCAGTCGGTCGCGCTATTTCATTTTTGGTTCCGCTGCATGCACTACAAATTTGCGCCGTTCCGTCCCGGACCAATGATCCGGACCCGGATCAACTGATCGAGTTTCGGAAAATTTGCGTCGAGATAGCGATTTCCACCGTCAAACATTGCGTCCTGCGGCCCTGCCCGCATCCCACCACCCGAACTCTCGCCGTAGCCGGCAAAAATCCGCTGCGCCACATCCATGCCGGTGACGACCCTGGCAAACGGCGCAAAGCCAGGCTCGGGGTCATTCTGGGCAGAGTTGTCAGCCAAATTGATGAATATCTGGGTCGAACGCGTGCCCGGCCCGGTATTGGCGAAGGCGACAAAGCCGGTCCGGTTGGACTGCACTTGCGGGTCGTCCGCGATGGTCTTGTCGCGCCAAGCTTGCGCCAATGCGGGGTCGCCAGCGATGCCGAATTGCACCCATTTGCCGGTAACTGCTCGGAAGAAGCGCGAACCATCATAGTAATGTTGCCGCACAAGATCATGGAAGCGATCGGCGCCAAGGGGCGCCCAGGCGCGATGCACCTCAATCGCGACGTGCCCGGCGGTGGTTTCAATCGTCGCCAGAAATATCTCGGGGGCGTTCATCATCCTGCCCCCAGTATTGACCATCCCTCGCCCGGTTCCTAGCCTGCCTGCCTCAGTCGTTCCTCGGAGACCAAGATGGCCACGCACCGCTTCCGCCCGACCCGCTACTACAACGCGATCGGCACCGCCGAACCCTGCCTGCGGATCGCCGACGGTGACACCATCATCACCGACACCATCGATGCGTCGGGGCTCGATGCGCATGAGGTGACCGTGGCAGCTCGGCCGAACCCGATGACCGGCCCTTTTTTCATCGAAGGCGCCGAACCGGGTGACACGCTCGCCGTGCGCATCGACCGGCTGACCCCGAGCCGGGCAACCGGCTGGACCTATTCCCCGCTCGCCTTCACCGTGCTGGACCCTGCCTCGATCCCGGATCGGCCGGCGAATGAACGGGCGGTGTGGAACATCGACACCAAGGCCGGCGCCGTCAGCCTGCGCGAGCCGCCGAACGGCCTTGAAGGTTTCGCCCCGCCGCTGCAACCGATGATCGGCTGCTTCGGGGTGGCGCCGGCGGGCGGGCAGGCGCTATCCACCGCCACCAGCGCGCAAAATGGCGGCAACATGGATTATCGCCTGTTCGCGCCGGGCACGACGGCGTGGTTCCCGGTCTCCGTCCCCGGCGCGTTATTTTATCTCGGCGACGGCCATGCCTGCCAGGGCGATGGCGAAATCGTCGGCACCGGCATCGAAACGTCGTTCGAGATGGAGGTAACCTTTCGCGTCCTGAAACGCACCATCAACTGGCCGCGCGGCGAAACGGCCGACGATATTTTTGCGGTCGGCAACGCCCGCCCGCTCGATCAGGCATTGCAACACGCAACGACCGAAATGCTGCGCTGGCTTGGGGAGGATTTCGGCCTCGATGCCCGTGCGGCGAGCCATCTGATGGGCCAGGTGGTGCGCTACGATATCGGAAATGTGTTCAATCCGGCCTACACCGTTGCGTGCCGGATTGCGAAGCGGTGGTTAACGAAGCGGTAGGCCGGCGGCTTACTCCGAAGGGCGAAAAAATGCGGGCCGAAGAAAATCAGAAGCTCCGTAAGGGTTCCGAACGTTTGGCCAACTGGTTGCTGACCGTTGAAACCGCGCAAGGAAACCACGGTGCAATTACCCTGGACATCGAAAAGCGGGTGCTGGCCTCCGACCTCGGGATGACGCCGGAACGCCTCTCGCGCGCTTTTGCAACTCTCCTCCCGCATGGCGTCGCGAACCATGGCGTCCGCATTTTGATCACCGATCAATCCGCCTTGCGGTCCTACGCAGCCCCCGATCCGCTGATCGCCGCACCGGAATGATTGCGACTATTTTGAAAGAACTTGCTACTGGCCTTACTTTCAGGCAATTTGTCAAATATATTTATGCCGATTCTAGTTTTTGGAGTTTATTATGCACTCACGCTTCCCGGTTTTTGGGGCGACTCTTTTCTGCGCCATGTTTGCGGGCGCGTCGGTTTCCGATGCAAACCTCATTCTGAACGGCAATTTTGTGACTGCATCAGCCGGCGGGGCGGCGGTCGCGAAGGAACTTGATGTCGCGTCCGGCACCTCGACCTATTTGGCCAACTGGACGAGTACTGGCTACACTTTTTTATTCCTGCCCGGCACCAATGCGGCTGGCGGATCGTTCTCTCCGCAATTCAACAACTATCTTTCGTTGTGGTCGTCATCCAACGGCGGCATCGCCAACACCTGGAACGGTCAGGGTCCAACCGCGACATCGAACTTCATTGCATCCGATCCGGCCTACCAGACCGGCCCCCTACAACAGACGGTGGGTGGCCTGGTCGTTGGTCGGCGCTATGCGCTCAGCTTCCAATGGGCGGCCGGGCAACAAACCGGCTATTACGGCCCGACGTACGAAGGCTGGCAGGTTAGCCTTGGCAGCCAGTCGCTTTCCACCGCCACGGTCAACAACACCAGCCAGGGGTTCGTCGCCTGGATGATGCAGACCATGACATTCACCGCAAGTTCGACGAGTTCGACGTTGTCGTTTCTGTCCACTGGTGGCCCGCCCGGCGTGCCGCCTTTCGCATTGCTGGCCAATGTCAGCATGAATATGATCCCGGAGCCAGCGTCGGCCCTGCTCTGGGGGGGCGGGGCTATTGGGGTGTTGGTTGCCCGTTATCGGTCGCGGCGGACGCCAAACGTGACGGCAGCAAAATCGTAAGTATCAAGCAGCCTGCCAACAAGATGGCTGACCCGAGCAAGCAGGCCGGCAAACCGCCAACGCCGGTCAGAACCCCCGATAGAATCATCCCGAGCAACCGCCCAGCGGCGTTGGCGGCGTATTAGAAACCGACATCCTCGGCCGCTTTCTCCGATCCGGCATAGGCAAGGATCAGGTAGGAATGCAGCGACGACATCACCGCGAAGACAAGGCCAAACAGGCCCAACCCGACCACGACCAGCAGATCGGGCGGCGGCAAGCAGGTTGATCGCCGGGGTCTTGGCAAACAACTCGCGAAAGCTTTTGGATGATTTGGCGCGACCGAGATTTGCCGGCAGCGCGAACACGACCCCGGCCAATACCAGTGCCAGCCCCCCCCCCCCCGCCGACAAACAACCCGGCGCCCTTGACCGCATTCTTGGACCCGGTGAACCAGGCGACCCAGCGGAATAACTGCCCCGATCCACCCGCCGAACTCGCCTTGATCGCCGATTTCGCCGCGGTCTTGGTGATGTCCTTGGCAATGCCCGCAACCCCTTGCGCAGCCACCACCCAGGCAACCGAGGCCGCCGCGCCCCAGTTCGGGTTCAGTGCTGACAGCATCAGCAGACCGGCGATCTGCAACCCCAGCCCGATCGCCAGCATGCGGGGAATGCCGAAGCGCGACGCCAGCCAGCCGCCGCCAAGATTGGCGAAAATGCCGACGACTTCATAAAGCAGGAACAGCATGGCGAGGGTGAACGGGGTGTAGCCAAGCTGGTAGAAATGCAGCAGCACCAGCATTCCGCAACCCGCCGTCGGTCAGGGTGAAACCCCAATACGATGCCGTCACCACGGCATAGTTGCGGATGGCCGACGTCAAAAGCCGCGCTCGGCAACGATGGTGGCGAGATCGACCATCCGGCAGGCATAGCCCATCTCGTTATCATACCAAGCGTAGATTTTCAGCAACGTTCCGTCCGTCACCAGGGTGCAAGCGGCGTTGACAATAGCGCTTCTTGTGGCGTTGGCGTAGCCGGCGGCCACCAAATGCCCCGCCCAATGCGGCCCGCAATGCCAATCGCCCGATCCGGCCCATGCCGTTAATGCCGATGCGCATGGTTCAGGCCACCTGCATGCCGACACCGATTTCATCAAGTCGCGCCTTTAGCGCCATCCGGTCCAGCGTGGCAAAGGGCAGCGACATAAAGATCTCAATGCGGCGACGCAGGCTGGCGTAAATCTCATTCAGCATGGTGGCCTGCTCGGCGGGGCTGCCATGGAACTTCGCCGGGTCGGGCAGCGGCCACGCGCCAGTAACCGACAGCGCGCCGAAATCCGGGCAAGACTGGCCAGCGAGCGTGTCGCAAAGCGCGATCACGAAATCCATCCTGGGCGCCACCGGCCCGGTGAAGCGACTCCAGGACTTGCTGGCCAACCGCGACACATCATGCCCGAGGCTGGCGAGTTTGGTGATAACGGGCGGCAGCGGCGCGACGCCGGGGGCCGATCCGGCCGAGTAGGCGTGAAACCGTCCGGTGCCGATCTTGGTCAGGATCGACTCGGCCATGATCGAGCGGGCAGCATCGATACCCGATGTTGTGACATTCTCCCCGAAATCCCCTGGCGCGATATTAAAGCCGCGCGGGCGCAGTTCATCGAACAATTCCTGATGGATTAAATGCACCTGGCGCAAATTCGGCTGGCTTGGGTCGCGCGCCACCCGGGACCGATGCTTGACCGTGGCCCCGGCATGGGCATCGCCGTCCACCCCAAACCCCGCGATCAGCCGGATCGACAGCGCAATGCGCTTGCTGAAATGATGGCCACGCGACTGGGCGACCGCAACAACGGCACCCCTCGCATGCGGTTCGACGGGGTTCATGGATTGCTCCTTCTGCTGCGGCGGTGCACCCTGCTACTGGCGCTGCGGGAGGGCAAGATGAGTGAGACGATAACCGACGATCTCGTGGCCCTGTTGCCACCCTTGCTGCGCTCGCTCGAAGCGCTCGGTTTTATTGCGCGCTATTTCAACCCCACTGATTTTGACGCGGTGATGGAAGCCGCCGGCACCCCGGATGACGATTTGCGCGATGCAAGGCCGTTGCTTGATGCGTGGCCCGCCGAATTTGCCAGCCTGCGCGACCGGTTGGCGGCTGCCGCCGATGCGGTATTGGCGGGGTTTGACGGCTTGCGCGCGGCGTCTGACCAGGAAGACGGCATGCGCGCGGTGTTTCGTGCACTGCGCCAGGCGCCACGCGCGCAGGAAGTTTTGTATCCGCTCGCCGCCATGCTGCCTGCGGTCAGCCGGTTTTTCCTGGCGCCCGACATGCGCGACGACCCCGATGTCCAGCATCTGCTGACCGCCGCCGGCGAAGGCGGGCCGGAAACCGGGGTGATGCAGGCCGATAACGACTACAAGGATCGCGGCGGGTTTTCGCTTTACGTGCCGGAAACCTACACCCCCGACCGCCCCTGGCCAGTGGTCTGCGCACTCCACGGCGGCAGTGGCCATGGCCGGGCGTTTCTGTGGACCTGGCTGCGTGACGCCCGCGCCCATGGCGCCATCCTGGTGGCACCGACCGCGTTGGGCGATAGCTGGGCAATGAACGGGCGCGATGACGACACCCCCAACCTTGCCCGCATTCTCGCATTTGTCCGCGCCCGCTGGACCATCGACCCGGCGCGGATCCTGCTGACCGGGATGAGCGACGGCGGCACGTTCAGCCTGGTGTCGGGCCTGGAACCGGAGTCGCCTTTCACCCACCTCGCCCCGGTGGCCGCGACTTTCCACCCGATGATCGCCGAAATGGCTGACCCGGATCGCATCAAGGGCCTGCCGATTTTCTGGACCCATGGCGCATTGGACTGGCTGTTTCCGGTGTCGGTCGGGCGTGATGCCAATACGTCCCTCACTGAAGCCGGCGCGACCATGACCTACCGGGAATTCGACGACCTCGGCCACAGCTATCCGCGCGAGGTGAACCCGGCGATCTTGGACTGGCTGGCTAGCTAACAATGGCAATCAGCTTCCGCCCGGCGGCGTTCCGAAATGATCTCGAAGATGGCGGAAAATTTCTCGCCCAAGCTGCGTTGCCCGCCGCGTTGGCTTGCTTCGACCGCGCCATCGCCCGCGCGCCCGATGTCGCCGCTGGCCATATCGGCCGCACGACGGCGTTGCGCGGACTAGGTCGTTTTGAGGAGGCGCTGATCAGCTACGACACCGCCATCGCCCTCGCTGGCGCAACAGCCGACATGATCAGCAATCGGGGAATGATCCTGCTGGATTTGCAGCAGGTTCGCGCGGCCCTTGCCTGTTTCGATCGGGCGATCACCCTCACGCCCGGGTTCGCGCCGGCGCACCATAATCGGGCGGTGGCGGCGCTCTGCTTGCAGCTTTTGCCCGAGGCACTGGCGAGTTGCAATCGCAGCATCGCGCTGGACCCGCATGACCCAGGGAACTTCGCCGCCAAGGGGGTCATCCTGCTGCAACTCGGCGACTTCGATGCTGGCTGGCAGCTATACGAGTGGCGCAAGCGCACCAAAAATCCGGCTGGCAATCGGATTTTTTCCCAATCTGCCTGGCTTGGGGACGCCGATATCGCCGGGAAAACCGTCTTCCTCCATGCCGAGCAAGGCCTCGGCGATACCCTGCAATTTTGCCGCTACGCCGCCCTGGTTCAAGCCAGAGGCGCGCAGGTCATCATGTCCGTGCAGACCGGGTTGCGGCGCTTGCTCCAACGCAGCACCCCAGGGATCGTTGTCATTGACGAGGACGACATACCGGACAGCTTCGACCTGCATTGCCCGATGATGAGCCTGCCGCTCGCACTGGGCACCACGCTCGCAACCATTCCGGCGACGGTCCCCTATCTGCACCCCGATTTTGAGGGGACGGCGCACTGGCGCGCGCGGTTGGCCGAATTGCCCGGCATGAAAATCGGCTTGGTTTGGGCCGGCAGCCCGCGGCCCGATCAACCCGACGCTGACGCCATCGACAAGCGCCGTTCCATTACCCTCGCCCACTACGCCGATTTGGCGGACATCCCCGGCATCAGCCTGATCTCGCTCCAGAAAGGCCAAACCGCCACCGCACCACCGGGCATGATCCTGCATGACTGGACCGACGACCTCACAGATTTCGCCGATACCGCCGACCTGGTCGCGGCCCTCGATCTGGTGATTACCGTCGATACCTCGGTCGCCCATCTCGCTGGCGGGTTGGGCAGGCCAGTGTGGATCTTGAACCGTTTCGACCAATGCTGGCGCTGGCTTGAAGGACGCGACGACAGCCCGTGGTATCCGACCGCGCGCCTGTTCCACCAGTCCGCGCCGGGGGATTGGGCCGGGGTGTTGGCGGCGGTGCGGCAGGCGCTTGTGGCGCTGGTCAGCGCACCCGCACCGCCGCCACCACCGCCGCACCCTCGGCATCGAGAATAGTCACCCGGTAAAACCCCGGACCGGTGGGCGTCCAAGCCGCTTCCCGCCGCGCCGGATCGGCCGGCATTGGCACGCCATCAACCATGAAAGCGATCGGCCTGCGCCCGCCCATCGCCTTAATGGTCACCGGACCATCGGCGGTAATCACCGCTTCCGGCGGCGGAAATAGCAGCCGCAACCCATCGGCGCTGTCGGGACGCCAGCTCTGATGGGCACTGGCCGCAAAACTGCGCGGCGGATCGCGCGGGGCGGCGGGCAGCAGGTCGAACACCCTGCCCAACACAGGCAGCGCGAGTGACCGGCCCGTGGCGCCCGGCAACGGCGTTCCATCGGGACGGCCAACCCAAACGCCAACGACATGGCTGCGATCGAACCCCATCGCCCAGGCATCGCGCCCGCCCCAGCTGGTGCCGGTCTTCCAGGCGATGCCCGTGCGCCCGCCATCGGGGAGCGGCTGGGTCAGCACCTCGGCCACATCCGCCGCGGCGCGGGCGGACAATAATGGCTGTGCCGTGGGGCGTGGGTCCGCGACCAGATGCAATGGCACCACGCTGCCATCGGTCGCGAGTGCGGCGTAAAGCGCGGCGAGGTGGCGCAAATCAATCCCCGCGCCGCCGAGCGCCAGCGGCAAGGACGGATCGGCACCGGGCGGCAAGCGCAACGGCACCCCGGCGGCACGCAGTGACACCGCGAAGCGCAGCGGACCAACCCGGTCGAGCAAGGCCACCGCCGGCAGGTTAAGCGATCGCCGCAATGCCTCGGCCGCCGTCACGGTGCCGGCAAAACCGCGATCGAAATTCTCTGGCGCGTAGCCGCCAAATCGGCGCGGCAGATCGGCAACGATGCGGTTTGGTGCCGCCACACCGTCATCGAAGGCCATCGCGTAGATAATCGGCTTCAACGCTGAACCGGGGGACCGCAGCGCGCGGGTCAGGTCGAGCGCCCCGGCCCGCCCCTCGCCACCGCCGCTGCCGCCCGACACGATGGCGCGGATTTCGCGGCTGGTGGCGTCCGCGATCACAATGGCGAGCGAGGCATTGGCAGGCAGATCGGCCAGACGCTCATCCGCCAGACGCTGCACGGCAATTTGCAGCGGGCGCGACAAGGTGGTGTGCAAAATGGGCGTCGGGCTTTGTCCGCCGACCGCGAGCCGGGCGAGATGCGGCATGGCGGCGCGCTGGGTCGGGACCGGCTGGTCGGTTGTCTCGGCGAGCACCCGATTGCGGATTAAGTGGGCACGGGCCGGATGGCGGTCGGGCCGCAACGCCTCCGGCCGGCGTGGAATGGCAACCAGCAACGCCGCCTGATCGGCTTCGAGATTTTGCGCCGGGACCCCGAACCAGGCCAGCGCCCCCGCTTGCACCCCTTCAAGATTGCCACCCATCGGCGCGAGCGTCATCCAGATGCCGAGGATTTCGCGCTTGCTGAACCGCAGTTCGAGCTGCACCGCGCGCGCGATCTCGATCAGCTTGGACCCGAGATTGCGCGGACGCGGTTCCAGCAGCCGCGCCACCTGCATGGTGATCGTCGAGCCGCCCGACACGATCCGCCCGGCGCGCAGACCCTGCAACGCCGCCCGCCCGAGCGCCAATGGATTAACGCCGGGATGGCGCCAGAAATGGCGGTCTTCGATGCGGATCAGGGTGTCGAGGAAGATCGGCGACACATCCTCAACCCGCGCCGCAAAGCGCCACACCCCGCCGGGTGCGGGCAACAAGGCCAGCACCCGGTCATCGCGATCGAGCACCATTGTTCCGCTATGCGCCAGCCGCGACACATCCGGCGGCACGGCGCGATCAAGCGCGAACAGGGCGATCACAACGCACAGCGCCGCGATCGCAAGCGTCTTCACGGCGCGGCGACCACCACCCGATCGGTCCCGAGCCGCGCGCCGAGCGCCGGGCGATACATGTTGGCGACCGACGCACCGGGCATTTCGTAGCTGCCAGGGAACACCGCGCGCAATTTCACCGCGACGCGGACATCGCGCTGTTCGCCCTTCATCCGGCCAATTGCGGCGAAACGATCTTCGAGCGCCGGCTGGGTGTCGGTGGCCGAAAGTTCCCCGAGCCACGGCATGGTCTCGATTGCGCCCTCGCCAAAGCGGCCGACAATTTCCCATCCGGCGGGCAGGCCCTGGGTAAGGGCGATCTGGCTTGGCTGGTCATCGACCGGGCCTCGCGCTTCGAGCAGCATGACAAAGCTGGTGTTCTGGCGGATACGGCGCGGATCGAGCGGCTTGCCCTCGGCGTTGAAGAATTTGCGTCGGATGTCCATCTGGCTGGCCGAAGCAGGCGGGGCGGCAATTGGCACGCCGGCGACCGACATAGTTTGCCAGAGTGCGGTGGTGCCGGTGTTGCGCAGCACAGCGGGCGCGCGCAGCGGCGCGGTAGCCGACGGTGCGGCGGCCAAAGCCACCCCATCAAGACTTGCCGATATCGGCGGCAGGCCGCGGCCAAGTACTGCGCTGGCCGCGGCGAGCCAGGCTTGTTCCTGGGTGCTGGCGGCTGCCGGCTTCAACTCCGCGCCCGGCAAGCTGCCGATCAGGGTCGCCAAACGCTGGGGCAGCAACCCGCTTTCGCCGAGCAGCACCGCGATTGCCGCGCGATCTCGCAACGCACTGCCGTAATCGGCGGCCCAGTAATTGCGGGTCAAACCATCAAGCGCGGCGACGAACATCGCCTCGGCCCGCACCGTGTCGCCCGCCAACGCCAAAGCCGCCGCGATCTGGGCGCGGGCCAAGGGCGTCGGCACCCGGTTGGGTGTTTCGGCGAGGATGCGGGCCGCGCCCGGACGGCTCTGGCCAGCAAGCGCCAGCACGTAAAGCCGATAGGCCTGGGCGGAGATATCCTCCGGGCTGGTGCGATACTGGTTGGCGGCTTCGTCGGACAGGTGCTTCAACGCCTCGGCCATCGGCACGTCCGGCACCGTCGCCCCGGCTTTGCGGGCGCGCAGCAGGAATTCGGTGGCGTACGAAGTCAACCATGGTTCGGCATCGCCGGTGGCACGCCACAGGGCGAAGGCCCCGTCATAACGCTGGCGATCGAGCACCTGATCCACCGCTTGCTGCAAGCGCGCGGCGCGGTCGGGGCCGGCCATCGCACCGTCTGCCAGCAGCGCGAGCGGTAAGCCGCGGCTGGTCGCCTGTTCGAGGCAGGAGAATTCATAGGCATCCAACGCAGCGACCAAAGATGCCGTGCTGTAACGCACCCGCCCGCCGACCGTGACGCTGGCTGATACGGTGCCGGGAATGAAGCGCGCGACGTCCACGGCCAGCCGGCGTTCGGCACCGGGGGCCAACTCGGCGCCGGCAATTTCCGTCACCCGGTCACGGGCGGGGGCGACGTAAACCTTGCCGGTATGGGTAACCTTGAAATTGTTGGGCCCGATGACGGTCAGCGTAACAGTCCCACTGCCAATGCCGGTCGCTTTCAGGATGGTGTTCGGCAAGGCCTGGGCACCGACCGCCATAGTCTGGCTGAACCGGGACGTGCCGGCGATGCTCACCGCGCCATCGGTTGCGAGTTCGGCAGTGACAGTGCCGGCTGGCAGATCGAGATTATGCAGCAGCACGGTCAACCGTGCCTCGTCGCCGGGCGCGAGATGTGACGGCAGCAGCACATCGGCGACCAGTGGATCCCGCACCGTCATCGCCGCATTGGCGGAACCGATCCGTTTGCCTTGCCAGGCGACCGCCATAAAGCGGACCTCACCGGCGAAATCGCCTATTTCAAGCGGGAAGCGGGCGCGGCCTTCGGCATCGGCCTGCACCGGTGGGAAGAATTTGGTCACGGTGCGATTGGGGTCGCTGCGCGGCATCATCCCGTTTTCGTCGCCACCCTGGCGCAGCACTGCGGCGAGACCATCGGGCGGGGCAATCAGCCGCCCCCAATCATCGCGGATATCAATGCCGATGCGGCGACGGCCAAGGAAATGCGGCACCGGGTCTGGCGAGGCAAACCGGGTGAGGCGCAAAATCCCCTCATCCACCGCCGCCAGACTGACCCAGGCGCCCGGCGCGGTCCGCACGGCGACATCGATTTTGCCGCGCGGCAGGCTGGATTTCGGTGCCTCGATGGCGGCATCCAGCGTGCGGGCGCTGGTGTCGGTGCCGACCCAGGCGAGGCCAATCGCCCGACCCGGCCGCGCACCAGCGCCGGCGCGGAAGACATGAACGGCGACGTACGCGCCCGGCCCCCAGGCTTCGGTGACCGGCACATCGATATCAGTGCCACCAGCGGCAAGCGTAATGGTGCGCAGCGACAACACCCGGTCAGACAGCACCAGAATTGTGGCCTCACCGGCGAAGGGCGGCGCGATATAGACTTTCGCGGTGCCACCGATGGGGATGGCGCGGCGGTCGGTTGAGACATCGACGCGATCGGGGATATCGGGGCTGTCGGCCCCCGCCCATCCTGCGCGGAAGCGAAAGGATGTCGCCGCCATGCCGCCGGCTTCGGACACGTCCAGCCGGTAGCGGCCGAAATCGAGCTTGCTGGCAAAGCGGAACGCGCCGCTGGCTGGAATTTCGACATCCTTGGTTTCAAGCGGCTCGTCTTTCCACACGGTCGCGTAGCTCGCCTGCCCGTTACGGCTGATCAGACGCCAATCGGGCCGTTCGCGCACCAAGCGGATGCGGGTGCGCAAGGCAATGCGCGTGCCGGCGGGAGCGAAGGCTGCGATGTCGAAGGCCGCCTCGGCACCGGCGTCGATCGCATCATCGGCAAAGACCGGCTTCACCCCGATGAGGTTGCCAGCCGGTCGCACCGGGATTTCGAAGCGGGCATGGGCACCGCGCCCGGCAGGGTCGTTGATCGCGACATCGAACGCGGCTTTCAGCGGCATGGTGGTGTCGGGCAGGCGGCCAAGCTCGAAGGGGAGTTCGGTGCGGCCATCGGCATCGGTGTCGCCGACCGCGATCTTGCGTTCCTCGGGGGCATAGGCTTCACCAGCCAGGCCGACTTTCCAGCCGACCAGCGCCGGGAACGCCGCCGCATCGGGCAACAGGCGGAAGGTTGCCGATGCCGTCATGTTCGCTGCCGGCGCGCCGTACAAAAACCGTGCGGTAATGCCAAGCGGCGCAGTGTCCGGGCCGATCTGCGCGGGAAGGGCGGCGGGTTCAACCGCAAGCCGATCCGGCACGAAGGCATCGACCTTGAATTCAACCCGGCCAATCGGCGGGCTGGCCGGATCGGTGCGCAATTCCGCCGACCAAGTGCCGGCCGGCGCGCTGGCGGTCAGGGTGATCGGCAGATGCAAGGCGGCATCCGCGCCGCGCGGCGGCACCGCTTCGATGAAAACCTGCCCGTTCGGGCGCCGCACGGTGATCCGGATCGGCAGATCGAGCGGCGCGCCGGCGGCATCGCGCACCAATGCCATCAAGTTGATGGTCTCCCCGGCGCGATAAATCCCGCGATCGGTCCAGACATAGCTATCGACCGGGCCGGGATGCGGTTGGCCTTCGACCCCGCGATCAGACAGATCGAAGGCGGCGGTGGTGAGGTCGAGGGCCGCGAAATCATCGTCCTTGCCGAACGCATGCAAAACGGCGGGCGCCAACGGGCCCTGGCCACGCAGCAAGGGCGCGGCAAAGCGGGCAACACCATCGGGGCCGGTGCTGGCCTCGGCCAGAATGTCGTTGTTGCGCGCCAGCAGCACCAGCCGCACCCCGGTTTGCACGGTGGCATCGGCGTAGGAGCGCACCTGCACGGTCAGCCCATCGCTGCCACGCCACACCGTCGGCGCAATATCGGTGTTGAGGATAATTTGCACCGAAGCCGCGTCCCCGCTGGTGCCATCGCCGGGGGACGCGATCAGCGCGTACAGCCCAGGTCCGGATTTGCGCATGTCATCGGGCATCGGCAACGCCGTGCGGATGACCCTATTTGCCTCCCAACCCGGAATCTCGGCGCGGCCCGTCCAAACCTGACGCCCGGTATTCTCGGCAATGTCGCGCGCGGTCCAGTTGGGCACCGCCTGGCCGAGTTTGTAGTTTTGCAGAAACAGCGGAATGTTGCGTTCGGTCAGGCGGACCAGACTGAGGCTGACGGACGACACATTGACTGTCGCCAGCATGCTGGCCGGCGCCTGCCCGCGCGGCAGCACGAACATCCGGGTGTCGAAATCGATGCGTGGAGTGCGCTTGGGCATCGTCACGTTGACGACTTCATCGGCCTTGAGCGCGACTGGTGCTGCATCTGCGGCGACATCACCGGGCATTCCGGCACGCATTGTCAGGCGCGTGGTCGTCGCCGATGGCAGGCCGGACACGCATAGCTGGTTATCTTCACGGGTCACGGCGGCCGCCGGGATGGCCGGGGTGAGCGTCACCCAGTCCTGCGGCTGGAAATCGCCGCGCTTGGTCAACGGCACGGTAAATTCGATGCAGGCGCGCGGCGGGTCGGATTCACCCTCACGCCGGACCCGCAGCACCCGCATGCCAACGCTTTGGCGCAGTTCAGCGAGGCGATGGGCGACATCAGGATCAGCCGGCGCGGCTTCGACCGCTGCCAGCAGAACCGGGATGGCCTGCACGTCGCGCTTCAAACCTTGCAGCGCGTCGGCAATCGCCAGCAACGGGGCGAGGCGGTCCAGCGGCTGTTCGGCCAGCGACAACGCGCGTGCGGCCGCAAATAATGATCGCTGGAAATCCTTCGGCGTCGCCGTGTCATAGGCAGCGGACAGCGCCAGGAAATGCGCAATGCTCGCCTGACCAAGCCCGACCCGGCGTTCCAGCGCGGCGATCTCGGCCTTGGAGTCGTTCTTTTTGACTGCGGCGGAGGCCGCCTGTTCGGCATCGGCGCGGGATTTCGCATTCCCACCCGCCGGGTAAGCCTTGGTTAATCCCTGCAACCAGCTTGCGGCGTCGCGTTCGACCCCATCGGGCAGCACCGCGTTCTGGGCGTGCGCCGACCCCGCCAGCAACCCCAACAGCACCAACACAACGGCGGCAAACAGGCGGTGCGACATATGCGGGGCTCCAGAGCGCGGGAGCCGCAATAATAGGGAAGAACCTGTAAGCTTATCAATAAGATTTAGAGTCTAGCCGAAATGCAGAACCACGTCCCCAAGCCCGGCAAAGGCCACCGTTACTGTCCCCGGACCATCGAGCCAGATCGGCGGGGTGACGCTGCCGAGCATCATCACCTGCCCAGCACGCAAACCACCAAACCCATGCGCGGTGGCGGAATCAACCAGCCAGGCGAGCGCATTCATCGGATGGCCGAGCAGTTCGGCGCCGGTGCCCTCGGCGCGCATCACGCCATTAATGCTGATCCGGCCGGTGATGGCGGCCAGATCCAGCGTGCGCCACGCGGCACAGGGCACACCGATCACCGCAGCCCGGTGATAGACCTGATCGGCGACCAGGGTAGGCACCCCAATCGCCTGCAGATCCCCCATCGGCGGCGTGCCGTAGCGGTTTTCTACCAGCTCGATGGCGGCAAAAACCTCCCCCACCGCATCGGCTGCCTGCGCCGGCGTGCACGGGCCGGGCGGCAAATCGCGGGCAAGACGGACGGCGATTTCACATTCGACGCCGCTGCGGTTCGACCACGGCAGTGTCGCGCCGGTGGCGTGGATATCCTCCGCCCGCATAAACCCGGCCATGGGCGCGGTGATGCCAAGGTAGTCCTGCATCCGCTTCGCCGTACCGCCGATCTTGAAGCCGCCCGGCGGATCGGCGCCGAGCAACGCCGCGTGGGCACGCTGCACCGCGACCCCCTCGGCCACATCGCGCGGGGCGAGATCGGGCGGCAGCATTGCAACCGCACCCGACAACCGCAGCGCCCGCAAAGCCTCGGCAGCGGCAGCGATCCTCACTTGCGTGACATTTCATACAACGCCACCGCGGCGGCGGCTGAAACGTTGAGGCTGTCGAGCCTTAACGATCCACCGGGCATCGAAATGCCGGCAAGCTCATCGCAGGTTTCCTTGGTCAGCCGGCGCAGGCCCTCGCCTTCGCTGCCCAACACCAACGCCACCCGGCGATTAGCCAGGGCTGCTCCGGAAATCGGCGGGCCGGAGGCATCGAGCCCGATCACCCACAGCCCGGCGGCGCGCAAGGCCACCAAAGTGCGGGCGATGTTGACCGCGCGCAGCATCGGCAGGGTTTCGAGCGCACCGGACGCGGCTTTCGCCAAGGTTCCGGTTTCATCCGGCGCGTTGCGCTCCTGGGTGATCACGCAGGCGACGCCAAACGCGGCGGCGGACCGGATAATGGCACCGACATTGCGCGGGTCGCTGACCTGGTCGAGCACCAACACCGGGCCGGGCCGTTCCAGCGCCTGCGCCAATGACGGCATCGCCAGGGGATCGGCAAGCAACGCCGCGCCTTGATGGACGATGCCGCGCCCGAGCAATTTCTCCAGCCGGTCGCGGTCGCAACGTTCGGCCGGGATCGCCCAGGGCTGCTTCAGGCGGGTGCCAAGTTCAGCCTCGGCTTCCTCGGTCAGCAGCAGCCGGCGCAGTCGCCGGGCCGGGTTGGCGAGGGCAGCCGCAACCGAATGGGTGCCGAACAGCCAAAGCGCGCCGCGCGGGGTGTCTTCGTCGCGGGTTTCCGGGTCTTGCTGCGGGCGTGGTTCCCGCACCGGGCGCGGAGTGTAAACGCGCTTGGGGCCGCGCGGGGCTTCCTGCCGCGGTGCCTCGGGGCGTGGGGCGAGCGCGAGGGTGTTGGCAGATGGGCGTGCATCCGACCGATCTGGTTTGGAGCGGTCGGAATAGGGCCGGTCCGATTTTGGGCGCTCGGAATACGGTCGATCCGATTTCGGACGTGCAGAATACGGCCGATCGCCGCGCGGCCGTTCGTTTTGCGGGCGGTCGGTCGGTGGGCGATCACTCTGCGGACGATCTCCTTGCGGACGGTCGCTTTGCGGACGGTCTCCATGGGGGCGGGGGCCAGATGGGCGCGGACCAAAGCTGCGCGCGCCATCACGGCTGGACCCGCCGGCGCCATAAGATGGTTTTTTCGGACCCGAGGGGCCGGAGCCACCCGGCGGACGGCCGCCGGAGTGGGATTTGCGAGGTGGTTTCATGCCGTCTCCTATAGCTTCAAGTGCGGCTTGCGACAAACACCCGCTGCATCGGCGTTGACACAAGGGGGGCGGAGGCGATACCCACCGCGTTCTGAACCCGATCAGCGATGATCGTGGGTCAGGATTTTGGCCGGAAGGGTGCCCGAGTGGCTAAAGGGGGCGGACTGTAAATCCGCTGGCTCACGCCTACGTTGGTTCGAATCCAACCCCTTCCACCAAAGCCCAACGTTATGCGGGTGTAGCTCAATGGTAGAGTTCTAGCCTTCCAAGCTAGCCACGAGGGTTCGATTCCCTCCACCCGCTCCATGCCTCCCCCTTGACATTTCCCCCGTCTCGCCGTTTTTAGGTGTCTCTCGGTCGCGGGCGCCTTTGCCCGTGCGGGATGCTGTACGCGGGTCGGATCGCTAGGGGTGTAGCTCAATTGGCTAGAGCGTCGGTCTCCAAAACCGAAGGCTGGGGGTTCGAGACCCTCCACCCCTGCCAACCGAGCGGCGGCAGAAACGTAGGGGAATGACCGGCGTGGCAGCGGTTTGGACTAATCCGGTGAAATTCCTGCGCGATGTGCGCCTGGAAGCCACCAAGGTAACCTGGCCGTCCCGTAAGGAAACACTCGTGACCACCGGGCTGGTGTTCGCGTTGTCCACCTTGGCGGCGGTGTTTTTCTTTGTGGCCGATCAGGTCATCGGGCTGGCGATCCGCGCGATTTTCGGCTTCGGTTTTTAGGATCAGGTGATGGCCAAGCGTTGGTACGTCGTGCATGTTTATTCTGGGTTCGAGAAAAAGATCGCCCAACAGATCAAGGAACAGGCCGCCCAGAAGGGTCTGGCCGATCAAATTGACGAGGTGTTGGTCCCGCTTGAGGAAGTGGTCGAACTGCGCCGCGGCCAGAAGATCAACGCCGAGCGCAAGTTTTTCCCCGGCTACGTGCTAGTGAAGATGGAACTGACCGACGATGCTTGGCATCTGGTCAAGGACACCCCCAAGGTCACCGGCTTTCTCGGCAGCAAAACCCGCCCGACGCCGATCCCCGATAGCGAGGCCGAACGCATCCTCAAGCAGTCGGCCGAAGGTGTGGAACGCAAGCGGCCCGCAATTTTGTACGAAGTGGGCGAACAGGTCCGCGTGGCCGATGGTCCGTTCACCAGCTTCAACGGCACTGTCGAAGAAGTCGACGAGGAAAAAGGCCGGGTCAAGGTCAGCGTCTCGATCTTTGGCCGCTCCACCCCGGTGGAACTGGAATACGGGCAAGTCGAAAAGCTTTAAACGCAACTCCCATTGCCTGAAGCAGCCCCCGCGTGGCAGCCACGCGGGGGCTGCATGTATTTTGGGGATGCTTCCTTAAGATAACGCTGCTTATGATCGGTCCCATGCCCGATCAGCCCGATCTCCTATTTCTGCTGCACGATCTTGCCCGGCATTTACGCCTGGACGCTGACCGCCGTGCGGCAGCACATGGCATGACCCGCGCCCAATGGGTGACGCTGATGTGGATCGAACGCCAGCCCGGCCTGTCGCAAAAGGAACTCGCCGAACTGCTGGAGGTTGAACCGATTACCGCCGCTCGGCTGATCGACAAGCTCGAACAGCACGGCCTGGTTGAACGCCGCGACGATCCGCATGACCGGCGCATCTGGCGCTTGCATTTGCGAGACAAGGCATTGCCGGTCCTGAAAGAACTCGGC
This sequence comes from Acetobacteraceae bacterium, assembly GCA_025360065.1. Lineage (GTDB taxonomy): Bacteria > Pseudomonadota > Alphaproteobacteria > Acetobacterales > Acetobacteraceae > CAITOL01. The sequence goes on along the minus strand of JANYCX010000141.1, from coordinate 18,129 downwards.
GCCGAGCGTGCGGCGATGCTGCGGACTATTTCCGCCGGGGTTTCCCCCGAACGCCTGCACGACATCAACACCGATCTGTCCCGCATGAAGGCGCGCGTCGTTGCCGAATTGCGCGGCAGGTCAAACGAACGGGACGTCGCCTGACATGTCACAATCCGCCACCACCGCCCAGCCGGCCATGCCGCCACGCACTTTGACCGTTGCCGGACGCAAGATGATGCGTGCGGTGCTGATGCTTGGCGGGATCGCCATCGTCGCCGTGGCATCCTTCGCCTATTGGCTGCATGGCGGGCGCTATGTGTCGATCGACAACGCTTATGTTCGTGCCGCCAAGCTTGCGGTTGCGACCGATATTTCCGGCATTGTGGCCGAGGTCATCGTCAAGGAAGGCCAACGGGTCAAGAAGGGTGACGTGCTGTTCCGTCTGGAACGCCGCCATTTCGAAATCGCGGTCGCCGGCGCCCGCGCCAACCTCGCCCAGACTGTCCTGGTCGGGGAGGCAATGAAGCGCGATTATCAGCGCATGTTGCGCGACAGCGATGCACGGGCCGCACAATTGCAGGCCGATCAGGCGAGTTTCGAACGCTACGCCAATCTGGTGAAGGGCGGCGGCGTGACCCGCGCCGATTACGACGATGCCCGCTTCAAGCTCGCCGCCAACAAGTCGATGCTGGAAAGCCTCGGCGAACAGGCGATGGTTCAGCTTGCCAAGCTTGGCGGCAACGCGGCCATGCCGGTCGAACAAATGCCGATGGTGATGCAGGCCCAGGCGCAGTTGGACGAAACCTTGCGCCAGTTGGACCATACCGTGGTGCGTGCGCCGTTTGATGCGATCGTCACCCAGGTCGATGCCTTGCAACCCGGCCAGTATCTCGCCGCGGCCACCGCCGCGTTCGGCATGATCTCGACTGAGCGGCTGTGGATCGAAGCCAGCCCCAAGGAAACCGATATCACCCACGTGAAAGTCGGCGACACGGTGGACATGACCGTCGATACCTATCCGGGCCGCAGATGGAAAGCGACGATCGAAAGCATTGCGCCGAATTCGGGCTCCGAGTTTTCCGTGCTGCCAGCGCAGAATGCGTCCGGCAACTGGGTGAAGGTGGTGCAGCGCATCCCGCTACGCATCGCGGTCGAACGCCAGGCCGGCGACCCGGAACTCCGCGCCGGCATGAGCGTGGTGGTCGAAATCGATACCGGACACGTTCGCAAACTACGCGATATTCTGGGCCGCTAATCCCCGATGTCCGGGACTGACAGCGCACCGCTGATCAAGGTCAAACATCGCTTCCTGCTGTCATTATTCGCGATGATGGCAACGTTGATGCAGATCCTGGACTCGACCATCGCCAACGTTGCCTTGCCCTATATGCAGGGCAGCCTGTCAACAACCCTCGATCAGGTTAGCTGGGTGCTGACATCGTACGTGATTGCGTCCGCGATCATGACCGCGCCCGTCGGCTGGATGGCGCAGCGTTTCGGCCGCAAGCAGCTTTTCATTGGCAGCATGATCGGGTTCACCATCGCGTCCATGGCGTGCGGTGCGGCGCAAACCCTCGAACAAATGGTATTCTTCCGGGTCCTGCAAGGCGTTTTCGGCGCCGCCCTTGGCCCGCTAAGCCAGGCGACGATGCTGGATATCTACCCGTTCGAACAGCGCGCCCAGGCAATGGCGGCGTTCGGCATCGGCATCATGGTCGGGCCGATCATGGGGCCGACTTTGGGCGGCTACCTGACCGACGCGCTCGACTGGCGGTTTGTGTTCTACGTCAACCTGCCATTCGGGATTATCGCCACGATCGGGTTGATGGTTTTTATGCCGAACACGCCAGCAAAGGCGGAACTGAAGTTCGACTGGACCGGGTTTTCCGCCCTCGCCATCGGCATCGGTGCCTTTCAGTTGATGCTGGATCGGGGCTCAACGCTCGACTGGTTCACCTCGCCGGAAATCATCATCGAGGCCGTGGTGGCCGGCACCGGGTTTTATATTTTCATCGTCCACATGTTCACCGCCGCCAAACCGTTCCTACCGCCCGGCCTGTTCAAGGACCGCAACTTCGCTGCCTCGACCACACTGATGTTCTGCACCGGCACGATTCTGATGGCGAGTTCGGCGCTGATGTCATCCTATTTGCAGAACCTGTCGGGATTCCCGGTATCAACTGCGGGCGCCACCATGGCACCGCGCGGCCTCGGCACGATGGTGGCAATGATCATCGTGAGCCGGCTCGCCGCTTATATCGACCCGCGCAAGATCATGGCATTCGGGCTGACAGTGATGGGCTTCACCCTGCACGAAATGTCGCAATGGACGCCGGATGTTTCCGGCAACTACATGATGACAACCTTTGTTATCCAAGGCTTCGCGATGGGGTGCGTGTTCAACCCGATGAACGTGATGGCCTACGTGACGCTGCCACCACAGCTACGCGGCGACGCAACAGCGATGCAGAACCTGTCCCGCAATATCGGCGCCGCGATCGGGATTGCGGTGACATCATTCACCCTGGTGTCAAGCGTGCAGATCTCGCACGCCGATCTTGCCAACATGATGACCCCGTTCAACCGACTGCTCCAGGGCCATGACGGGGTGCAGCGCATGCTCGATCCGGTCACCAGGCAGGGTGCGCAGATACTTGACCATATGATCACCCGGGAAGCGCTGATCATTGCCTATAACAACGACTATCTGATGATGACATACATGATCATCCCTTGCCTGCTGCTGCTGCCGATCATGAAGCGGCCGGAACGACGGCGGCCTCCGAAAGCCGTGCCAGCGCCTGCGCGATCGGCCACTGCGCCGGCTGAATAAAATGGAGAGAATCCCCAATCGTGGGCTGCTGACCATAAGCTCGATGATCGCCGTGCTGATGCAGGTGCTCGACTCAACAATCGCCAACGTCGCCCTGCCCTATATGCAGGGCAGCCTGAACACCACGCTTGACCAGATCGCCTGGGTGCTGACCAGCTACGTGATTGCGTCAGCGATCATGACTGCGCCGGTTGGCTGGCTTGCTGCCCGCTATGGGCGCAAGAACCTGTTTATCATCTGCCTGATTGCCTTCACTTTCACATCGATGCTGTGCGGGGCTGCCCAAAGCCTGGAACAGATCGTGTTCTTCCGCATCCTGCAGGGTGCCTGCGGCGGCGCGCTGGTGCCACTTAGCCAGGCCACCATGCTCGACACCTACACCATGGAGGAACGCGCCCAGGCGATGGCGATTTTCGGCATTGGCGTGATGGTCGGCCCGATCCTGGGCCCAACGATCGGCGGCTGGCTGACCGAGAATTACAACTGGCGCTGGGTGTTCTACGTCAACCTGCCATTCGGCATCATTTCAGTGACCGGATTGTGGCTGTTCATGCCGGAAGCCCCCCAGCGGCCCGAGCTGAAATTCGACTGGACCGGCTTTTCGGTGCTGGCACTCGGGGTTGGCGCATTGCAGTTGATGCTGGATCGCGGCGAGGGCGAAGACTGGTTCACCTCGGGCGAAATCATCATCGAAGCCGTGCTGGCCGGCACCGGGGTTTATCTGTTCGGCGTCCATATGCTGACATCCGACAAGCCGTTTATACCACCGGCCTTGTTTCGCGATGCCAATTTCACTGCCGGCATGTCGATGATGTTTTCCACCGGCGTGGTGCTGATGGCGTCATCGGCGTTGCTTGCGCCCTATCTGCAAACGCTCGCTGGCTATCCGGTGCAGCAAGCCGGGCTGCTGCTGGCGCCGCGCGGGATGGGCACGATGATTGCCATGTTGCTGTCATCGCGGCTCGGGCCGTGGCTCGATCTGCGTTACGTGATCGCGTTTGGTTTGCTGGTGCTGGGCTTCAGTTTGCGCGACATGGCGACCTGGACGCCAGATATTTCGCAGCATGACCTGATCATTTCCATGCTGGTCCAGGGTTTTGCCATGGGTTGCATTTGGAACCCGACCACGGTGCTGTCGTTCGTTACCCTGCCGCCCTATTTGCGCGGCGATGCAACAGCGGTACAAAGCCTGTTCCGCAATATTGGCGCGGCAGCAGGAATTTCGATCATGGCATCCGCGCTCGCCAACAGCGCACAGATTTCCCATGCCGGATTGGCCGCCGGGATCACCCCGTTCAACCGCAACCTGCAAGACCGCGGCGTGATGAGCCAGATGCTCGATCCGCGCCACGAACGCGGGGCGCGGCGGCTCGATGCGATGATCAGCCGGGAGGCAACGGTGATTGCCTACAGCAACGATTTCCTGATGATGAGCTATATTGTCTTTCCACCTTTGCTGCTGTTGCCCTTCATGCGTCGAACGCCCCGCCCGACGCTCGCGGTGGCCAAAGTGGCCATGGCAGCCGAGTAGAAGCCATGATCGATATTCGGCGCTTTCCCGATGCACAGAATGCGGCCGCTGCCGCCGCCGATTTCATCATCGCGCGCCTGCACGCCAAGCCCGATCTGGTGCTCGGCGTGGCGACAGGGGCAACGATGGTGCCGGTCTACCGCCAACTGGTTGCGGCGCATCGTGCGGGCCGGGCCAATTTTGCACGGATGCGCTGTTTCAGTGTGGATGAATATGTTGGCCTGCCGCCAGCCAACAAGGCCAGCTTCCGCGCCACCATGGCCGCGCATTTCTACGACCCGATCGGTATTGATCCAGCGCGCTGCTTCGTGCCAGACGCGATGGCCGCCGATCTGCTGGCGGCCACGCATAACTACGAAGCCGCGATCGTTGCGGTTGGCGGGATCGATCTGCTGATGCTCGGGATCGGCACCAACGGCCATATCGGCTTTAACGAGCCGCCAGCCGATCTGGCGGGCCGGACCTGCCTGGTCGATTTGACCGCCGAGACACTTGCCGCCAACGCACATCAATTCGATGCCGGGATACTTCCGCCGAAGCGGGCGATAACCATGGGCGTCGCGACGATGCTGGATGCCAGGGAAATCCTGCTGGTGGCAACCGGCGCCGGCAAGCGTGAGGCAATCGCGCGCGCGCTGCTTGGACCGCTCGATCCCGCCTGCCCTGCCTCGGCGCTGCAAAGCCATCCCCATGTCGTGGCGATCCTGGACGCGGCCGCCGCGTCTGGGCTATAACGATCTCGCGCCCGGCGCGGGTGTAGTTCAATGGTAGAACGGCAGCTTCCCAAGCTGCACACAGGGGTTCGATTCCCCTCACCCGCTCCAACGCTCTCCCCATCTCCAAACGGATTGCCCGCCATGACACAGAGTGCCGATCTCGGGTTTATCGGCCTGGGTGTGATGGGCGCGCCGATGTGCCGCAACCTCGCCCGCAGATCCGGGCGGCGTGTGGTGGCCTTCGACCGATCCGCGACATCCCTCGCCGCCCATGCCGGGCCGCAGGCTGCATCCGTCGGTGCTGTTGCCCGCGACTGCGCCATTCTGTTCCTGTGCCTGCCAAGCGGGGTGCATGTCGAAGCCGTCATTACCGAAATCCTGGCGGAACCGGATCGCCGCCTCGGGATGGTTGTCGATATGGGCACATCCCCGGTCGCCATGACCCGCAACCTGGCAACCCGCCTCGCAGCCGAGGGCATCATTTGGGTGGACGCCCCGATCGCCCGCACCCGCCAGGCGGCGGAAGATGGCACGCTGAGCGTGATGGTCGGCGCGACCGAGGCTGATTTCGCAAGCTTGCAGCCGCTGCTTGCCTGCATGGCGAGCGATGTGACGTTATGCGGCCCGGTTGGCTGCGGGCAGGCGGTGAAAATCCTCAACAACATGGTGCTGGTCGAAACCGTGGCGGCGCTATCGGAGGCGCTCGCCATCGGGCGTAGCGTCGGGCTTGATCCGGCGATCTTATTCGACACGCTGGCGAAAGGGTCCGCCGATAGTTTCGCGCTCCGCAATCACGGGATGAAGGCGATGCTGCCGGGGGTATTCCCGGAACGCGCGTTCTCGGTCGCCTATGCCCGCAAGGATATCGGGTACGCGCTGGAACTGGCGCGCGACACGGGCGTGGAGGCCGCTGGCGCCGAACGGGGGGCCGCTTTGCTCGATGCGGCGAGTGCGGCCGGGTTCGGGGATTTGTATTGGCCGGTTGTTGCGAAATTGTTTGAGTGTTAGGGAAAGTAGTTCTTTTTGTGAACAAAAAGAACCAAAAAAACTTTTTGATACTTTGTGGCCGTTGGAATGACGGGTTTGGGGGAACCTGGGCAGTCACCCTTTTTTGGAAAAAGACGCGCTTGCTACAACCCGATAATCCGCCGCCGGATTCTTGCACTGATTGCATCGATAATGCTGACCGTCACCAAAATCATCAGAATAATAAACAGCACCTCGTCCCAATACCGCACCTTGATGCGTTCCGCGATCTGCAACCCGATGCCGCCAGCGCCGACCACGCCGAGGATGCTGGCGCTTCGTGTGTTGCTTTCGATCTGATACAAATACTGCGCCAGCATCACCGGCAACACCTGCGGGATCAACCCAAAGCGGATGCGCAACGTGCTGGTGCCGCCGACGGCGCGGATCGCCTCGGGCTGGCGGGCGTCGGCATTTTCGATCGCCTCGGCGAATAGTTTCGCCAGCACCGCGACTTCAGCTACCGCGATTGCCAGCACGCCAGCAAGCGGCCCGAGGCCAACCGCACGCACAAATGCCAACGCCCAGATTAGTTGGTCCATGCCGCGAAAGCCATCGAACACCCGGCGGATGGAAAAATGCGCCAGCGCGTTTACCACGACGTTGCGCGAGCCGAGGAAGCCGAGCGGCACCGCCAGGACCACTGCGATGGTGCTGCCGAGGAAGGCCATTGCGACCGATTCGCCGATGCCTTGCAAAATGTCCTGCCATTGGTCGCCGGGGCTGGGCGGGATCATCAGGCGCAGAATAATCGTGATGCCGTCTATCCCGCGCCACAACCGCGCAAACGTAATGTCGAACCACCAGAACAATGCGGCGAGCCATGCGAGCACCGCCACACCGGCGAACCAGCGCAGCGCCCGCCCGGTTGGGGTCGGCCCGAAAGCGCGTGGCAGGCGGGCTTGCCAGGATGCGATCTCGGCGCCGGTCATGCCCCCGGTCATGCCCCCGGTCATGCGACGATCCGGCCGATGACGCGGGTGCGGACCAGTTCGGAAAACATGTCGATCAACGCGACGGCAATGATCATCAACACCACAATGGCGCTGATTTCCTCGTAATAATTCTGACTGATCACCTGATAAAGCTCCTGCCCGATGCCGCCGGCGCCGACAAAGCCGATCACCGCCGCGCCGCGCACGTTAATTTCGAACCGCAGCAGGGCGTAGCTAAGGAAATTCGGCAACACCTGCGGCAGGATTGCGTAACGAACGCCGTGCGCCCAGGTGCCTCCGGTCGCGCGGATCGCCTCCCACGGGCGCATATCGGCGTTTTCCACCGCTTCGGCGAACAGTTTCCCCATCGCCCCGGTGGTGTGCGCCGCAATCGCCAGAATACCGGCGAGCGGCCCGACACCAAATGCCCAGACCAGGATCAGCGCGTAGACGATGTCTGGCACGGTGCGGAACAATTCCAACCCGCGGCGCACGATCACATAGGTCGCCGGGTTGGGCGCCAGATTTCGGGTGCCGGCAAAGCACAGCACAAAGCCGGTGATCGACCCGCCCAGGGTTGCCAGCGCCGCGATCTGGCTGGTTTCGAACATCAGCCACGCCCAACTGTCCAGCCGGTAGAACCAGAAGGCGAAAGAACCCTCGGTTTTCACCCCGCCAAACAGATGCGCCCAATGCAGGGTGGGGGTGATTTTGACGAAATATTCGCCGACCCTGGGCACACCGGCCATCAGGGCTGCCGGCGTCACATCGGCAATTTTCGCCGAAATTGCCAGGCAGATCAGCAGCACTACGCCATAGCCCAGCGTCGCCAGGCGCCTGGCGCGCTGCTGGGCGCGCCACGATTGTTCGATCCCAACCATATCCACGGTGAAATTACCGCTTGCGGCGTTGGGCCGCCTCCTCCTTCACCAGATCGATGAACACCGAATAATCGTCATGGGTGACGGGCACCCAATCGACCCCGCTGCCCAGGTTCACCGCCTTGAAGACGTCGGGGTGATTTTTCACGATGGCGCGGTGCAGTTCGTACATATCGGCATGGAACGCGGCCGGCAGATCGGAGCGCACCGCGAACGGCCCATTGAGGATCGGGCGCGATTTCCAGATGATCCGCAGATTGGCCATGTCGAGCAGTTTCTTGTCCGACATCATCCGCAACGTGCCGCGGGTGTAGCCCTGCGACACCTCGCCAATGCCCGATGTCCAGGTAACACCCGCATCGTACTGCTTGTTCATCACCGCGATGACGCCCTGTTCGTGCCCGCCGGAAAATCCGGTGCGACCGAAATACTTGTTCGGCTCCGGATCGATGCCAGCAGCGCGGAATTCCGAGCGCGGGATCAGATAGCCGCTGGCGCTGTTGGGGTCGGCCCAGGCGAGCGACTTGCCGCGCAGCTGTTCCAACGTGGTGATGCCGCTATCGGCGCGGACATACAGCACCGCGACATAATAGTTGCCGCCATCCTGTTCCTGGCTGGTGAATAATGGCTTGACGTTGCCGTTGCTTTCCAACCAGGCCTGGGCATAGGAAACCGGGCTCATATACGACGCATCAACCTGCTTGGCGGCGAAGGCCTGGATGACGCCGGCATAGTCAGCCGCCATCACCAGCTTGACCGGAATTTCGAAGATTTCTTCGAGCAGCTTCTGGTAGGGGGTATAGCGCGCCAGGCGGTCGGCGTCATTCTCCCCACCCAGCAGGCCCATGCGGATGGTCGGCACCTGCGCGGCCCAGGGGCGCTTGCCTTTCTTGGGCATGGCACGTGTTTCCTGCGCCATTGCGGTGGTTGCGAACGGCAGGACAGCGCTGGCGGCCAGCAATTGGCGACGATGGATCATCTTGGCACCTTCCCGTGGTGGAACTTCCCAGGACTCTGCGCTGATATGGCAGTTGGATGTCAAGAGGATGACAGTTTCGTTACGGCGACTGTCACAAAACCTTCAAGCACGGCGACCCGGCGATTTGCCATAACCCGGGCGAACGATGATGGGCAATTGGGCATGTTGGTGATTGAGGGCGTGTCGAAGGTTTTCGGCACAAATCGGGCGGTGGATAACATTTCGCTCAGCGTGCCCAAGGGCCAGTTCGTGGGCGTCATCGGCCGCTCTGGCGCCGGCAAATCGACCATGCTGCGGATGATCAACCGCCTCGCTGACCCGACCAGTGGCACCATAAAATGGGACGGGCGCGATGTTTCTGCGCTGTCCGGCGCGCAACTGCGTGACTGGCGGCGACGTTGCGCGATGATTTTTCAGCAATTCAACCTGGTTGGCCGGCTGGATGTGCTGACCAATGTGCTGATGGGACGGCTCGCGCATACCTCCACCCTGCGGGCGGTGATCAAGCTCTGGCGCGATGAGGACCGGGTGATCGCGATGGCAGCGCTCGACCAGATGGACATCGCGCAACTGGCGCCGCAGCGCGCCGATGAATTATCGGGTGGCCAGCAGCAGCGCGTGGCGATCTGCCGGGCACTGGTGCAGGAACCCGAGATCATTTTGGCTGATGAGCCGGTGGCGTCGCTCGATCCGCGCAATTCCAAGGTGGTGATGGACAGCTTGCAGCGCATCAACCGCCATTTCGGGCTGACAGTGCTGGTCAATCTGCATTCGCTTGATTTGGCACGCGGCTATTGCGACCGGCTGGTCGGCATGGCCGGCGGGCGGATCGTGTTCGATGGCACGCCTGCCGCGCTGACCGAAAGCGTGGCCCGAGAACTCTACGGCATGGAGGCGCGCGATGTGATGGACGACGCCGACATGCCGGCGATGGACGGCGCGCTGGGCGCGCCGTCGCCGATTTAACCCCATAACTGGAGAGATTCCGATGATTAATCGCCGCACAATGCTGGCTAGTCTTGCCGTTGCCACGTCCGCCACCACCGTTCGCGCCCAGGGCGTGTCGGAATTGGTCTTTGCCTCCGTGCCGGCCGAAAACGCATCGGGCGTGTCCGACCGCATGGCGCCGTTCATTGCCTATCTGTCGAAGGAAATCGGCGTGAAGGTAACGCTCCGCATTGCCAACGACTATGCTGCGGTGATTGAGGGCCAGCGCGCCGGCAACATCCATATCGGCGGCTACGGCCCGGCATCCTTCGCCCGCGCCCGGCTGACCGGGGTGCAGACCGATGCGTTCATCATCGATGTCAACGCCGATGGCAGCAAAGGCTACTATTCGGTGTTCTATGTGCTGGCCTCCAGCCCGTACAAAACCATCGATGACCTGAAGGGCAAAAACCTCGGGTTGGTCGATCCAAATTCGACCTCGGGCTACAACATGCCGCTATTCGCGCTGAACAAGCACGGCATTCCGTCGGCCGAGAAGTTCTTCGGCAAGGTGCAGACCACCGGCAGCCATGAAAACGCCGTGCTCGCGCTCGCCCAAGGCACTGTAGATGTCGCCGCCAACTGGTGGAATGCTGATGACGACAGCAACCTCGTCCGGATGCTCGGCAAGGGCATGGTCAAGAATGCGTCTGGCCAGGTGATGAAGAAGGAGGATTTCCGGGTTGTCTTGAAGACCGACCTGATCATCAACTCGCCGACCGCGATGCTGGCGTCACTGCCGGCGCCGCTGAAGGCGAAGATCACCGACGCCTTCCTCAATGCCCACGTCAAGGACAAGGCCGCGTTCGAAAAACTGTCGGACGGCAAGAACAAGCCCTGGCAGGCGATTGGCAACGCCGCTTATGACGACACGATCAAACTGATCCAGTTCGTTGACGCCCTGCGTAAGAAGGCCTGAGCCTGATCGTCGCGGGCGGGCCAAATGGTCGGCCCGCGACACTTGGCCGCACAGCATGATCCATACCATCGCCATCCCGCCCGACGCCCAGATGGCGCCGCTGATGCGGGGCTATGCCGCGTCGGTTTCCGCGCGCCGCCGACAGATGCTGTTGGGGGCGGCAATCACGATTTTGGCGTTCCTGCTCGCTTGCATCGGCGCCGAGGTCGATCCGGACAAGTTTTGGGCCAATCTCGGGAATTTCGGCGGCTATTTCTATCGCATCTCCAAGCTCGACACTGGCAGCTTTGTGTGGACCGACCCAGTTGAGTGGTATTGGGGTTTAGGGCGCTGGTTGCGGTTGCTGGGCGAAACGTTGTTGATGGCCTATCTCGGCACCGCGACCGGGTTTGTCGGCGGCTTCCTGGCCTGCTTCCTGTGCAGCCGCAATCTGGTGGCGCACGCCTGGGTGCGCGTCGCGGCGCGCCGGATGCTGGAATTCTGCCGCACGGTGCCCGACATTGTTTTCGCGCTGATCTTCGTGATCGCCTTCGGGTTGGGGCCGCTGCCTGGCGTGCTGGCCATCGCCATCCACACCACCGGCGCGCTCGGCAAACTATTTTCCGAAGTTGTCGAGAGCATCGACATGAAGCCGGTTGAAGGCGTTGCGGCATCCGGCGGCATTTGGGTGGAACAGATCCGCTTCGGGGTGCTGCCGCAGGTGCTGTCGAACTTCGCCAGCTACGGGATTTTGCGCTTCGAGGTGAATGTCCGCGGCGCGACTGTGCTGGGCTTTGTCGGCGCCGGCGGCATCGGCGAAGAATTGCTGCTGGCGATACGCAAGTTCTTCTACTCCGATGTCTCGGCGATCCTGCTGCTGGTGGCGATCTGCGTGATGGTGATCGACCTCGCGTCCGAACACATCCGCCATCGCCTTTTAACCATCGAAGGCGGCAAGCCATGAGCGATCGCGCGGCGCTGGTCGCCCGCTTCCCCGCAGCGTTTGCCCCCAACTGGTCGGCGCGGTTGCAAACCATCGGTGTGGTCGGAGGGGCGGTGGGGCTTTATATTTTCGGGTTGGTGACACTCGATTTCGACCCGTCGCGCATCATGCGCGGCTTTGCGCGGCTCGGCGATATTTTCGAGATGATGCTGCCGCCGACGCCGGATAGCTGGTCGCGCGGGCAGCTTTATTTTGAGGCGCTGATCCAGACCTTGTCGATTGCGTTTCTGGGCACCTTCATGGCGGCAATCCTGGCTGTTCCACTTGGGTTTCTCGCCGCGCGCAACATTGTTGCCAACTGGCTGCTACATATTCTGGCGCGGCGCAGTCTAGATACGATACGCAGTGTCGATACGCTGATCTGGGCGCTGATCTGGATTAACGTGGTCGGGCTGGGGCCGTTTGCCGGGGCGCTGGCGATCATGACCGCCGATATCGCGGCCTTCGGCAAGCTGATGTCGGAGGCGATTGAGACGGCAGATCGTAAACCGGTCGAAGGGGTGGCGGCTGCGGGCGGTAATCGTTTGGAGGCTATAAGGTTCGGGATCATCCCGCAGGTTCTGCCGATCTTTGCCAGCCAGGTGCTGTATTTCTTTGAATCCAACACACGATCGGCCACCATCATCGGCATTGTTGGGGCCGGCGGCATCGGGCTTTATCTGTCCGAGGAAATCCGGGTGCTGGAATGGCAGCGCGCGGCGTTTTTGATCCTGATGGTGCTGGTGACGGTGGCGATTATTGATCAGGTCTCGCAGCGGCTGCGGGCGGCGATCATGGGTAATCGGGGGCGGTAGTTTACGACCGCCGCAGCAGCCGCTTGCCCTCGCTGAACTGCCACGCCAGCAACCCTGTGATCCCAACGATCAGTTCCCGCACCCGCTTGACCATCGACAACGCGATGCTGGCGTCGGGCGCGATGCCGAACAGCCCGCCGGCCAGGATGAAGCCGGCCTCCTGCACGCCAAGCGCGCCGGGCACCACGAAGCCGGCGCTGCGGGCGGCCATGCCCATGGTTTCGATTACCATGGCTTCCTGCCAGCCGCAGGGGATGCCGATGGCGTAAAACGCGATCCAGGTTTCGGCGACGCCCAGCACCCAGGCCAGCAAATGCAGCACGGTTGCTTGCAGCAACGCCACGCGGTCCTTTTGCAGCCGCAGCAACTCGCCATGCAGGCCGCGCACCACATCGACGGACACTGTCGGGAACAGCCGTCCGAGCCGCTCGGCCAGCCATTCGATTGCCCGCAACGCGCCGACCCGCTGGGCGACCACCAACCCAACCAGCCCCGCGCCCATCGCGATCATGCCGCCCTGGATCCACGGCGCCCAACTGTGATCGACGCTCATCATCGTCAGTATTGCGATGCCGGCGGCGGTGAACAAAAATTGTGTAATCGCCTCAATCGTCACGTCAATGATCGTGCCGGCCGAGGCTTGCGGGCCGGAAATGCCGCGCTGCATCAGCAAACGAATGCCGACCAGATTTCCGCCAAGCTGGGCGACCGGCAACATGGAATTAACCGCCTCACGGATCCAGCGAATGCGGAGATACCGATTAATTTTGGGCCGCGCCTCACCGATTGCCGCCCGCCAGGCGATGGCGCTGAACCAGAGCTGGACCGCATGCAGCGCCAGGATCGGCGGGATCACCCAGGCGGCTTGCAGCACTTCGCGCCCGATTGCCGCGGCGCCGAACCAGCCAACCAGCGCGGTCACCACCGCGGCACCGATGCCGAGGGCGATCAGACCGAAGCGCATAGCGATTTTGCCACGAAAAACTGCATGTTGCGCGCCTTAGGGGGGACGAAACGCCGCCATGTCAAGAACAGGCATTGATTCACGCCGTCAGCGCCGCCACAAACTGCCGTCTAACGATCGGACCAGCCATGCACGAGCTTCGCCTGCACAACAGCCTGACCCGTCGGCGCGAGGTTTTCGCCCCGATCGACCCTGGCCATGTGCGGATGTACGTATGTGGGCCGACGGTGTATGACCTGCCGCATGTCGGCAATGCCCGCCCGGTGGTGGTGTATGACGTGCTGGCGCGGCTGCTGCGGCGGCTTTATCCGCGCGTCACCTATGTCCGCAACATCACCGACGTGGACGACAAGATCAACGCGCGGGCGACGGCGTCCGGCGAGCAGATCGGCGAAATTACTGCCCGCACCACCGCCGATTATCAGGCCGATATGGCAGCCCTCGGCGCATTGCCGCCGGATATCGAGCCACGCGCGACCGGGCATATCGCGCAGATGCAGGTCATCGCCGAGCGGCTGATCGCGGCCGGCCACGCCTATGTCGCCGACGGCCACGTGTTGTTCGCGGTGCCGAGCTACGATAAATATGGCCAGTTATCTGGACGCAATCGCGATGACCAGATCGCCGGGGCGCGGATCGATGTTGCGCCCTACAAGCGCGACCCGGCGGATTTCGTGCTGTGGAAGCCGTCCCCGCCCGAACTGCCGGGCTGGGACAGCCCATGGGGGCGCGGCCGACCGGGCTGGCATATCGAATGCAGTGCGATGTCGCACGCAACGCTCGGCGAAAGCTTCGACATCCATGGCGGCGGCAATGATCTGATCTTCCCGCATCATGAAAACGAGATCGCGCAATCTTTGTGCGCTTTCCCCGGCAGCAGCTTCGCGCGGGTGTGGCTGCATAACGGCATGCTGAACATCAATGGCGAGAAAATGTCGAAATCGCTCGGCAACTTCTTCAGCGTGCGCGATGTGCTGGCGAAGTTCCCCGGCGAGGCGATCAGGCTGATGCTGCTGCATGGGCATTACCGGGCGCCGATCGATTTTTCCGAAACCGGGCTGGGCGATTGCCGGCGCGAACTGGATCGGTTTTATCGTGCGATTGAGCGCACACCGGCAGCACCGGCGGCCGAGGTTCCGGCGAGCGTGATGGATGCGCTGTGCGATGACCTCAACACACCGCTGGCGATTTCGGCGATGCATGCGCTGGCCGATGCCGCGATGGCCGGCGATGTGGCGGCGTCGGCCGGGTTGCAGGCGGCGGGGCATTTGATGGGGTTGTTGCAGAAATCGCCGGCTGCATGGTTCCAGGGCGGCGATGACAGCGCCTGGATTGATCGCGCCATCGCCGAACGGATTGCCGCCCGCTCGGCACGTGACTTCGTCCGCGCCGACGCAATCCGTGCCGAGTTGGTGACCAAGGGCGTGCTGCTGGAAGACAATTCCGGCGGCACCACCTGGCGTTTGGCATGACCGGACGTGACGGCGGCGCCGATCTGGTGCCACTTGGCAACACGCCGGTGGTGATTTTGGTGCGACCGCAGCTCGCCGATAATATTGGCGCGGTGGCGCGGGCAATGGCCAATGGCGGCTTATATCATTTGCGGCTGGTCGCACCGCGCGATGGCTGGCCGCAGCCGGCGGCGTGGCGCAATGCGTCGGGCGCCGATCGGCTGCTTGATGATCTGACCTTGCACGAGACGGTTGCCGACGCGGTGGCCGATTTGCATCACGTGTTCGCCACCTGCCCGCGCCCGCGTCATATCATCAAGCCGGTGCTGACCGCGCGCGGGGCGGCCGCCGAATTGCGGGCGATCACCGCGCGCGATCTGCGCTGCGGGCTGCTATTCGGACCGGAGCGCGCGGGGCTGGATAATGACGACATGGCGGCGTGCGACGCGCTGATCCGCTACCCGTTGAACCCGGATTTCATGTCGCTGAACCTGGCGCAAGCGGTGATGGTGATGGCCTATGAATGGTGGACGGCGACGGACGAAACCGTTCCGAAGCGGTTGATGACCAATGAAACCGAAATCGCCACCAAGGGCGCGCTGGATAATTTTCTGGCACATCTGGTGCGGGAATTGGACGATAGCGGGTTCCTGCGCAACGTGCCGAAGCGGCCGGGAATGGTGCGCAACATCCGGCATTTCTTTGAGCGTGGGGAAGTGACGGCGCAGGAATTGCGGACCCTGCACGGGATGGTGACGGAGTTGGCGCAGGGGCGCGGGGCGCGGAAGGGTTAGGTCGCTACAGATGCCGGCGCGGGTCCATGCGCGCATGTAGAACGCGAATTATCAAAACACCCGCCTCTGTCGTGCGATAAAATGCGATATGGCTGGTGATTTCGGTTGCCCGATACCCGTGACGGATATGGCTTGCATCGCGGCCAAGCTCCGGAAAATCCGCCAGTCGGTTGAATGCGTCGTGCAGTGACAGAATGTATTTCTCGGCGCGGGCAAGGCCCCATCGCTGCAACGACACCGCCGCGATCTGCTCAATATCAGCGTCAGCCTTTTGCGAGAGGGTGTAGCTATTCACCTGGGAGGCCGCTGCGCTCCCTTACGGCCGACCATATGTCACTAACACTGCGGTCGCTGACGCCACTGTCCTCGCCCTCAATCAAGGCAGCACGAAGCGCGGCAAGCTGGGTTTCCTCGGCTTCGAGCAAACGCAGTCCCGCCCGAACAACATCGCTCGCACTGCCGTAGCGGCCCTGTTCGATTTGGCCCGCGACAAACTGGCTGAAGTGATCACTGAGAGTGAAAGACGTATTTTTACCCATCGACCATGCTCCTGCCCGGAAAGTACCCGTTTTAGGTACCTTGCACAAGCATCACCTCACTCCGCTGGCATCGACTCCTTCACCGTCGCCGGACTATCGAAATACCGATTGGCCAGCGCCTTCTGGTTCTCGTAGATCGAGCCCTGCAAATCCGCCGGCGGCAGCGGCAACCGAACCGGGACCTGCGTCAGACGAGGTTCCAGGGTCGGCACGCCCGCCACCATCAGGTCGTCGAACGCCTCAATCGCTTTGGGCGGCGCGACCAGGGGCCAGGCATCGGCGGCGCGGTACTGGAACAGCAGCAGGCGGCGGTCCTTGTTGGACGTGTTGACCGCCGAGCCATGCACAGCGCGGACATGGTGGACGGTGATCGACCCGGCGCGGCCGAGCAGCGGGAAGGCGGAGGACAGATCGACTTCTTTCTTGCCTGGGTCCATCGCGCCGCAGAACTTGCCGTCGGCATGGTGGTCGAACACTTTGTCGCCCGTGTGCGACCCCGGAACGATCAGCAGCGGCCCGTTGGCAAGCTCCATGTCGTCCATCATCACGCCCACCGCCGCGAGGTCGTCATTGGTGTGGGGGTAGAACGCCCAATCCTGATGCCATTCCACCGCCGCGCCGAAGCCTGCCGATTTCAGGTTCAGCTTGGCGGTGTCGAAGCGGATATTAGGGCCCCAGAGATCGGTCAGCACTTCCACAATCCCGGGGTGACGCACCAGGGCGGCATAGACGGCGTGGTGCAGATGCGGTGCCTTGATCCGGCGCACCCTGGGCTGGGCTGGGGAATGGGTATCCTCAAGGTCGAAAATATCGCTGTGTTTGGTAACAGCACGGGATTTTTCGACAAATTCATCGGTGACCCGACGCAGGTCGGCGACCTCTGCCGGCGATAGCACATCGGGGACAACAATCGCGCCGCGTTCGTTATATTCGTCAATCTGGGCCTGGGTAAGCATTGTGTCCTCCGTGGTCTTGCGGGCACGATAGGCGCCGAACCAGTCGATCAGCAACACCGAAGCGGGGAAATACCAACCATGGCCCACACTGTCCAAACCGTCACCGGACCGATCCCGGTCAGCGCCCTCGGCCGCACCATGATGCACGAACATCTGTTCATTTCCTTCGCGGGTGCCGAATACGACCCGACGGCAATTTTTGACCGGCCGGCCTTTGTTGCCGAAGCGGTGAAGCGGTTACGGGAACTGCGTGAGGTTCATGGTGTGCGCAGCTTCGTTGACCCGTGCCCGATTGAGCTTGGTCGCGATGCCGGGCTGATGCGGGAAATCTCCGAAAAGTCCGAAATGCACATCATCTGCACCACCGGGTTTTATTTCGAGGAACTCGGCCTGCCGCCCTATTGGCGGGCGCGCACTGCGGATGAAATCGCCGAACTTTATATTCGCGAAATCACCCACGGCATCGGCGATACCGGCATCCGCGCCGGCGCGATCAAGGTGGCGACTGGGGCGCCGGAGATTACCGAACTGGAAAAGAAATTCCTCGCCGCCGCCTGCATCGCGCAGAAAGCGACCGGGGTGCCGATCATTACACATACGCAGGATGGGGTTGGCGGGCCGGAACAGCAGCGCCTGTTCGCCGATGGCGGGGTTGGCGCGCATAATTGCCTGATCGGGCATTGCTGCGGCAATGCGGACCCGGCGTATCATCGCCGCGTGGTGGATGGCGGCAGCTATATTGGCTTTGACCGCATCGGCATCACCCGGTTCCAGCCCGACGAAGTGCGCGCCGATGGGGTTGCTCGGCTGGTGCAAGACGGGTTCGCCAGCCAAATCATGCTGAGCCAGGACCGCCATTG
>JANYCX010000012.1 GCA_025360065.1 Acetobacteraceae bacterium | reverse complement strand
GGGGGCGGCGGCGGATAATTCATCGGCGGTCGGATTGCGCCCGACATCGAGCACGGAATCGTCAAACCCACGCCCGCGAATCCATTGCCCTGGGAGCGCCTGGCTGGCCGCCGCGCGAATGGCACCCAGCAGCGCATCGAGGGTCGGCGCGACCTCGTTCCGCAGGTCAACCTGCCCCATCGTCAGGCCGAGCGGCAGCAGATGCTGATGCGAATCGTTGAACGCCGGAATTGCGATCCGGCCAGCGAGGTCAATGCGTTTGGTATCCGGCCCGGCCAGCGCCAGCACCGAGGCGCGGTCGCCAACCGCCACGACACGACCATTGGCGATGGCGACGGCCTCGGCAAAGCCTTCGCGCAGGCCACGAAAAATCCGACCGCCGGTCAGGATGGTTTCTGCATATGACATCGGATTACCCCAAAGCCGCCGTCGGGCGCATTTCGCCAACCTGGATGCCGTTCCAATTGGTGAGCGTCGGGCGCGACAGCTCCTCGAGAATGCTCAGGTCGCCGTTCTGTGGCAGAAAGCGTGCCACCAATGCGGCGGTGGCAATCTGCGCCGCCCGCCCTGCCCCGTCATCGCATTTGACTGCAATGCCAAGGCCGAGTTCCGGGATCGCACCGCAGAATACGCCTTCCGCGCCCGATTTCACGAACACCCGGACGCCGAGGGCAGCCATCAGTTTGGTATCGAACCGCCCGGTGCCGGCAACCATTTCCGGATGGGCTGCAACCGCGGCCCGGATGCGTCGCGTTGCGGCGGCGCGCTCGGCGGACAGTCCCTGGCCGCTGCCGAAGCGCGCAAACGCCAACGCCAAGGCCCGCAGCGGAATGGCAAAAGTCGGGATCGAACAGCCATCGACGGCGATGTTGCTGTCGTCGAGTCGTTCGGACGTCATATCCGCCAACGCCGCCGTAATCACCCGCATGGTGGGATGGTCGGGCTTCACATAGCCCGCCGGATCGTCGCCGCGATCGCAGGCGAGGCAGATGAAGCCGCTATGCTTGCCCGAGCAGTTATTATGCAACGCCGATGGCTTGCCACCTGATGCCGCGAGCGCTTGCGTCGCCTTGTCATAGCCCGGCCAATGGGTGCCGCATTCCAGCGCCGACACGTCCCGCCCGGCTTTGGCGAGCATCGATACTGCGGCGGCGATGTGGAAATCCTCGCCATTATGTGACGAGCAGGCAAAGGCGATTTCAGCCTCGGTCAGCCCCAACCGGTCAGCAGCCCCGGTTTCAACCATCGGCAGCGCCAGCAACGCTTTGACCGCGCTGCGCGGATAGACCAGCTGATCAACGTCGCCAACCGCGAACATGGTGCCACCGACGGCATCCAACACGATGGCTGCCCCACGATGGACCGACTCGACGCGCGCGCCACGAGTAATTTCGACGAGAACAGGGTCCATGCAACGGCTCCAATTGCTTTGCTTGCGGCGAGGGTTAGCCGATGGCGGGCGCGGATGCCAGTGTCACTCCGCAGTCGGGCGATCGGTTCCCAAGCGCAGGATAATTGCCTATCGTCGGTCCATACTCACTTTTCCGGACCCTATTTCCCAATGCCTGAAACCCATCGCTGCAAGGTCCTAATCATCGGCGCTGGCCCGGCTGGCTACACAGCCGCCATCTACGCTGCCCGTGCCGGGTTGGAGCCGATCCTGCTCGCGGGGATGCAGCCCGGCGGGCAGCTTACCATCACCACCGATGTCGAGAACTATCCTGGCTTTGCCGAGACCATCCAGGGCCCCTGGTTGATGGAGCAGATGCAGGCGCAGGCCGAGCATGTCGGCACAAAAATCGTTTATGATCTGGTGACTGAGGTTGATTTCAGCGCCCGCCCGTTCCGCTGCACCAGCGATGGCGGAGATATTTATCTTGCGGCTTCGGTGATCATCGCAACCGGCGCGCAGGCCCGCTGGCTGGGTCTGGAGTCCGAAAAACGCTTGGGTGGCTATGGGGTTTCGGCGTGCGCGACCTGCGACGGCTTTTTCTTCCGTGGCAAGAAAGTCGCCGTGGTCGGTGGCGGTAACACCGCCGTGGAAGAAGCGCTTTACCTGACCCACCATGCGTCTGAAGTCCTGGTGATCCATCGCCGCGACAGCTTCCGGGCCGAAAAAATCTTGCAGAAGCGGCTGTTTGCCAACCCGAAAATCAAAGTTCTGTGGAACCATCGCGTGGAGGAAATCCTTGGCGCCGGCAGCCCGGCAACGGTTAACGGCATCAGGCTGGCCGACACCACCCACGGCGCCATCCAGGATATCGCGCTCGATGGCGTGTTCATCGCCATCGGCCACTCCCCGACCACCGCGCCGTTTCTCGGCCATGTCGCGCTCGACAGCGATGGCTATATCGTCACCACCGCCGGCAGCACCCAAACCTCGGTCCCCGGCGTGTTTGCCGCCGGCGATGTCCAGGACAAGGTGTGGCGCCAGGCGGTGACGGCCGCCGGGACTGGCTGTATGGCGGCGCTCGAAGTCGAAAAATACCTCGCCGGCGAAATCGATTGACAAGAAACCGCGCCGACTCGGCAATTCGTGATAAGCGCGTCGCCTTGAAGTGTGTATCAACAGCAAGCGGCGCCAGAATCATCATGGCGGTCTGCGGCAGTGGAAGGCTTAGGACATGGATTGGGACAAGCTGCGCGTTTTTCACGCGGTTGCGGAAGCCGGCAGTTTCACCCATGCGGGTGATACGCTAAACCTTAGCCAGTCTGCGGTTTCCCGCCAGATTTCGGCGCTCGAAGAAGCGTTGCAAGTGCCGCTGTTCCACCGCCATGCGCGCGGCCTGATCCTGACCGAGCAAGGCGAGAGCCTGAACCGCACGGTGCGCGAAGTGTTCGCCAAGCTGGCGATGACCGAAGCCTTGCTCACCGAAAGCAAGGAAAAGCCGGCGGGCCGGCTGAAGGTCACCACCACGGTGGGCTTTGGGTCCTCGTGGCTGGCGCCAAGATTGCCGATCTTCCTTGAGCAATATGCTGAAATCACCATGCAGTTGCTGCTTGATGATACTGATCTCGACCTCGCAATGCGCGAAGCCGATGTGGCGGTGCGCATGCACACCCCCAAGCAGCCCGATCTGGTGCAGCGCCATCTCACCGCGATTGAATGGCATGTCTGCGCATCGCCGGAATATCTCAAGAAATTCGGCACCCCGAAAACCGCCGAGGAACTCGACGCCCACCGGCTGATCCTGTTCGGGGATCATCATGCCCCAGTTGCCGACATCAACTGGCTTGCCGAAATCGGTCGCCGGCCGGGCAGCCCGCGCAAGGCATTGCTGGAACTGAATTCGTTGCGTGGCATGCTGGTGGCCGCCAAAGCCGGGCTCGGCATCGCGGCGGTGCCAGACTACATGCACGCCGAAACCGACGGGCTGGTGCAGGTCTTGGCCGACATCAAGGCGCCGAAGGTTGATGTCTATTTTGTTTATCCAGAAGAATTGCGCAATTCCAAGCGGGTGGCGGTGTTCCGCGACTTCCTGCTGGCCCAACTCGCCGGACGCTGAACGCATTGGTCGGGGCTGTGGCGTGCGCCATTGCCCCGATCGTTTCCGGCAGATTTTTTAACCGATCAGGTCCTGCGCGACCGACGCCAGCGCGAGGCGCAGATCGGTCTCAGCACCCCGGTATGGCTTCTCGGGGAGGGTTCAGCGAGAAGCCGCGGCCGATGCCGAACTCACCCGCACGACCGCACAAACTGCGAACTCACGTCTCAAGATCGCAAGGATAGTGCGGGAAAACCTCGCCGAAATCGGCTTGGTCGCGCGCATCGCCGCGACACGCTTGGCACGTTCTATAACACCAGCGTTGGCATCGAATTGCGCATCCCGCTCTCCACTGCGGCCCGCCACCGGCAAGGTAACGGCGGTTCTGGCCCTGACGATTGACGGTAAACCGTCGCAGGCGCGCTTTACCCTCACCCAACCGTGAAGCGTCAGGCCGCTGGATAAGGTGGCTTGAACAATCCGCCGGGCGATGGAGTGAAAATCTCGACCCCGGTTTCGGTGACACCGACCATATGTTCGAACTGCGCTGACAATGACCGGTCGCGGGTCACCGCTGTCCACCCATCATCGAGCACTTTGACCTCGGGGCGGCCGGCATTAATCATCGGCTCAATGGTGAAGAACATCCCGGCCTTTAGCACCGGGCCTTCGCCGCGGCGGCCGAAATGCAACACATTCGGGGCGGCGTGAAAAACCCGGCCAATGCCATGGCCGCAGAAATCCCGGACCACGCTAAAACGCTGGCTTTCGGCGTAGGTCTGGATGGCATGGCCGATATCGCCGAAATGGGCACCGGGCTTGACCACCGCGATGCCGCGCATCAGGGCTTCGTGGGTGACCTCGATCAGGTTGCGCGCCTTGGTGGATGGTGTCCCGGCGCAATACATCCGGCTGCTGTCGCCAAACCAGCCATTCAGCGTCACGGTCACATCGATATTGGCGATATCCCCGGCATCAAGCGTGCGATCACCCGGAATGCCGTGGCAGACAACATGGTTGATCGAAATACACACTGATTTGGGATAACCGCGATAATTCAGCGGCGACGGCGTGGCGCCATGGGCCAGGATGAAGTCGTGGCAGATCCGATCGAGCGCGCCGGTGGTCACCCCAGGCCGAACATGATCGGCGATCATGTCGAGGGTTTCGGCCGCCAGCCGCCCCGCCGCCCGCATCGGCGCAAAATCCGCCGCCGGGTGAATGGTGATGTTGCGTGCCTCGCTGCCGCCGTCCATGTCGTGCTCCCTCGTACTAGCGGCAAAATGGGGAAGTCAGCCGGGGAGTGCAAGTGATTGGTGTGATACCGGTGTTGCAAGGTGAACGAGCGTATTGCAACACGCGGAATCGCAAATTCGCAACTCGCCTCGCAATTTGCAATTTTTTGGCTTTCTGATCGGAAATTCTCGTCCGTAAGGCGGTAAAATGCTGTGGCACGGCGGTTGCATCGTCTCCTGCAACCACCCCAATCCGAGGCAGACCATCATGACCCGCTCCTTCAGCCACTACGACAAACCCGCCAGCAACCTGCTCCCGTTTACTGTTATCGGGCTCAGCTTCGCGATGGGTCTGTATGCGCTGCTGGCACTGCCTGGCTATGGTAATACCGGGCGCAGCCTGATTTCCTCATTGAAAGACAGCTTGCGCGCGGATTACGCGATAACAATGCCGGCGCATCGGGGCGGTAAGGTTGAGGCATTTAAACTCTGATTTCTAGATGGACGTGACGGATCGTTGGTTCACCTGATTTTCTTGGTTGGGACTTGATTTCGTAGCCCTTGTAGTCCCGCCAAACTGGCCGGCGATCATTGATCGCCGGCCCTTTTTTTGAACGCAGTTGATTGCAAAAAAATGGACGAACTGTGTGCCTGGGCAAGCCGTCAATTTTTGTCGTCTTGTCTTGCGTATACCTACAAGCGCGTGATATTCCACATAAATATGAAGGCCGCATTAGTGCTTCATGTTTTAATAATTATTTTTGACTACAGTCTCATTTAACAGACATCTTCTCTGGCAGGATTTCATGACACCTTACCAGCACCCCCACGAAAAACCGCCATCTGTCGTTCTTCCGGCAGCGGTGATCGCGCTGAGCGTCGTTCTCGGGCTGTATGCCATTCTCGCGCTGCCCGGCGCCGGAAATTCCAATCGCAGTCTGTGGATCGCCGTCCAGGAAATACTGCGCAGCGGCTAAACGCTCAGCTTTAATGGTGCCCGGACCAACCGCCCCGAAACCATGCGGAACTGAGCCAATCCAGGCGCGCTTGCGGCACTCCCCAACAGCCAGCTAACATTCCCCCAATGGCCCGGTGAAGCCGCCTATTGGGAGGAAACGCACATGCATCGTCGTCACTTTGTGGCAGGCGCCGCCGCCTTGGCCGCCGGAAATGCTGTGGCCCAACCCGCAATCGGCGGCAAGGCAAAGAAAATCATCTTCGTGCCGCAAACCAATCCACCGAGTTGGGACCCGGTATGGACCACCGCCGCCGCGACCCGCACTTTGGCGATGATGCTCTACGAAACCCTTTATACCCGCGATATCGCGCTCAACCCGCATCCCCACATGCTCGAAGGCCATGTCGTCGAAGACGGTGGCAAACGCTGGACGATGAAACTGCGCGCCGGCCAAACCTTCCATGACGGTGAACCGGTCCGCGCGCGCGACTGCGTTGCGTCAATAAGGCGCTGGATGGTGCGCGACCCGATCGGCGCGACCTTGAAAGCCCGGCTCGATTCTCTCGAAGCCGTCGATGACCGCACTCTGGTCTGGCGGCTCAACAAGCCATTCCCCTTCCTGCCCAACGCACTCGCCAAAACCCAACCTTCGCCGGTTATCATGCCGGAACGCCTGGCCAACACTGATCCGTTCAAACAAACCGCAGAGGCGATCGGCAGCGGGCCATTCCGCTGGATCGCGGATGAATTCGTCAGCGGCAGCCGCGCCATCTTCGCCCGCTTTGACCGCTACAGCCCACGCGACGAAAAAGTCGAATACGCCCGCGGCGGCTATCACGTCCTGGTCGACCGGGTCGAGTGGCGCATCATTCCGGATGCCGCGACCGCGGGTGCGGCGTTGGCCACTGGCGAAATCGACTGGATTGAAATGCCGTTGCCCGACCTGCTCCCCGCCCTGCGCCGTACTCCGGGGGTCATGGTCGAGCGGCTCGATACCCATGGCGTCTATCCGGTCCTGCGCCCCAACTTTGTTACCGGTCCCACCGCCAATGCCGCCGTCCGTCGCGCCATGCTCGCCGCCATTGACCAGACCGACGTGATGGCAGCCGTGATGGGCGACGACCGCGCCGGCTGGCAAGCTCCGGTCGGCTTCTTCGTCCCCGGCACCGAAAGCGCCTCCGAAGCCGGCATGGACGCGATCAGGCGCCGCCCATCGCCCGACAAAATCCGCGCCATGCTCAAAGACGGCGGCTATCGGGGTGAAAAAATCGCCTTCATGCAGCCAACCGATCAGATTTCCTACAATGCCATGTGCCTGGTAGCCCTCGATGCGTTCCAGAAGGTCGGGCTGAATGTCGAAGCGCAAGCCACCGACTGGGGCACCGTCGTCCAACGCCGGGCGAGCAAGGAACCCATCGAAAAAGGCGGCTGGTCGCTATTCCCCTCGGGCTTTCCGGCGGTCGATTTCGGCAATCCGGTGCTGGCCACCGGACTGCGCACCAACGGCAGCGGCGCCTGGAATGGCTGGCCCGACAATGCCCGCATCGAAGCCCTGCGCGATAGCTGGATCGACAGCACCGACACCGCCGAGAAAAAGCAAATCTCCGAGCAAATCCAGCTCGAAGCGATCAACTACGTCCCCTACATCCCGCTCGGCCAGTACATCCAGGCCACTGCCTGGCGATCCAACCTTACCGGATTGTTGCGCGGCCCGGCGCCGGTATTCTGGAATATCAGCAAAACCTGACCGTAAATCCACATGCAGAAATATATCCGGGTTATCCTGAACAGATAACCCGGATCGCAGAGCGACACCTTATCAGGCAAAGGCGAAATGCTGCTCCATGTCTTGCTTGGTCTCGGTCATGTGCATAAAATACTGATAGAACCCGCCATTATAGTTACCATCCTGCCGGCGATTTTCTTCGCCTTCAAAATTGTAATATCCCGGTGTGCATTCCTTGTTGCGATTGGTTTTCCCGCGATGGCGGATCACCTCGTCCACCCACCACTGTTCGGTTTCCGTCTTGGCATCAATCGTGGTGAAGCTGTTATCGCGGACATACTTGATGCATTCGGCGATATGCTTGCCCTGGGTCTGCAGCATGAAGGTCAGGTTGAACTGGAACGAGGCCTGGTAGCCGCCCATGATGAACAGATTGGGATAGCCGGCGGAATGAATACCGAAGACGGTGCGCATGCCTTCCGCGTATTTTTCGTTCAGCTCCAAGCCGTTTTCGCCACGGATGTCGTTATAGATGCCGGTGACCTGGACTTCGAAGCCAGTGGCGTAGATCAGCACATCAACCGGATATTCCGTGCCCTCGAATACCACGCCGCGCGCGTTGATTTCGGTCACGCCCTGGCCTTTGGTATCAACCAGATGAACGTTCGGCAGGTTGAACGCGGGCAGATACTCGTCATCGTAGCAGGGCCGCTTGCAGCGATGCATGTACCAAGGCTTCAGCGCCTCGGCGGTAGCGGCATCCGTCACGATTTCATCAACCCGCGCGTGGATGCGCATCTGATGCTCGATATTCTGGTTTTCCTGGCGGCGGATTTTCTCGTCGCGCGGCATCGCGGCGAGTTCGGCCTTCTGCGCCTCGGTCATCTGCGGTCCACGGATATGCTTGGCCAGGCGATCTGCCTGCCACCCTGGCTGCAGGGCCGCAGCCCAAGCCGGGTCAGTCGGGATGTCGTCGCGAATATCAATCGCCGACGGGGTGCGCTGGAAGACATACAGCGCCTTTGCCGCCCGCCCGACGCGCGGGATAATCTGCACCGCCGATGCGCCAGTGCCGATAATGCCGACCACCTTGTCCTTCAGCCCCGACAAATCGGGTAAGGTATAGGCATAGTCGAAGCGCGAGGTGTGGAAGGAATGGCCCTTATAAGTCTCCATCCCAGCGATCAGCGACAGTTTTGGCTTGGACAGCGTGCCATTGGCGCAAATCACGAATTGCGCCGACAGCGTATCGCCGCGATCGGTGGTGACCCGCCATAATTTGGCGGCCTCATCCCACGCGGTTGAGGTAACGGTGGTCTGGAAGACCGCAAGTTCATAAAGGTTGTATTTGCGCGCAATCGCCTGGCAATGGGCGAAAATCTCCGGGCCTTTGGCGAAATAGCTTTCCGGCACGTAGCCGAGCTCATCGAGCAGCGGCAGATAATCATAAGCGGATACATCGCACGCCGCACCCGGATAGCGGTTCCAATACCAGGTGCCGCCGACATCGCCGCCACGCTCGACAATGCGAATGCTCTGCACCCCGCGCTCGCGCAGCCGGGCCGCGGTGAGCAACGCCGAAAAGCCGCCGCCGATCAGCAGGCATTCGACCGTATCAACGATCGGATCGCGCGGCGCCGCCGGTTCGGCATAGGGATCGACCTCGTATTTGGCGAGATCGCCAGTCAGTTCGGAGGTGTACTGGGCACGGCCATCGGGTCGGAAACCCAGCCGCACATCGCGCGCCTCGGCAAATTTCTGCTTGATGTCGTCGTAGTAGTCCTGCGCGCGCTCAATCGGCCGCAGGGGATCGAACGCCATCCGGCGGGCCGTCGTATTAGGGTTCTGCGCTTCGACGGGGCGAGGCTTGGTTGAGCTATCCGACACAGTGGCTTCCTACCTGTTTTACGCGGGCGCGCCGAAACCGACACACCCCATATGGCCAGCCTATCTGGCCGTGTTAACCGCAGACTAGACAGCTTCCGAGGTGCTGCGCAACGGTGCGAATACTGCCGAACGGCATGCCAGCATCCCGTCGGAACCGAGGGGCGCCGGTCATGGCCGCGTCCGAAACACCGCCATCCCCGGTGTGCGCAAGGGTGCCGCAAGATGGGCGAACTCGGTGAGCCGGGCACGGGTGGTGCGCGGATCGATGATTTCCTCGACCGCGAAAGTTTCAGCAGTGCGGAACGGGGAGCGCAGCAGGTTCAGCCGCTGGGTGATTTCCGCGAGTTTGGCGACCGGGTCTGCGGCGGCCTCGATGTCGGCGCGATAGGCCGCCTCAATCCCACCTTCGAGCGGCAACGACCCCCACCAGGCCGACAACCATGCGTAGCGCAGCGCGAGGCGGCCGGCGGGAACGTTGGCGGCACCCGCCACCCCGAAGGCGTTGCGGATGATGATGGTGCACCACGGCACGGTGGATTGGTTGATCGCGGCCATGGCGCGCACGCCGTGGCGGATGGTGGCGGTTTTTTCGGCCTCCAGGCCAATCAGGAAGCCGGGGCAATCGCAGAGATAGACCACCGGCAAATGGAAAGTTTCGGCGAGATCGACGAAGCGAATGATTTTGTCGCAGGCGTCGGCGGTCCAGGCGCCGGCATAGTAATAAGGATCGCCGGCCATCACTGCGACCGGGTGGCCATCGAGCCGGGCGAGGCCGGTGATGATCGAGCGGCCGAACATCTTGCCCATTTCGAAGAAGCTGCCTGTGTCGACCACGCTGTCGATGATGCCGCGCATTTTGTAGATTTTGCGGCGGTCACGGGGGATCACTTTCATCAGGCTTTCATCGGCGCGCGCGGGATCATCGTCCGATTTGATGATCGGCGGCAAATCGTGGACCGATGCTGGCAGATAAGACAGAAAGCGCCGGGCGCAGTCGAAGGCTTCTTCTTCCGTATCGACGGCGTGATCGATGGCACCGGCACGGGTTTGGATTTCCCAGCCCCCGAGTTCCATTTTGGTCAGGTTATGGCCCAACGCGTTCACCACTGGCGGCCCGGCGACAAACATCGCCGAGGTCGCTTTGGTCATCACCGAATAATGCGTGGCGGCGAGGCGGGCGGCCCCGAGGCCGGCGACCGAGCCAAGCCCGAGGCCGACCACCGGCACCACCGACAGGTTTCCCATCGCATATTGATAGGCCAGGGTGCTGCCGACCGATCCGGGCAAATTGGCGCGGCCGGTGGTTTCGATGGTTTTGACCGAGCCGCCGCCGCCCGAACCTTCGATGATGCGGATGATTGGCAGGCGGAATTCGGCGGCCATCTGCTCGGCCATCAGCACTTTGGTTTTAATGGTGGCGTCGGCCGAGCCACCGCGAACGGTGAAATCATCGCCGACCACCACCACCGGCCGGCCTTCGACCTTGCCGCGCCCGAAAACGCAATTCGCCGGGGTGAGTTCGTGCAATTCGCCTTCGTTGCTGTACGTCGCTTTGCCGGTGATGCTGCCGACCTCGTAAAAGCTGCCGGAGTCGAGCACGCCGTCGATGCGTTCGCGAACGGTGAGCCTGCCGCCGTCATGCTGGCGTTTGACCTTGTCGGCGCCGCCCATTTGCTGGGTAAAGGCACGGCGGCGGTTGAGTTCATCGAGTTCGGGCTGCCAGGTCACGCGTGTTCCTCCGGATTTTACCGGAGTATCGCTGGCCCCGGCACGGATGCCAACAACTCCCGCGTGTACTCGTGTTGCGGATTGGCGAAGACCGCATCGGTGCGCCCGGCTTCGACCACGCGGCCGTTGCGCATCACCATCACCCGTTCGCATAAATAGCGCACCACCGCGAGGTCATGGGAAATCAGCAGCAGCGCAAAGCCGTGCTCGGTGCGCAACCGGGCGAGCAGCCCCAGCAACTGCGCTTGAACGGACACATCGAGGCCGGAGACGATTTCATCGGCCACCAGCAGCTTGGGCACCAGGCACAAAGCCCGCCCGATATTGACCCGCTGGCGCTGCCCGCCGGACAGCTGTGATGGCGCACGGTCAGCGAGTTCCTGCGGCATACCAAGATCGGCAAGGATTTCGGCTGCCCGTACCCGGCGTTCGGCCAGGCCGATCCCGACCGCCTCCAGCGCCTGGGTGACGATCGCGCCGACCCGACGGCGTGGATTAAGCGCCGATTGCGGGTCCTGGAACACCATTTGCGCGGTGCGCAGTCGCAAGCGCCGCGCCGCCGCTTCCCAGCGCCCGACATCCTGGCCGGCGAGGTGAATATCGCCGGTAGTCTTGTGTTCCAACCCCATCAGCAGGCGCGCCAGGGTGGATTTGCCACTGCCGCTTTCGCCGACCACGCCGACGAACTCACCCGCTGCGATGGAAAAACTGACATCGTGCACCGCTACGGTCGGTTTGCGCCCGAAACGCCCACGAAATGTCTTGCCAAGGCCGCGCACCGACACCAGCGTTTCGCCGGTGGTCGCGACGGCCGCTGGCGCCAATTCGGAGACCGCGATCTTTCCGATTTCAGCAATGTGCGGACAGGCGGCCTTGTGCGCCCCACCTGCCAACGCCGGCACCTCCTTTCGGCAGGCATCGCGTGCCAACGGGCAGCGCGGCGCGAAGCGGCATCCGGTCATCTCGGCGAGCGCCCGCAGGCCGGGCATCTGGTCGGGCAGCGCATAAAGCGCCTGGCGCGGCCCGGACATCGCAGGCGCTGCCAGCAGCAGGCACTTGGTATAAGGATGCAGCGGTTGCGCCAGCACCACATCGGCTGGCCCATGTTCGACGACGCGGCCAGCGTAAAGCACGGCTATTTCGTCGCAGACCTGGGCGGCGAGGCGCAAATCATGGGTGATGAACAGCACCGCCGTATTCTGCGCGATCTGCAAATCCCGCATCAGCGCCACGATCCGCGCCTGGATGGTGACATCGAGCGCGGTCGTCGGCTCATCGGCCACCACCAGCGCCGGCTTGGACGCAAACGCCATCGCGATCAGCACCCGCTGGCACATGCCACCGGAAAGCTGATGGGCAAACCGGTCGAGAAGATCGGGCAGTTGCACGGTGTCCAACGCGGCGAGCGCTGCCGCCCGCCAATCCGCCACCCCAAGCCGACGCAGATGTTCGGCGAACTGGCTGCCAATGCTGCGCACCGGATTGAGCGCCGAGAGCGGTTCCTGCGGAATAAAGCCAATCTGACGCCCCAGCAAAGCCCGCCGTTTGTCCGGCGCCATCGCCACCAGATCCTGCCCGGCAAATTCCAGCGTGCCGGCGCTAACCGCGAAACCGGGCGGCAATAACTGGGCCATCGCCCGGCCGAGCATCGACTTGCCAGCACCCGACTCGCCGACCAACCCCAGCACCTTGCCGGGCGCCAGCGCCAGGGAAAGCCCGTCGAGCGCTGCGACTTTCACGCCGCCAATGTGGGCGGTAACGCAGAGACCCTCGGCGCGCAGCAGACTCATCGCCCGAAACCGTAGGCAAGCGGCATCATCCGCGGCCTTCCACCAGGCGCAAATCCAGGCTGCGTCGCAGCCCGTCGCCGAGCAGATTGAACCCGGCCACAGTGACAAAGATCGCCGCCACTGGCGCCAGCAGATTGATCGGGGCCTGATAAATCGTCGCCCGGCCATCGGCGATCATCTGGCCCCAGGCGATTTCATCCGGCTTCACCCCAAGGCCGACAAAGGCGAGGATCGCCTCCACCACCACCGCGATGCCCATTTCAAGGGTCAGCAAGGTTACCAGCAGCGGCACGATTGCGGGCAAAATCTCGCGCAGAATAACCCGCGCATGGGAAAACCCGACCAGCCTAGCGGCGGTCACGTAGTCGCGTTGGACCACCACCAGCACCTCGGCGCGCAGCACCCGACAGAACCGGGTCCAATCCACCAGCACGATCGCCAGGATCACGTTGCGGGATCCGGTGCCCAGTCCCACCATCAGGATCAACGACAGAATAACCGGCGGGAACGACATCCAGACATCGACGGCGCGCCCGATCACCCAATCAACCCAGCCGCCGAAATATCCCCCCAACAGAGCGGCGATGGTGCCCAGGATCATCGCCCCCGGTGCCGCGATTGCCGCGACCGTCAACGCCAGCCTGGTGCCGTACAGCAGCCGCGCCAGCACGTCACGCCCGAGGCTGTCTGTGCCCAGCGGATGTGCTGCCTCCCCGCCCTTCGCCCATGCTGACGGCAGCAAGGTCGCCAGCAGATCCTGTTCATCGGGAGTCGCCTGCACCAGCAGCGGCGCCAGCAGCGCCAGAGCCAGCACAACCACCAACACCGAAAGCCCAATAATCACCCGCGTATCGCGCAACCAGCGTGGCATCATGCCCCTCGCAATCTTGGGTTCAGCAGCATCACCAGCCCGTCCACCAACGCGGTGATCGCCAGCACCACCACGCAATAGGTCAACCCGACCGCCTGGATGATCGGCAGATCGGCATTGCGCACCGCATCGACCATCAGATTGCCCATGCCGGGATAAGAATAGATCACCTCAACCAGCAAACTGCCGCCGAACAGGAAGCCAAACTGCACCCCCATCAGGGTGAGCGTCGGCAATACCGCGTTCTGCAAGGCGTGGCCGAGCAGAATTCGCGCCTCCCCCACCCCGCGCAGCCGCGCTTGGCGGATATAATCCTCCTGATAGGCATCGATCAGGGACGCCCGCAGCACCCGCATGATCGGCGGGGCGAAGGCCACCCCGAGAGCAAAAGCCGGCAGCACCATGTGGCGCAACGCGCTGAAGAACACATCGACCCGGCCGACCAATAACGTATCGAGCAACAGAAACTGCGTCACCACCGGCCGCGTCATCCCCGGATCGAGCCGGCCGGTGAACGGCAGCGCCGACAGCAGCACCCCGAAGACAAAAATCAGCAGCAGCGCCCAGAGAAATTCGGGCAGCGACATCATCAGCGTGGTCAAGGTTTCCGCCACCGCCTCGCCCCGCCGGTCGCGCAAGGCAAACAGGCCCAAACCGCCGCCGAGGCCGATCACCCCGGCGATCAGCATGGCCATCACGCTGAGTTCAATCGTCGCCGGCAAGGTTTCCTGCAACAGGCCCGCAACCGGGCGCCGCATATGGATCGAATTGCCAAAATCCCCGCGCAAGGTCTGCCCGAGCCAGATCACGTATTGCGTGGTAACCGGTTGATCGAGGCCCATGGCGTGCCGCGCCGCCTCGATTTCAACCTTGGTCGCGGTCGGCGGCATTGACATCGCTGCCGGATCAATCGGCAGCAGCCGCAAGGCCGCGAACAGCAGGAGGGATACAAATGCCAGGATTGGGGCGACGGCCAGGAGGCGGCGGGCGAAGGCTGCACTCATCCCCAGTTCATCGACTGCCCCATCACCCAGCCATTGCCATACTTGGTGTACCCAAGCCCGTCCTTGCGCACCAAAGTCTGCACGCTTTGCAGCAACGGCATGCAGGCGCCGGTGGTGACGGCTTCCTTGGAAATTTCGCGCCAGCCTTCGATGCGCTTGGTTTCGTCGGCAACATTGAATTGGGCGATGACTTTTTCCCCCAGCACCGGGTCTTTCCACGGGCTGAACGGCAGTTTCGGGTTGAGCAAATAGCCCGAATATATTTCTGGATCGCCGGTTGCGTTATCGAACGAATAAAGCGTTGATTCCGGCAGCTTGCCGGCGCGGTTGAGCTCGAAATACTTGGCGTATTCGATCACTTCCAATTCCGCGTCGATGCCGATCTTCTTCCACATCGCAACAATGGCGCGCGCCATGTCATAATCATTGGGGAACTGGCCGTTGGTGGTGGCCATGCCGATCTTGGCGGGCTTCTGCGTGCTGTAGCCCGATGCCGCCAGCAACTTCACCGCCAATGCCGGGTCATAGGCGAATTTGAAGTCGGCGATGTCGCCCGGCGTGCCCGGGGTTGCCGGCAGGGATAGCGGCACTGCGGCGCCACCGTAAAACGCGCGGCTGAGGGCTGCTTTGTCGATCGCATGATGCGCGGCGAGGCGGATATTCTGGTCAGCAAAGCCCTGATCGTTGCGAACTTGCAGCAAAATCACCCGTTGGATCGGGTTCAATTCGCCCTTGAGGCCGGCAATCGCGCCCAACCGCTCCGCCTCGCGCACCGGCACGCCGACAGTAATATCAACCTGCCCCGACTGGATTGCCGCCACCCGCGCCGACGGGTCCTTGATGATTTCGATCACCACCCGCTTCAGCTTCGGCTTCGGGCCCCAGTAATCATCGTTGCGTTCGAGCACGATGCGGCCATTCATCTGGTATTCGACGAGCTTATAGGGTCCGGTGCCGATCGGTTTGGCAACGAAGCCTTCAACACCGACTTTTTCCATATAGGCTTTCGGCACCACAAAGCTGCCAAGGAAGGCGAGCCAGACCGGGGTGGTCGGCCCCGGCGAATTAAACTGCATGACCGCCTTAGTCGGGCTGACAACCTCAATGCCGGTCAGCTTGCGGAAAGAATTGCCGATGTCGAGCTTGTGACCGGCCTTGACCCGATCGAAAAACGTCCATTTGAAATCATCGGCGGTCATTTTCGCGCCATCATGGAAGCGGACATCGTCGCGGAATTCCAGCGCCAGGCTCATCGCATCCGGCGCCATCTGCCAGGATTTTATCAGGTTCGGGATCAGCTTGAGATCGGGGCTTTGATCGAGCGGCTGATCGAACACCATCTTGTAGATGCCCTGCGCATCCGGGGTGAAACGCTGATTGGGGTCCCAGCCGGTCACATCCGACGGCCAGCCGATGGTAACGCTGTCCTTGGCCTGCGCCCATGCGGGCAAACTGGCCAAAATGCTGGCAAGGCTTGCGCCTGCTGAAAAAACGCGGCGTGATAGCTGAACCATGAGTGCCCCCGTCGGTGATGGACCCGTCTTAAAAATAGTTTAGGGTTGAACTATCGGTGAGGGAAGCCCGAAATAGCCGTCGTTGTAAGGATGATGCCATGGCCGAACGTTCATTTGCCCGCGAAGTTCAGGACCTCCGCCTTGGCGCGGGGGATGAATTTCGTGGCGAGGGCATTCTGGCGGTCACCAAGGCCTTGCTGCAAAGCGGCGTCGGCTACGTGGCGGGCTATCAGGGTGCGCCGATTTCGCATTTGATGGACGTGCTGTCCGACGCCCAGGGCATTCTCGGCGAACTCGGGGTACATTTCGAAACCTCGGCGTCGGAAGCCGCCGCCGCGTCGACATTAGCCGCATCCGTGAACTACCCGATCCGTGGCGCCGTCACCTGGAAATCCACCGCCGGCACCAACGTTGCATCTGACGCGCTGTCCAATCTGTCGTCATCGGGCGTGACGGGTGGGGCGGTGATCATCATCGGTGAGGATTATGGCGAGGGTTCGTCGATTATGCAGGAACGCACCCATGCGTTCGCCATGAAGTCGCAAATGTGGCTGCTCGATCCGCGGCCGAACCTGCCATCCATCGTCAAAGCAGTTGAAGACGCCTTCGAATTGTCCGAAGCGTCGAACACGCCGGTGATGCTGGAACTGCGCATCCGCGCCTGCCACGTGCATGGCAGCTTCATTGCCAAAGACAATCAGAAGCCGAAATTCACTGTGCGGCA
This sequence comes from Acetobacteraceae bacterium, assembly GCA_025360065.1. Classification (GTDB taxonomy): domain Bacteria; phylum Pseudomonadota; class Alphaproteobacteria; order Acetobacterales; family Acetobacteraceae; genus CAITOL01. The sequence goes on along the minus strand of JANYCX010000012.1, from coordinate 19,402 downwards.
GGCGTTGGAAAACCCGGTGCGCGATGTCAATCGCATCGTGCTGCCACCCGCGTCTTTCATCCACGAACAGGACAAGATCAACAAACGCTGGCCGGCGGCGGTGAAGTTCATCCGCGACCGTGGCCTCAACGAAACCTTCCCCGGCACCCACAGCCATCTCGGCATCATCCTGCAAGGCGGGATGTATAACGGGGTGATCCGCGCATTGCAGGGCCTCGGCCTCGCCGATGTCTGGGGCGACACGCTGATCCCGCTGCATGTGCTCAACGTGACGTATCCGCTGATCGATGAGGATTTGGCAGCCTTCTGTGCCAGCAAACAAGCGGTGCTGATGGTCGAGGAAGGTGCGCCAGACTATCTCGAACAGGCATTAAACACTGCGCTTCGCCGCGCCGACATCAACACTAAAATCGCCGGCAAGGACATGCTGCCGATGGGCGGGGAGTATACCGCTGCGATACTGTCGAACGGCGTGCGCAAATTCCTGGAACGCTTCGATGCGAGCCTGTTGCCCGCCCGCACGCCGGTGGCGGCGCCCGATTTGCGCGCGCTCGCCGCTGCGGTGCCACCGCGCCCACCGAGCTTCTGCACCGGCTGCCCGGAACGGCCGATTTTCTCTGCCATGACCCTGGTGCAGCAGGAATTGGGGCTGCGCCACGTTGCCGGCGACATAGGCTGCCATTTATTCGCGTTGAACGAACCGTTCAACATCGGATCGTCCACGATGGGCTACGGCCTCGGCCCATCATCGATTTCCGCCATGCAGGAAGCTGGTGCGCCACGCGCCATCGCTGTCATGGGCGATGGCGGATTCTGGCATAACGGCTTGCTCAACGGCATCGGCAACGCGGTCTATAATCAGCATGACGGCGTGGTGGTGCTGGTCGATAATTTCTACTCGGCGGCCACCGGCGGGCAGGACATATTGTCGTCGCGCGCCAAGCCCGCCGGACGATCGACCAACCACCCGATTGAAGATGCGGTGAAGGGCGTTGGCGCGCAATGGGTGCGGCGGATTGACCGCACCTATGATGTGCCCAAAATGCTGGCGACTTTTCGTGAAGCACTGACCACAACGGCGATCGGTCCAAAAATCATCATTGCGTCATCCGAATGCATGCTCAATCGCCAGCGCCGCGAAAAACCGCTGGTGGCAGCGTCGATCAAGCGCGGGGAGCGTAACGTTCGCCCGCGCTTTGGGGTCGATGAGGATGTCTGCACCGGCGACCATGCCTGCATCCGCCTGTCGGGCTGCCCGTCGCTGTCGACCAAGCCATCCGGCGATCCGTTAAAGCCCGATCCGGTGGTGGCAATCGATAATGACTGCGTCGGCTGCGGCAATTGCGGCGAAGTTTCAGAAGCTGCGGTTTTATGCCCGTCTTTCTACCGCGCCGACATTGTCAGCAATCCGTCGGCCTGGGATCGTTTCATCTCCGGTCTCCGTGGCAGCGTCATTTCCTGGCTGCAAGCCCGCCGCGATACCGGCCGGCTTCAGGTCGCACTGTGAGCCCTGATCGCCCGATCGCGATCGCCATCACCGCCATGGGTGGCCAGGGCGGCGGGGTGCTGGCTGATTGGATTGTGGCACTCGCCGAGGCCAATGGCTGGTACGCGCAAGGAACGTCAGTGCCCGGCGTCGCCCAGCGCACCGGCGCGACGATCTATTATGTCGAACTGATCCAACCCCAACCCGGCCGCACACCGGTGCTGTCGCTGATGCCGGTGCCCGGTGAAGTCGATGTGGTGATCGCCGCCGAGTTGATGGAAGCCGGACGCGCGATCCAGCGCGGACTAGTCTCGCCCGACCGCACCGTGCTGATCGCGTCCACCCATCGGTCGCTGTCGATGGTGGAAAAAATCGCCCCCGGCGACGGCACCGCCGATAGTGCCCCGATATTTTCCGCTGCAAACAGCCAGTCGAAACAATTCGTCGGCGCCGACATGCAGGCGATTGCCGAAAACACTGGCAGCGTGATCTCGGCGGCCTTGTTCGGTGGGTTGGCAGCCACGGGTGCCCTGCCCTTCCCGCGCGCAGCGTTTGAAGCAACCATCCGCAACGCCGGCGTGGGCGTCGAAGCGAGCCTTGCCGCCTTTGCCGGCGGGTTCGCCGCAGCCACGGGCGACGCGCAAGCCGCGCCGGCACCCAAGCCCGTGCTCGGCATCCCGATCGGCGGTAGCGATGCCGACCGCGCCCGGCTTTGCGCTCTGCTGACGCGTGCCAACCGCGAATTTGCCCCAGACGCCGCCGAAATGCTGACCCACGGCATTGCCCGGCTGGTGGACTATCAGGATATTGCCTATGCCGAGGAATATGTTGCCCTGGTCGCCAAGATCGCCCACCAGGACAACAGCCTTGCGGTTGAAGCCGCACGCCACATTGCCGCCGCCATGGCCTATGACGACGTGATCCGGGTTGCCGACCTGAAAACCCGCGCCAGCCGCTTCAGCCGGGTGCGGGGCGAAATCCGTGCCGAGGCCGCGCAAATCGTTGACACCACCGAATACATGCACCCACGGGTCGAGGAAATCTGCGCCACCATGCCGGCGGGCCTTGGCCGCGCCGTCGAAAGCAATGCCGGTTTGCGCTGGCTGTTGCGAGTGGTGTTCGACCATCCTCGCCGCGTCCGCACCACTGCATTATCGGGCTTTGTGCCACTTTATTTAATAGCCGGTATGAAACGTTGGCGCCGGAGCCTGTTGCGACACGGGCGCGAAATTGCCCATCGCGATGCCTGGCTCACCATTGTGCAGGCGCAAAATAGCCCCGGTGTCGCGCTGGAACTGTTGAAGTGCCGCCGTCTGGTCAAGGGTTATAGCGACACGCATAGCCGTGGCCAGGGCAAGTTCGACAAGATCATGGGCGCGTTGGGGCTCCTCGATGGTCGCGATGATGCCGCTGACTGGGTCCGCCGTTTGCGCGATGCGGCACTTGCCGACGCGGACGGCAAAAAGCTCGATGGCGCCATCGCAACGATCAGAAGTTTCCGATGATTGACGCAGCACAGATTTCCGCGCTGGTGCGCGACGGCGAGGTGCATCGCGATGTTTACACCTCCGCCGCTGTGTTCGATCATGAAATGACCCATCTATTTGCCGCAACCTGGGTCTTTGTCGGCCACGCGAGCCAGATTCCGGCGGTTGGTGATTTCACCACCACAACAATCGGCGTCGCACCGGTGGTGATGGTGCGCCATACCGACCAGACCATCCATGTCCTGCACAACCGCTGCCCGCATAAAGGCACCCGCGTCGCCAACGATCCATGCGGCAATACCGGGCGTTTTTTCCGCTGCCCGTATCATGCCTGGAGCTTCCGCACCGATGGCAGCGTCGCCGCCATTCCGTTGCCCACCGGATATGCACAAACCCCGTTCAAACAATCCGAAGCTGCCGGCGGCATGCGCCCGGTGGGGGCCGTGCATGTGTATCGCGACTTCGTCTTCGCCCAACTAAACACCGACGGTATCAGCTTCGCGGATTATTTCGGCCCGTCGCTGTCCAGCATCGACAATATGGTTGATCGGTCCCCGGACGGAAAACTGGAGGTTGCGGGCGGGGTGTTGCGCTACATGCATCGCTGCAACTGGAAGATGCTGGTCGAAAACCTCACCGATACCTGCCACCCGATGGTCGCCCATGAAAGCTCGGCCGGCACCGCGATCGCCATGGGACAGGCCCTTCCCGGCAAGCATCCGGCGGTGGAAATTTATGCACCCTTCATGTCGCCTTATGCGTTCTATGAAGGCATGGGCATTCGGGTGTGGCCCAACGGGCACGGCCATACCGGGGTGCATGGTTCGATCCATTCCGATTATTCCGCCGTCCCTGGATATTTTGACCAGATGGTGGGCGCGTATGGCGAGGACCGCGCCAAAGCCATTCTTGATGAAAGCCGCCACAACACGGTTTATTTCCCCAACATGACGATGAAGGGGCCGATCCAGAGCTTGCGGATTTTTAAACCAATAGCCGCCGATCGCACCTTGGTTGAATCCTGGACCTTCCGCCTGGTCGGTGCGCCGAACCAGTTACTTGAACGCACCATTATGTATTCCCGCCTGATCAACGCGCCAACCTCGCCAGTTGGACACGACGATCAGGAAATGTACGAGCGCGCCCAGGACAGTTTGCAATCGGACAGCAACCCTTGGGTCAACATGCAGCGGTTGCTTGACCCGGATGAAACCGACGGGACTGCCGAGGTCAACGGCACCAGCGAACGCCAGATGCGCAATCAGTTCCGCGCCTGGCAGCGTTTCATGACGGAAGCATCATGACCGACGCCGACATCATCACCTTTATCCGCCACGAGGCGCGACTGCTCGATGAGCAGCGCTTCGACGAATGGCTCGATCTGTTCACCGACGATGGCCGCTACTGGATGCCGCTCGACCCGGCGCAAACCGACTGGAAATTGCAACAATCTCTGTACAGCGAGGATGTGTTTCTGTTGCGGCTGCGCAGCGCACGCTTGAAAAGCGCCAAGACGTACTCGCAAAAGCCGAAAAGCCGTTGTCATCATTTGCTGCAGACCCCAGAAATCGACCGGCGCGATGGCGGCATTTCGACCTGGACGGCCTTCCACTACCTCGAAACAAGACTCGACGAGCAAACGTTGTACGCTGGCTGGAGCCGGCATTCCCTGGTCGAAATGGACGGTAAATTGCGCATATTGCTCAAGCGGATCGATCTGGTGAACCCCGACAGCGCCTTCGGCGGCATACAGTTGTTCATGTGATGACGACCGTTCACGACCGTTTTCGCGCAACCGTCGCGGTCTATGGCGCCCGGCCGTTCATGGCGGTGCTGCCGGAAACCGCCGCGATTTATGGCATCGCCGCCGGGGAAATCACCTATGTCGAGGCGGCAAACGCCGTCGATGCGCTGATCGCCCGCTATCGCACTGCCGGCTACGGGCGCGGCCATAGGATCGGACTGCGGCTGGAAAACCGCCCGGCCATGCTGCTGCATTTCTTTGCGCTCAATGCGCTTGGCGTCTCGATCGTGCCGATCAACCCTGACCTACGCGCCGCCGAACTCGACTATCTCGTCACTCATTCCGACCTGGCGCTCGCCATTGATGCCGCTATTGGCCGCGCCACCCTGCCGCATGTCCCGGTGATTGGCCCCGATGATGCGCCGCCACCAGCCCCGCCGCCGGCGGGCGTTGTGGGTGACGAGGCTGCGTTGCTTTATACCTCCGGCACCACCGGCCTTCCGAAAGGCTGTGTGCTGAGCAACGATTATTTCCACACCGCCGGGCGCTGGTATGTCGGCATGGGCGGCTATTGCACCCTGCATCCGGGTGCGGACCGCATGCTGACGCCGCTGCCGTTGTTTCACATGAACGCGCTGGCGGCATCCATGATGGCGATGCTGACCACTGGCGGCTGCCTGATTGTGCTCGACCGCTTCCATCCCGGCAGTTGGTGGGACAGCGTGGCGCGGTCGCGGGCGACCATTGTGCATTACCTCGGGGTGATGCCGGCGATCCTGATGGCGGGGCCTGCAACGCCTGGCGAACGCGCCCACCAGGTTCGTTTCGGGTTCGGCGCCGGGGTTGATCGCCGGCTGCACGCGCTGGCCGAGGACCGTTTCGGGTTTCCGCTGGTCGAAGGCTGGGCGATGACCGAAACCGGCTGTTCGGTCGGCATCAATGCCAATCTCGAACCGCGTAATATCGGCCAAAGCTGCTTTGGCAGGCCTGGGCCGCATGTCGGTTGGCGGATCGTTACCGATGATGGCCGCGATGCGCCACCCGATACCCCTGGCGAATTGCTGGTGCGCCATGCCGGGCGCGATCCGCGCGCCGGGTTTTTCACCGAGTATCTCAAGGATTCTGACGCGACTGCGACCGCCTGGGCCGATGGCTGGTTCCACACCGGCGATGTGGTGCGCCGCGATGCCGACGGGCTGTTCTATTTCGTCGATCGCAAGAAGAACGTGATCCGTCGCAGCGGGGAGAATATCGCGGCCGTCGAGGTCGAAGGCGTGCTGCAACGCCATCCTTTGGTGTGCATCGCCGCCGTCGCTCCGGTGCCGGATGACATTCGCGGCGAGGAGGTTTTTGCCCTGCTGGTGCCGCACGACGCCATTGCCGATCCCACCGCGGCCGCACGCGCGATCACCAGTTGGGCGCTGACCCAGCTCGCCTACTATAAGCCGCCCGGCTACATCGCGTTTGGCGATGCGATCCCGGTGACGTCAACCAACAAGATCCAGCGCGCCACTTTGCGCCAGATCGCCCAGGATCTGCACGCATCCGGCGCCTGCATTGATACGCGCGCGCTGAAACGCCGGACATGAGGCAGGGCTATGACGGCATCGTTGTCGCCGCCCCGGTGACCATTCCGTATGCGCGCTATTCGGTGCATGGCGCGCATCACTGGCTTGGCCGGGCGCTGCACGGATTGGTGCAAGCCGCGCATCTGGCGCCAAAGGACCTCGACGGTCTTTGTGTCTCCAGCTTCACTTTAGGCAATGACACCGCAATCGGCCTCACCCAGCATTTCGGCTTGTCGCCGCGCTGGCTGGATCACATTCCGATGGGGGGCGCATCCGGCGTGGTGGCGCTGCGGCGGGCGGCGCGGGCAGTGCAGGCCGGGGACGCCGATATCGTTGCCTGTGTGGCCGGCGATACCAATGCACCCGACAGCTTCCGTGCCACCGTCGCCGGTTTCAGCCGGTTCGCCATCGATGCCGCCCTGCCCTATGGCGCAGGCGGGCCGAACGCGGCGTTTGCCCTGCTGACCGACGCCTATATGCGCGCCACCGGCGCCACACGGGAAGATTTCGGTCGCATCGCGGTAAGCCAGCGCGACAATGCGCGGGGATTTCCCCATGCCTTGCTGCGGTCTGCGCTGACGATGGACCAGTATCTTGCCGCCCGCATGGTCACCGATCCGGTGGCATTGTTCGATTGCGTGATGCCGTGCGCTGGTGCCGAGGGCGTGCTGGTGATGCGCGAAAGCACCGCGAAAAACCTTGGCCTCGCCTATGCCTATCTGCGCGCCGCGATTGAGCGGCATAACGCTTTCCCCGATGATCCGATCCAGCTTCGCGGCGGCTGGGCGATGGACCGCGATGAGTTGTACGATATGGCCGCGACCACGCCAGACCGCATCGGCCTGCTGCAAACCTATGACGATTATCCGGTCATTGTGATGCTGCAACTGGAAGGACTTGGCTTTTGTGCGCCCGGCGAAGGCCCGGAATTTGTCCGCACCCATGATCTGCGGCTGGCCGGCGATTTCCCGCATAACAGTTCAGGCGGGCAGTTATCGGGCGGACAGGCTGGGGCGGCGGGCGGATATTTGGGCCTGACCGACGCGCTGCGCCAGCTCACCGGGGCCGCGATCGGCCGGCAAATTGCTGGCCTGCAGCGCGCCTTGGTCAGCGGATTCGGGATGATCAACTATGATCGCGGGCTATGCAGCGGCGCAGTTATTCTGGAGGCGGTATGATCCGTCACCCCGGCAATCCGACCATTCTGCCCGCCGCGCCCTTGGTACCGCCGGCTGCGCGCAGCCGAACGGCGGGCGGGCTGGCGGTGGCCGCATCCCAGGGCCGCTTTGCCTTGCAGGTTTGCGCCGATTGCGGCCGCAGCCAGTATCCGCCGCGAGAGGCCTGCGTCGGCTGCCTGGGCGCACGGCTCAACTGGCGCGATGTTCCCACCGGCGGCGTTCTGAGCGCTGCCAGCACGGTCCGGATCAGCAGCGATCCCTATTTCCGCCAGCACACGCCGTGGCGGATGGGCAGCGTGCGTCTGGATTGCGGGGTCGATGCAATGGTGCACCTGCACCGCGATTGTGCTGTCGGCGGCAGGGTCAGCATGGTTTTGAAGCTGGACAAGGCCGGCCAAGGTGTCATGGTTGCCCTGCCCGAGACGGACATCAACGCGATGCAAAGCGACCCGAAATTCCGCGCATTCACCTGCGATCCGGCCGGAAGGCGGGTATTGGTTACCGATGGTCGCACCACGTTTGGCCAAGCCGCCGCGCGGGCGCTGATCGCGGCCGGGGCGGAGGTGTTTCTCGGTATCGCCGCACCGTGGCACCCTTTCCCTGGTCAGAACGATCTGCCGGGCACCCCAATGACGCTCGATCTTACCGACGGCATCAGCGTGCAGAACGCCGCCGCAGCGATTGGCGCGCGCGTCGATATCATCGTCAATACATCTGGCTATTTCCGCCCTGGCGCCGGCGATGCCCGTGCGGCGATGGAGGTGAGCTATTTTGCCGCCTTACGTCTCGCACAGCTATTCGTGCCCGCCTTGCAGGCCCGCGCCGGCGATGGCACCCACCCGGCCTGCGCCTGGGTCAACATGATCGGCATCAACGGGTTGGTGCCCGATCCAGCGGCATCCTTGGCGTCGGCCGCCAATGCCGCGACCCTTGCGCTGGTGCGCGCGCTGCGCCCGACGATGCGGCCCTTGAAGCTGATCAACGCCTTTGTCGGCCCGCTGGACGACCAGTGGCACCAGGCACTGCCGCCACCCAAGACCTCCACTGCGCAGTTTGCCCAGGCCGTGATCGCGGCCTTGCGCGACGGGGTGGAAGACATCGCCGTCGGTGATATTGCCCGCCATATCCTCGCGCAATGGCATGATAATGCCGCTATAACACTTCACGCCTGACCCCAAGCCGGAGACCCCGCCATGTCCAGCCTCGCCGCCTTTGCCGCCGATCTTGCCGCAGGCTCGCTCAAGATCGTTGATCTCACCCAGACGCTTGCGCCCGATTTCCCCACCATCGTGCTGCCGCCGCAATTCGGCCAGTGCGCGCCGTTCCGGATGGAGGTCATTTCGCGCTACGACGACGCGGGTCCGGGTTGGTTCTGGCATAATATTTCGGTCGGCGAGCATACCGGCACCCATTTTGACGCGCCGGTCCATTGGGTCACCGGCAAGGATTTGCCGAACAACACTACCGACACTCTGGTGGTGCAGAACCTGATCGCCCCGGCCTGTGTGGTGGATTGCTCCAAGGATGCCGCCAATAACGGCGACTACCTGCTGACCGTTGCCACGTTGGAAGCCTGGGAGGCCAAGCATGGCAAAATTCCCGCCGGCAACTGGGTGCTGTTCCGCAGCGATTGGTCTAAGCGGAGCGGCGCTGACTACGCCAACGTGCTGGAGGACGGCGCCCACACGCCGGGCCCCGATGCGGCGGCGGTGCAATGGCTGGTCGATCGCGGCGTGCTCGGCTTGGGGGTCGAAACCATCGGCACCGATGCCGGCCAGGCGCACACCTTCACGCCGATGTATCCGGCCCACACACTGATGCACGGCGCCGGGCGTTACGGGCTGCAATGCCTGTGCAATCTGGACCAACTGCCGCCAACCGGGGCGATGATCGTTGCCGCCCCGCTGAAAATCCTCGGCGGTTCCGGCAGTCCGCTCCGAGTGCTGGCGATCGTGCCAGCCTAGTGCCAATGGCAATCGTTACCGGCGGATCATCCGGCATTGGCGCGGCAATCGCGCGCGCCATTGCGGCGGCGGACGCAGATTTTGTCACCGCACAGACCCTGTTCGTCTGCGGTGGCGCCAGCGTCGGCAGTTTGGGGGTTTAATGGCGGATCATATTTTGCTGCTGCTCGGCGCTGGGCTCCTCGCGGGCGGCATGAACGCGGTCGCTGGCGGGGGTACCTTCGTCACCCTGCCCGCGTTAATGTTCGCCGGCATTCCCGCCGTGGCCGCCAACGCGTCATCAACGATTGCGCTGTTCCCCGGCACGGTCGCCAGCACCTATGCCTATCGCCACGACATCGCAGCGATGCCTGGGCTGTCCTTGAAGCTGATGCTGGCGATCAGCGTGGCGGGCGGGTTGATCGGCGCGCTGCTGCTATTGTTCACCCCGTCGGCGGCCTTTGACGGCATCGTGCCGTGGATGTTGTTGCTCGGCACCATCGTTTTCGCGTTTGGCAAACAACTCGGCGAGGCCTTGCGCAAGCGCATCCGCATCGGGGGCGCAACGGTTGCGGCGATGCAGTTTCTGCTGGCGATCTATGGCGGCTATTTCGGCGCAGGCGTCGGCATCATGATGCTGGCGACGTGGTCGCTGTTCGGACTAACCGACATCAAGGCGCTCAGTGGCATCCGCACCTTGCTGGTTAGCGCGTGCAATGGGGTGGCGGTGCTGTGTTTCGCTTTTTCGTCGCTGGTGTGGTGGCCGCAGACCTTGGTGGTGATGCTGGCCGCCATCGCCGGTGGCTGGCTAGGCGCGCACATAGCGCGTCGTGTGCCAACGGCACCGTTGCGGACCAGCATCGCAATTTTCAATGCGTTGATGACCGCAACGGTGTTCTGGAAAACCTTCCTTTAACCCATCCGCCTCAAATTGCGTCGTACGGATAAACGTCGCGCGTCCGCTCCAGCGGCGTGAAGGAGTTCTTCCAGGCCGGCAGCAGCGATTCGGCCATTTTTTCCGCCGTCCAGCCATCGCCGCGATGCATGGTGCGGATCGGGCGGGGCTGCGAGTAGAGGTAGATTTCATTGCCACGGGCGCCGAAAATCTGCCCGGTAACGTCTTTCGCCGCGTCCGACGCCAGGAACGCTGCAAGCTGGGCGACCTGATCGGGGCGGGTTTTGGCGGCGCGTTCTTGCAATTGCGCTTCCGACTGGCCAGGCACGGTTTCGATCATGCGGCTGAAAGCATGCGGCCCGATGCAGTTGGACCGCACATGGTAGCGCGCCGCGTCGCCTGCGATACCGCGTGACATGCCGGCGATGCCGAGCTTGGCGGCGGCGTAGTTGACCTGACCGACCGAGCCGATCAGGCCGGAAGTCGAGGTCATGTGGATGAAGCTGCCGCTTTCCTGGGCGCGGAAATAGGGAATGGTGGCGCGCGACACGTAAAAGGCGCCGTAGAGATGGACCTTGATCACGGCATCGAATTCTTCCGGCGTCATCCGGTGGAAGATGGTGTCGCGCAGGATGCCGGCGTTGTTTACCACGATGTCAATGCGGCCAAAACGGTCAATCGCGGTCTTGACCATGCGCTGGGCGGCATCCCAATCGGCGACACTGTCGGAATTGGCGACCGCACTGCCCTGGCCGTGCAGCGCTTCGATTTCATTGACGACCTGTTGCGCCGGGGTCGCGTCCCCGCCCGAACCATCGACGGCGGCGCCGACATCGTTGACCACGATTTTGGCACCATTTTCGGCCATAACCAGCGCCATCGCGCGGCCAATGCCACGCCCCGAGCCGGTGATAAGGGCAACTTTGCCTTCCAGCATTTTCTTCGACATGAAAACTCCTCCGGTTGATATTCCGCCCAGCATGCGACGGCTCGGCAGGGCTGTCACCCCCAGGCGGCGCTTGTCGGATTTGCAGCGGGATGGAATGATTTGGCGAAATGGTGGGATGACGACGCATGCTGGCACTTGTTGAACCGGTTCCGGATTTGGCCAATCAGGCAGAAATAATCCGCACCCAATGCGGCGATGGGCATATGGTGTGGCGCAGCTTTGGCCGCGGGCCGGTTCTGGTCCTGCTGCATGGCGGCACCGGATCGTGGCGGCACTGGGCGCGTAACATCGCGGAATTGTCCAAGACCCATCGCCTGCTGGTCGCCGATCATCCCGGATTGGGCGATAGCGACGTGCCGCACGACCCGATCAGCCCGAACTCGATCGGCCGGATTGAGGCCGACGGCATCACCCGGATCATCGGCGACGCGGCGTACGATATTTGTGGGTTTTCCTTTGGCGCGATGATTTCGGGCCATGTTGCCGATATCCATGGCGCACGGGTTCGCAGCCTCACCATCGTCGGCCCGGCCGCTTTGGGCATTCCGCGCCATTCGATTCAGTTGGAAAAGATCCGCAACAAGGAAGGCGCCGAACGCCGCGCCGCCAATCGCGAAAACCTGGCGCGATTCATGTTCCACGACCCGGCCAATATCGATGAGACCGCCATCGACATTCAAGACCTCAATACCCGGCAGGCGCGGCTGAAAAGCAAAGGCTTTGCCCATACCGCATCATTGCGGGATGCGGCCGGGCGGGCGACGGCGAAGGTCACCGCGCTGTGGGGGGCTGGGGATGTAACCGCTTATCCGAGCATTGATGAACGGATCGCGGCGTTGCGCACGGCGCGGGCGGATGCGGGGTTGCTGGTTATTCCCGATGCCGGACATTGGGTGGCTTATGAGGCGGCGGAGGTGTTTAACCTGGCGATCAAAGAGATCATCAAGTAAGCGTCTTCTTTGTTTGAAAACAAAGAAGCAAAAAAACTTCAATACTTTGTTGCCGTTGGCGTGGGGATGCGGACGGTCCCGTGCCAATGGTAACAAAGTATCAAAAAGTTTTTTTGCTTCTTTTTGTTCACAAAAAGAAGACCCTGCCTCAGCGATGCCAGCCGAACACCAGCCCCTTGATCATCCGCATGCCGACCTGCAACGCCCGGCTATTGTTCACGTTGCCGCCCTTGCTCACGCCGACGCGAGGATGGAATGTTACCGGACATTCCACCACCTCCTCGCCGGCGGCAATTGCGGTATCGAGAAAATAGGCATTGAACTCAAGGTTGACCCGGTCCGGCCGCAGGATCGGCAACATCCGTTCCAGGCTATCGCGGCGGCAGAGCTTATAGGTGGTTCCAACGTCGGTAATCGTGCTGCGGCCGAGATGTTTTGCCTCCAGCAATTTACCGACAAACAAATTGCCGTAATACATAAAGGTGCTGAGCTGGGTGTCTCGGGCGCGCAGGCTTTCAACCGTGCGCGTGCCGTTGACGATGTCGGCGTGGGCGATATAGGCGATCAATTTGTCGATATCGTAGGCCCGGAAGGTGCAATCGCCCTCGCACAGGACGATAAAGTCACTCTCGGCGAGGCGTACGGCTTCGCTGAGGCAACGATGCACGCAAAAGCCATAGCCCTGGCGCGCCTCATCAAAGCCCAACGCGCCGGCGGCAATCGCACGGGCGAGCGTCGCATCAGTGGAGTTATTGCTCACCACGATCACCGTGCCGACCCGTGGATGGGACAGAAAATCGGTAACCGCGGTCGCAATGCTGGCTTCGTCGTTGTAGGCGGTGAGCGCCACGGTGACTTTCCCCGGCGGCATCGGGTCATACCGCACGGTACGGTCCTGGCGCTTGCCAGGGAACAGCACAAACAGATCGGTCAATGCCAGGATCAGCCCGGCCATCAGGGGAACGCCGCTATACCAGACGATTTTCTCGTTGATCGGCAACAGAATCGCGTTGAGGCCAGGGATAATCCGCGGCACCGACATCACTGTGCCGAAAACATAAACCGTCAGCCCGAGCATCATCAGGATCACGCCATACATGAGCAGCGGCAAGCGGCGGAGCGTTGAAATCATCGATCATCTTCCCTGTTCGCCGGATCAGCGGCGCATCTGGCCACCCTACTTACACGGCGCCTTACAGGAAACGTTGACCGTATCAAAGCCGGTGGTGAACTGCAGCGCCGAGGGAAAATTCGCCGCCGCCATCATTGCCGCGAGAAAATAGATCGCGGCAGGCAGCTTCCAACCGCGGACGCCGACAACCGCGCCGGCGGCAAGCAGGAATAGCGGGACAAAGCTGTGGCCAGCATAGATGTAGATGCTGTTGCGGAATTGAAAACTGGTATGCATCAGCACATTGAAACTGAACGACGCCAGCAGCAGCAGTCCAATCATCCGCCAGCCGGGCCGGCGCAGCCACATCCAAACGCCAGATACCAGCAGGCCCAGCCACAGCCCAACCGTCGCCCAACCCAGTGGGGTGTAAACCAATTCGCGAAAATCCCACATGGAAATGCCACCGGGAATATCGATAAAGCTGTAAGCCGGGGAAACCGCCGCCATCATGGTAAAAATCCCGGTGATGCCAAGGGCTCCAGTTTTTGGACCGGCAAAGAAGCTCGCCCAATAGATTTCTTTCAGGGTTTGCAACGGATCCGCCAGCACTTCCGCCCAAAGATCGTACCAGATCGGCACGGCCAAAATCGTGGCCACCAGAACAATCGTCGCCGACCATACCACAGTCCGCACGAGGCCGCGTCGCACACCGAACTGGGCGATCTCCTGCGCCATGTGCGCCAGACCGAGTTGGGAAATATTCGACAGCGTGATGCCAACATTGGCGACCCCTGCACCGATCGTCCAGCCGGGCCGCAGGGTCGCGCCGCCCTGGCGCAGGAACACCAGCAGCCAGCCGAGCAGCAGCGCGTCCATCGCCGGCCCATAGGATTCGACCACAATCGCCAGGATGATCTGCACTCCTGAAACCGCGAACAGCACCGCCATCGCCGCCGAAATCGCCCGGGTTCCGCCGATCGCCCGCACGCACAGATAAATCAGCCCCGGCCGCAGCGCCCCCAAAACCCCTGTCAAAATAGCCGCCGCCCCCTTCGCCCCCAATCCCGCTTCACGCAAAACAAAGCCGAACGGATAGAGCAGCATAATCAGGGCATGGCGGAATTCGCCGCGATAATTGTAATCGCCGGCATAAGCGGCGACGAATTTCTCCGGATCGAAGTCAAAAGCCAGGTTCCAATAGTCGAGAAACACGCCTTGCGACAGCCGCCATGCCATCGGCAGGTAGATTAGCGCCGCGATACCAATAATGGCGCCGACAATGCGGGCATCGACCCGATCGAACGACACTGGCGCAGCCTTATGGTCCATGGTGTCCTCCGAACGCGGTTTCCGGCGGCAGACGTCCCGCGCAACAGATAATCGGCTTATACCCTAGCAAGCTCTGCGAGTCGCCCCAAAACCTCGTCCCGGCCCAGCGCTGCCATTGTCGCGTCAATCGGCGGACTGGCAAGCCGCCCGGTGAGTGCCGCGCGCAAGGGCTGGGCGATATCGCCGAGTTTTTTGCCATGCGCTTCGGCGAAGGCGCGCAGGACCGCGTCGATCCCGGCAATGCTGAAGTCGCACGCCGCCAAATCGGGCGCCAGGGCGGCCAACAGGGCACGCCCATCATCGGTCAGGGCCGCCAAGGCCTTGGCGTCCGGCGCCAGACGGGTGGTTAAAAATCGTGCGGCTTCAGTGAGTTCTACCAATGTTTTTGCACGCTCTTTTAACATTGGCAGCAGCATCGCAAGGCCTGGGGCTGCAACACCCAAGCGGCGTTCGACATCGGCCACCAGCCACGCTTGGTCGGTGCGACGCATCCACACCGCGTTGACCTGGCCAAGCTTCACGTAATCCATCCGGCTTGGGCCGCGCCCGACGCCGTCGAGGTCGAATACCGCGATCGCCTCGTCACGTGACAGGATTTCGTCGTCGCCATGCGCCCAGCCGAGGCGCAGCAGATAGTTGCAGACCCCGTCCGGCACATAGCCGAGGTCGCGGAATTCGGTCACCGATTGCGCGCCGTGGCGCTTGGACAGCTTGGCGCCGTCAGGGCCGTGGATCAGCGGGATATGGGCAAAT
Source organism: Acetobacteraceae bacterium (assembly GCA_025360065.1). Lineage (GTDB taxonomy): Bacteria > Pseudomonadota > Alphaproteobacteria > Acetobacterales > Acetobacteraceae > CAITOL01. The sequence continues at coordinate 4,006 of JANYCX010000012.1, read as the reverse complement.
TGCGGCAACGCCCAGCCATTGGCCTGATAGATCTGGATTTGGCGGAAAGTGTTGGTGAGGTGGTCATCGCCGCGGATAACATGGGTGATCGCCATGTCGTGGTCATCCACCACCACAGCATGCAAATAGGTCGCCGTGCCATCGGCGCGCAGGATAATCAGGTCGTCGAGTTCGGCATTGGCGACGCGGACATCGCCCTGCACCAGGTCATGGACGATGGTGTCACCCGCACGCGGCGCGCGCAATCGAATGACCGGGGCAATACCAGCCGGCGCGTCACGCCGATCGCGGTCGCGCCATGGGCTGATCACTTTCAGCGAGCGGCCTTCGGCGGTGGCGGCATCCCGCATCGCGGTGAGCTCGGCCGGCGACAAATAGCAATGATAGGCAGCGCCGGCGGCGAGCATGGCGTGGGCCACTTCGGCATGGCGGGCAGAGCGGGTGGACTGGAACACGGTCTGTTCGGCGCGGTCGAGGCCGAGCCAGTCGAGCCCGTCAAGGATCGCCTTGGTGGCGGCATCAGTGCTGCGGGCGCGGTCAGTATCTTCGATCCGCAGCAAAAACTGTCCCCCGTGATGGCGGGCGAACAGATAGTTGAACAGCGCCGTGCGGGCGCCGCCAATATGCAGCAGGCCGGTGGGCGAAGGCGCAAAACGGGTGCGAACGGTCATGTCTGGGTCCGGGTTTAGCCGCGCCACCGTGAAATCGGCAGCAAATCGTCGGCGGGTTCTAGCGGTGATGATGGCATGCGTCTCCCTCTCCGCTAGCGTGCGAGCCATGATGCGGGTGAACGCTTGGATCGAACATTGGGCCGAGCATTGGGCCGAGGCCGAACGCGGCCGGATGGTGCTGTTCGTGCCGCTGCTGATGGCCGCCGGCGTGCTGGGCTATAATGCGCTGACGGTTGAACCGCCGGTCTGGCTCGGGCCGTTGATCGCGATGTTGGCTGCGTGCGGCGCCTTTGTGGTCCGTAACCAGCTTGTGCTGCGGTGGCTGGCGGTGGCGGTTGCAGCGTTGGCGTTCGGTCTTTCCGCGATCAGTGTTGCCGCTTGGCGCGCGCCCGAGCTTGCCGAATGGCCGCGCAAGGCGACGATTATCCGGGCAATGGTGGCAGTGGTTGAGCCGTTGCCGAACGGGCGGCGGCTCACGCTGCTGGCGCCGAGCTTTGATGGCGGCACGCCGCAGCCGCGCCGGTTGCGGATCCGGTTGCGCCAGGGCGATGAAGGCGACTTCGCCCCTGGCGACCGGATCGAAATCCGCGCCGTGCTGATGGCACCGGCGGGCCCCGCCTATCCTGGGGCGTGGGACCTGCAACGCGATGCGTTTTTCGCCGGCGTCGGCGGCACCGGCCGTGCCTTGGGACCGGCGGTGCTGATCGCGCGTGCGCAGCCGCATGGGGCCGGGCTGTGGGTGCAGAGCCTGCGCCACATTATCGCCCAACGGGTGCGCGCGATATTGCCGGGCAGCGAGGGTGCGATCGCGGCCACATTACTGGTTGGCATCACCAGTGCCATTCCTGAAGCGGATCGGGCGGCCTATCGCGATTCCGGTCTGGCGCATTTGCTGGCAATCGCCGGGCTGCATATCGGCATCGTCATGGGGCTGGCGTTCGGGGTGGCACGGTTTGGCCTCGGGCTGTCGGAACGCGCGCTGCTGTTCTGGCCCACCCGCAGCATCGCAGCAGTGGCAGCCCTGGCCACTGGGCTGGCCTATTTGCTGCTAACCGGCGGGCACGTGCCGATCCTGCGCAGCTTTGCCATGGCAACGCTGGTCACCATCGGGTTGCTCGCCGGGCGACGGGCGGTGTCGTTGCGCGGGCTCGCCTTGGCGATGCTGGCGCTGGTGGTGTTCGCGCCCGCCGAGGTGATGGGGGTGAGCTTCCAGATGAGTTTCTCAGCAGTGCTCGCGCTCATCGTCGGGTATGAAATGCTGCGGCCCTGGTTGCAGATGGTGCGCGGCGATGGCGGGCGATGGCGGCGGTTCATCAGCCATATTGTCGCGCTCGCCTTGACCAGCGCGCTCGCGGGCACCGCATCGGCGCCGTATGGCGCGTATCATTTCGGGCATATCCAGCTTTATTACGTGTTCGCCAACATGATCGCGGTGCCGATCACCGCGATGCTGGTGATGCCGGCCGGGATGCTGGCGCTGGCGTTGATGCCACTGCATGCCGAGGCGTTGGCGCTGGTGCCGATGGGCTGGGGGATCAGCGCGATCACCTGGATCGGGCACGCGGTTTCAAGCTGGCCGGCAGCGGTGCTGGCGGTGCCGCATATTCCGCCCTGGGGCCTGGCGCTGTTCAGTGCCGGGCTTGCCTGGTTCGGGCTGTGGCGCAGCCGGGCGCGGCTGGCCGGGATTGCCGCGATGGTGATCGGGCTGGGTGCGCCGGTGGTAACAACGCCGCCGGACCTGTTGATTTCGGCCGATGCGCGGCTGATCGCGCTGCGCACCCCGGCAGGCCTGGTGTTGCACAAAACCAGCGGCGGTTCCCGCTTCACCCTCGATGCCTGGCTGCAATATCTCGCCGAGACCGAGATCGTTGCCCTGCCGCCCTGCCCGGCCGATGGCTGTTTGCTGAACAACATCCCGGAAATCCGGTTGCTGGATGCGGGGGTGCCGAATGCGGCGTGCGGGGCAGCGTTAGTGGTATCGCCGGCGCCGATCCGGCTGAGTTGCGACCGGGCGGTGGCACAGATTGATCGCTTCACAGTGTGGCGCAATGGGGCGCATGCGGTTTGGTTCGGTGGGGCGGTGCCGCGGGTGCTGTCAGACCGGGCCTTTCGCGGCAATCGGCCCTGGGTGCCGCAAATCCCAACGAGCGGGCGGTTGCCGCCGGGGCCGTTGCTGCCGGTCGCGATGGCGGATGATTAGTCGGCGAGGCCGAGGAAGCGTGCCAGTGCAAAATTGACGGCCCGAAGGCTCGCGTCATCTACTCGGCCAATCGTTGCATCAACATATCGCCCCTGCCTTGGCACGGTCACGCATTTGTCGATCATGATTTGCGACGGCTCCCGCAGTCCATTAGCCGCATTCGGGGCGATGTCGATGCGCAGAAAATTCTGGTCACGTAGCTCACTGGTCAATAACAGCACGGTCACTGATGCGGTATCGGAAAACTCATCGGCCTGAACCACCAATGCCGGGCGAGGCTTGCTGCCATATTCGCCCTTGAAGGCTATGATCACCAGATCACCACGGATCATGCCGCCCAACCCTTGAGCAATTCCGGATCATCAAGCAGCGATTCGATATCCCGCATCACCGCGAATTCATCGCTGGTTGGGTCATTGGCACGTTCAGCGGCCGCGCGGGATTGGCGCCCGGCTTCGGCGACATACGCAGCCCGCGCGCGTTCAGCGACATAACGCCGCATGAATTCGCGCAACACCTGCGCGGCCGGCTTATCCTCGGCCTCGGTCGCGGCGGTGAATTCGGCCTTCAGTACCGAATCGATGCGGAGGTTGAAGGTGGCTTCCTTGGGATGGGTGGTGGTGCGGGACATCTGCTTGCTTTGTTTAATCGATTTATGCACGTATAATGTATGTGCATTGTGGTGGCAAAGAAATTAGCGACGCTTAGGCGTGGTCCAACGGGTTTTGTCCGGCTCGTCGCGCGTGATGACGAGTTCCTCGATATGGTTGAGCACCGCTACATCGGTGACCTGTGTGCCCCGGATATCAAGCGTTGTCAGCTTGGTGAGACTGACAAGCGCAGACAGATCGGTGACCTTCGTGCCCATGAGATCGAGGCTTTGCAGCCCGGTCAACCCGGCAAGCGCGGAGAGATCGGCGACCTGCGTGTTCCTGAGATCGAGGCTTTGCAGCCCGGTCAGTCCGGCAAGCGCGGAGAGATCGGTGACCTTCGTGCCCGAGAGATCGAGGCTTTGAAGCCCGGTCAGCCCGGCAAGCGCGGAGATATCGGTAACCCGTGTGCCCCAGATATAAAGCGCTGCCAATTTGGTGAGACTGACAAGCGCGGACAGATCGGTGACCTGCGTGAGCGCGAG
>JANYCX010000135.1 GCA_025360065.1 Acetobacteraceae bacterium | reverse complement strand
GGCTTTGGTCGAGTTTCGCCACAAGATCAGCCAGCGAGGTTGCCGGCACGGCCCCGAGGGCTGCAAGTTCGGCGACTGATGTCGGGTTGGCGTCATAGACCACGCAGGAATGTCCCGCCCGCATCAGGCGCCGGACAATATTACCGCCCATCCGGCCTAGGCCGATCATTCCGAGTTGCATGATTTCATTCCCCCTGCTGGTGCCCAAGCGACTGGTATAGCCGGCATTGCGAGCCACAAGAAAGGTAGGGAACGTCCGGGCCGGCCAGTGGTTTTCAGGTGTCTAGCCAGTGTCAGCCGACGGCGCGCAAATGCAAAGCCCGCGTCACCGGTGCATCTCCCAAATCCGACATATGGCGCACCCACTGCCCCGCTTGTGTCGCGTTGGTCATCGCGGCTTCAACCCGATTGCGCACACCGAGTTGGCGGTAGAGCGCGGCGAGATGGGTTTTCACCGTCGGCACCGCAAGCTCCAGATGGCGTGCGATCTCCTTGGTCGACTTGCCTTCCCGAACCAAACGCAACACGTCGCGCTGCCGGCCGGTAAGCGTCGGGTCCTCAGCCTGGTTGCGCTGCTGGGTCGGGCCGACCGCGTGCAGCAACTCAGCAAGGTTCGTAGTCTCGTGGCGCGCAGCCCTCGTCCCACTATACGGTGCCGCCGCCACGGCTTGAACCGGAATGCTGTCCAGACGCATCCCGGTCGCCCCACCCAGGGCGCAAAACTTTGCATCCGGATAGCGGGCAGCCAAAGCGGCGGCGGAGAAATCGCGGCCATACCCTGACATCGCGGTGTCGAAAAACACGAACGCAAAAACCTCACCTTCCAGCAAGGCATAGATCTCGGGGCCGTTATAGGCGCGGCGAGTGATGATTCCCGGACTGGTTAGACCCAGCAGAGTCGCCACCGAACCGTAAAGAGCAGCATCGAGCGTTGCGATAAGGGCTTGCATTATCGTGCAGACCCAAGAAAACGACATAGCTTAACGTTTGGTCTAATCTCGAGACACATCATTGCCCCTTCCTCCCGTTCGCGTTAACGGATTTATTAACGAAACCCTAGCAACAATTGTCTACAAATTACAATGGCATTCACCAACCCGTCCAAAAATAAAATTGACCATCCCTTATGGTGTGAACAATCGGCCTTGGAGCACAACCTCTTGGTTCCTGCGCCGTGTCCGCAAACCTGAAGGCGGCAGCCAAAATTGGTCGACGACATTAAATTACTTGAATAGGCTCTCAGTTTAAGGGCTATATCCATAGATATATCAATGGATTGTAAGTTTTTTGTAGGATTTGAATTTATGTTTACCGCGCAAAAGGGACATTTTCCCGCCCTGGAAACACAAACCCCGCCAGGCCAAAATCCGTGACAATTATCCGTACCAGCTTGGGCACGCTACGTGGCACCACTGGCGTCACCCAATTTCATGGCATCCCGTATGCGACCGCTGACCGTTTTCGCCCGCCAATCCCCATTACAGCCTGGCCCGGTGGGCGCGACGCCCGCCGCGAGGGCCCAATCGCGCCCCAACCTCCGGCCCGGCATCTCGCCACCCACCACATGGCAAGCGCAGCCCAGGAGGAAACCTGCCTGACGCTGTCGATCGCGACCCCTGCCATACCCTCGCCGTCCGACCTGAAATCCGTAGCTCCCGAGTTTTTACCCCGCCCGGTCGTGGTTTTCATCCATGGCGGCGGATATGATACCGGCGCAGGCTCCTGCACGCTCTACGATCCGGCACTCTTATGCTCCGAGTGCGACGTCGTCGTGGTACGCCTGAACTATCGGTTGGGCGCGCTGGGATTCCTCTACTTGCCCGGTGTGGCAGACGGCAACATGGGGCTGCTCGACATCATCGCAGCCCTTCGCTGGCTCCGGAGCCATGTCGCGGAATTCGGCGGTGATGCGGCAAATATTACGCTTGTCGGACATGAGGCGGGCGCACATGCAATTCTGTGCCTCCTCACAATGTGGGATAGCCAGGGCCTGTTCCAGCGCGCCTTTTTGGCAAGCTGTCCAATCGGCATCCCCCCTCAATCCCGCGACATCGCAAGCCGGATTGCCAGCCAGTTTTGCGCGGCGGCAGGCGTTGACGCGATCAGGCTGGCCAACTTGTCCACGCCGCAGATCATCGCGGCCCAGGCAAAGCTAGGCCGCGATCTGCGCCGCTTTGCCGACATTGCCATGCCCTTCATGCCAGTGTTCGACGCGCTTCACGGCCACACAGATGCAACCCTGTTTACCCATGCTGCCGCCCAAGCTGCCGCTGCCCGTGGCATCCGCGTCATCATCGGCACCACGCGGGAGGAAATGCATGGCATTCTTGCGGCCGACAGCACATTGATGCCGCCAAGCCCGCTGGCAATCGGGAACCGCTTCAGCGAGATAACCGGATCGGCCGATACCATCACGCTCTACCGCCACCGAAGGGCCGGCGGCGAAGACTGCGATTTGCTGGGCGATCTGATGACCGACCATCTGTTCCTGTTTCCGGCCCTGGCGTTAGCCGAAGCCATCACCAATGCAGGCGGTCAGGCCTGGGTCTACCAGTTCGACTGGTCGCCGCGCGGCAGTCACTTGCGGGCATGCCAGGGGATTGATCTGGCGTGCCTGTTCGGAACTGCGTCGGCGTGGGCCGAAACCCGCGTCCTTGATAACGTCGTTCCCACCGAATTCAGCAGCATCGGCAGTGCGCTGCGGGCCGCCTTGGGCGAATTTGCCCACACCGACGATCCCGACGCGCCCGGACTGCCTTGGCCCCCTTATCGCCTGCCAATTCGGTTAACCATGCGCTTTGACACTGCCATGGGTCCGATCGGCGACCCGGCAGGTGCGAATTGGCGTTTGGCGGAATAGGCACCAGCTTGCGACGCTGCGTATTATGTCCCAAATGACCGGACCAACCCAGGAGTTCCACATGCGGGCTATCGCAAGCGAAACAACGCTAATCCATGCTTGGCATGCCCATGTCTATTACACACCCGCCACAAAACCGACCGCGCTTCGGCTGCGCGAATGGGTGGGTGCCCGCTTCCCTGCGGCGTTGCTCGGGCGCTGGCATGATGCGGCCGTCGGTCCGCACCCAATTTCGATGTACCAAATCGCGTTTCCAACCGACCTGTTTCCAACCCTCGCACCATTCCTGGCGATAAACCGCATGGGGTTGACGGTGCTGCTGCACCCTGAGACGGGTCGTCCAAAGGACGATCACCTGCACAACGCACTCTGGATGGGGGCGGTGCTGCCGTTGGATGACAGCATGCTTCCGGAAACCGAGCGCCACTAAACGCAAACGCCCGGCACTTGCGTGCCGGGCGGCAGTTCTTAAAGCCGCTGCGAAAGCCTATTCAGCGTCGTCCTCAGCCATGACTTCCGGCCGCGGACCGCTGTCCAGGCCCTTGGCGGCGACATCACGATCCACCAGTTCGATCACCGCCATATCGGCTGCATCGCCATAGCGCATGCCGGCCTTCAGGACACGGGTATAGCCCCCTTGGCGATCCTTGTAGCGCTCAGCAATCACACTGAACAACTTCGAAACAATCACGTCGTCGCGCAGCTGGGCATAAGCCTGGCGGCGCGCATGCAACCCGCCGCGCTTGCCGAGCGTAATAAGCTTCTCAGCCACCGGCCGGAGCTCCTTGGCTTTCGGCAAAGTCGTGGTGATCTGCTCATGCTTGATCAGCGCATGCGCAAGATTGCGAAACATCGCAAAGCGATGGCTGGTGGTAACGCCGAGCTTCCGCCCGGAAACGCCGTGACGCATGGTCTAACTCCTCACACGCTGTCTGCGTGCAGTCATGTCAAAATTCAGAACGGCTCTTCGAGACGTTTGGCGAGATCTTCGATGTTTTCAGGCGGCCATCCGGTGACTGCCATGCCGAGCGAAAGCGCCATCGAGGCCAACACTTCCTTGATCTCGTTCAGCGATTTGCGACCGAAATTCGGCGTGCGCAGCATTTCCTGTTCGGATTTCTGCACCAGATCGCCGATGTAAATGATATTGTCGTTCTTCAAACAATTCGCGCTGCGGACCGAAAGCTCAAGCTCCTCGACCTTACGCAGCAGATTGCGATTAAACGGCAGGTCATCTTCAGGTTCGGCGGTTGTCGCGGCGTGCGGCTCATCAAAGTTGATGAACAGTTGCAACTGGTCCTGGAGAATGCGCGAGGCAAGCGCCACGGCGTCTTCCGGGGCAACCGCGCCATTGGTCTCCAGGTTGAGCACCAACTTGTCATAGTCGGTGATCTGGCCAAGACGGGTCGGCTCCACACGATACGACACGCGCCGCACCGGCGAATAGATCGAGTCAATCGGGATCAACCCAATCGGCGCGTCTTCCGGACGGTTGGCACTCGCGGGCTGATAGCCGCGACCGAGCTGCACCGTGAACTCCATCCCAAGCTTCGCGCCGTCATCAAGGGTACAAATCACCAGATCCGGGTTCATTACTTCGATGTCATGCCCGGTGGTGATCTGCCCTGCGCGCACTTCGCCGGGGCCCACCGCATTCAGGACCATCCGCTTGGGGCCCTCGCCATGCATGCGCAGCGCAAGCTGCTTGATGTTGAGCACAATGTCGGTCACGTCCTCGCGGACACCGGCAATCGAGCTGAATTCATGCAGCACGCCGTCGATCTGCACAGCCGTGACCGCGGCACCTTGAAGCGACGAGAGCAAAATACGACGAATGGCGTTGCCGAGGGTAATGCCAAATCCGCGCTCAAGCGGCTCAGCGACCACCGTGCCAACACGGGATGGATCGGAACCGGGCTCGACGAGGAGCTTTTCCGGCTTGATCAGGGATTGCCAATTTCTTTGCAGAACAGCGCTAAGTCTCATGTAAATGTCACCTCACGGCGCGTTGCCGTTTGCCTAGGCGTGGTGTGGGGAGGCAGCTAGTCCGCCCCGGTGTCATGTGCGCGCCCGGCGGGCGCGCGCCGATCACACCCGACGACGTTTGCGCGGGCGGCAACCGTTATGCGGGATCGGGGTCATGTCGCGGATAGCAGTAATCGAAAATCCCACAGCCTGGAGGGCACGCAGCGCGCTCTCCCGACCTGATCCAGGGCCAGAAACCTCAATCTCGAGGGTTTCCATGCCATGCTCACGGGCCTTCTTGCCGGCATCCTCGGCGGCAACCTGGGCGGCATAGGGGGTCGATTTACGGCTCCCTTTGAAACCCGACCTGCCGGCCGACGACCAGGCAATCGTGTTGCCCTGGGCGTCGGTGATCGTGATCATGGTGTTATTGAAGGTCGCGGCCACGTGGGCAACGCCCGAGGTAATGTTTTTGCGCTCTTTGCGACGGGGGCGCGCGGCGCCGGCTGGCTTCGCCATCAAGTGTCGTCCTATCCAAATTTACGCCAACTGCTGCCCTGTCGGGGCGCAGTGGCAAGGTGATCGTCGCCCAAACGAAAGGGCGCGCAACAAGCGTTTGAAAACGCCTACTTGGTAACTTTCTTCTTGCCGGCGATCGCCACTGCTTTGCCCTTACGGGTACGCGCATTGGTGTGGGTCCGCTGACCACGGACTGGCAACCCGCGACGATGGCGCAGACCGCGATAGCAGCCCAGATCCATCAAACGCTTGATGTTCATCGCGGTTTCACGGCGAAGATCACCTTCGACGCGATACTCGCGATCGACGAGCTCGCGGATACGCAGCACTTCGTCATCAGAAAGCTGGTTAACCCGACGATCCTCGGGGATGCCAAGCTTGCTGCAAATAGCGTCAGCCTTGGTCGGGCCGATGCCGAAAATGTAGCGAAGGCTAATCTTGACCCGCTTGTTAGTCGGGATATTCACACCGGCAATACGCGCCACGCTGTCTCACTCCTAATTGTCCCAGCGAACCGGACTTGCCGGGACGCGCGGAACGGGCTTAGCCTGCCCTTCGGTTAGCACCGAGCAGGTAGAAAATAGACGAACGGCGCCCGCATTTGCAGGTTCCGCCCTGGGGCGCGGACTATAGCGACCGCATCCCGAGAGTCAACTTGCAGCGATCAATTTTTCCTCAGCACCCATGCAAAAATATCAATCCTGCACCCCATCGAGCACCGCGATCAACGCAGTGGTCACCATATCGATGTCCGCCATGCCATCGACCTGATGCAGTTTCCCGCTTGCACGGTAATGCGGCAAAATAGGTGCAGTCTGCGCGTGGTAGGCCGCAAGCCGCGCACCAACGGTTTCACGATTATCATCCGCCCGTCGCACAAATTGCGTGCTACCACACCGATCGCAAACACCTGGCTTCGCAGGCTTTTGAAATTCGTCGTGATAACCTTCGCCACAAACCCCGCACGTATACCGCCCGGCGATACGGTCAGTCAGCGCAGCATCATCGACAATGAGCTCAATGACGATGTCCAATTTTCTACCAAGACCCGCGAGCATGGTGTCGAGCGCCTGGGCCTGTGGAACCGTCCGCGGAAACCCATCGAGTATAAACCCCGGCGCACAATCCGGTCGAATGATGCGTCCAGCCAGCATACGAATGAGGATATCATCGGAAACCAGCGCACCGGCCGCCATCACCGCCTTCGCTTGGAGGCCAACCTCACTCCCCGCGGCCACTTCCGCCCTTAGCATATCGCCCGTGGATATCTGTATCATACCATAGCGATCTTGCAGCCGCTTCGCCTGGGTGCCCTTGCCCGCACCGGGAGGACCAAGCAGGATAATATTCACCGTCCGCGCCCTTTCACCCGCGCTTTCTTAATCAATCCCTCATATTGATGGGCGATCAGATGCGACTGAATCTGGGTAACCGTATCCATTGTCACCGATACGATAATCATCAGACTCGTGCCCCCGAAGTAGAACGGCACGCCATAGCGACTGATCAAAATCTCCGGCAGGAGGCAAACAAGGCACAAATAAAGCCCACCAATCGTGGTCAATCGCGTGAGGATCGTGTCAAAATGGGCCGACGTCGCGCCACCGGGACGGATGCCCGGAACAAAGCCACCATATTTCTTCAGATTATCAGCCGTTTCGTCGGGATTGAACACCACCGCCGTATAAAAGTAGCTGAAAAATATGATCATCAGCGCATAAGTCAGCATGTAAAGCGGCTCGCCATGCCCCAGCGCAATTCCGATTGCCCCGAGCCAGGTCGGCTCACCATTGGCGCCGGCAAAGCCCGAAATCGTGGCGGGAATCAGGAGGATTGAACTCGCAAAGATCGGCGGAATAACGCCGGAAGTGTTGATCTTCAGCGGCATATGCGTCGAGTCGCCGCCAAACATGCGCTGGCCAACCTGGCGTTTCGGATATTGGATCACAATTCGGCGCTGGGCGCGTTCCATGAACACAATGAATGCCACCACCGCCACCGCGATAAGCAGAAACGCGGCAATGAAAAAGGGACTGAGTGCGCCGGTCCGGCCAAGCTCCAGCAGGCTTGCCAAAGCTTGAGGGACGTTGGCGACAATTCCGGCGAAGATAATCAAGCTAATGCCGTTACCGATGCCGCGGGCAGTAATCTGCTCGCCAAGCCACATCAAAAACATCGTGCCGCCGACCAGAGTCACCACACACGACACCCGGAAGAACATGCCGGGATCAATGACCGCCGCGCCAAACGCACCCCGCATACCTTCAAGCCCGACGGCAATCCCGTAAGATTGCACCATCGCGATAATCACCGTGAGATAGCGGGTATATTGGTTCAACCGCTTGCGCCCACTTTCCCCCTCTTTCTTGAGGGCTTCGAGCTGCGGCACTGCCGTTGTCATCAGCTGGATAATGATACTGGCCGAAATATACGGCATGATTGCGAGCGCAAACACCGTCATTCGGCCCAGCGATCCGCCGCTGAACATGTCGAACATGCCAAGAATGCCACCGCCATGCTGCGCCAGCATCTCGCCCATCACGGCTGCATCAACACCTGGAACCGGAATATAAGATCCAACCCGATAAACCAGCAAGGCCCCCAACGTGAACCAGATGCGGTTCTTGAGTTCGGTTGCCTTCGACAAGGTGCCGAGGTTCAGGTTCGCCGCAAGCTGCTCAGCTGCCGAAGCCATCGAAAGGTCCCTTCATGCCAACGGCGCGCCATGGTCCCGCCCCGGCAGGTCCGGTTTGGGCCTCTCGGCGCGCCGTCAAACGTATCATAGCAAGCCACACCAACGGGCGAAAGCCTTAGGCCTCAGACGCGACCTTTGGCTTGGCCGTCGTGGTGACAGTCCCGCCCGCGGCGACAACGGCCGCAACCGCACTCGCCGAGGCACCGGACACCACCACGTTAACCGCAATCCCGATTTCACCAGTGGCCAGCAAACGGACGCCGTTCACGCCATGGTCGCGGACCATGCCGGCGGACGCCAGAACTGCTTCGGTAATTGGCTGGCTCGCATCGAGTTTGCCCGCCGCAACCGCTTTCGCAATGCTGCCGATATTAATCGGCGCAAACTCTTTTCGCGTCGGGTTAACGAAGCCGCGCTTCGGAAGCCTGCGGTAAATCGGCAGCTGCCCGCCTTCGAAGCCATTCAGAGCCACACCCTCACGGGCGCTTTGACCCTTATGGCCTTTGCCGGAAGTCTTGCCCTTGCCCGAGCCAATACCACGGCCGAGCCGCTTCGATTTCAGGTGCGCGCCAGGATTGTCGCGCAGTTCGTTGAGCTTCATCGCCATTCCTTTCCGTCCTTGGGCATCAAGCTCAGGACAGTTCTTCAACCTTCACGAGATGCGCAACCTTGCGGATCATTCCGCGCACCGAGGGGGTGTCTTCCAGGTCACGCACCTTACCGATCTTATTCAGACCAAGCCCGACCAAGGTCGCCTGCTGACCGGGCTTCTGGCCGTTACCAGAACCGGTTTGCAACACGCGCACTTTCTTCTGCAGATCAGACATCAGCAGCCTCCTGTGCGACTTCGGTCGGAGCAATTGTATCGCGACGACCGATGAGGTCAGCGACTTTCTTGCCACGACGGTTAGCAACCGAACGTGGGCTGGCACACCGCGTCAGCGCCGCGAATGTTGCCTTGACCATGTTGTGCGGGTTGCGGCTACCCAGGCTCTTGGCGACCACGTCGCCAATGCCAAGGCTTTCAAACACAGCACGCATGGGACCGCCAGCAATAATGCCAGTTCCGGCAGACGCGCTCCGGAGCACAACATGCCCGGCGCCATAATGGCCTTCTGTGTCGTGATGGAGCGTGCGGCCTTCCTTCATCGGAACCCGGATCATGCCACGTTTGGCACGTTCGGTCGCCTTTCGGATTGCTTCCGGCACTTCACGTGCCTTGCCGGCGCCGTAGCCAACACGGCCTTTCTGATCACCAACCACAACCAACGCGGCAAAGGCGAAACGACGTCCACCCTTCACCACCTTGGCCACGCGGTTGATGGTGACCAGTTTGTCGATCAAATCGTCGCCACCGTCATGCGACTGGTTGCTATTGCTGTTGCGATCCCGATCGCGCCCGCTGCGGCCTTGGCCGCCGCCTTCCCGAGGTTCCCGTGCCATTCCTGTGTTCCCTAGAAGGCCAGACCGCCCTCTCGGGCGGCCTCGGCCAGCGCCTTGACGCGACCGTGATACAGATAGGCGCCGCGGTCGAAAACAACCGTGGTGACGCCGGCGGCGATAGCGCGCTCAGCAACCAGCTTCCCGACGGCCGCAGCTGCGTCCTTGTCGGCGCCGGTCTTCAACGCAGCCCGCAGATCGCGATCCAGGCTGGAGGCGGCTGCCAAAGTGCGGCCGCCGGCATCGTCGATCACCTGGGCATAGATGTGCTGCGACGAACGGAACACCGACAGACGCGGGCGCCCGCCGGCCTTGCGCCGCAACTGAAAGCGCAGTCTCTCGCGCCGACGCTGGGCCAGATTTTTGTTGTCGCTCATTACTTCTTCTTGCCTTCCTTGCGGAGGATCTGTTCGCCCTCGAACTTAACGCCTTTGCCCTTGTAAGGCTCCGGCGGACGCCAGGCCCGGATTTCGGCGCAGACCTGGCCGACGAGGCGCTTATCCACGCCTTCAACTTTGATGCTGGTCGGTTTTTCGCAGGTTACCTTGATCCCATCGGGAATCGCGTAAACGACGTCATGGGAAAACCCAAGATTAATCACCAGGTTCGAACCGTTGACCGCCGCACGATAGCCAGTGCCGGTAATTTCCATGGTCTTCGAGAAGCCTGCCGACACACCCTTGACCATGGTGGCGATCAACGCGCGCGTTGTGCCCCACATCATCCTGGCAGGCGCCGAGTTGCCCCGGGGAGCCACCGAAATCTTGTTGCCATCAATCGTGGTATCAACTCGGTCAGTGATTGCCAGGGTCAATTGCCCCAGTTTTCCTGTCGCCGTGAAGACGCCGTTGGCGAGCATGACCTGCACACCAGCCGGAACCTCAACGGGATATTTGCCTACGCGTGACATAGCATCCCCCTTAGAAGACCCGGCAAAGCACTTCGCCGCCAACATTGGCAGCGCGCGCTTCGGCGTCGCTCAGCACCCCACGTGGGGTCGAAAGGATCGAAACCCCCAAGCCGGCATAAACCCGCGGCAATTCCTTAATTTTGGAATAGACGCGACGGCCGGGCTTGGACACGCGGGTGATTTCCTTAATCACCGGCTCGCCTTCGCTATATTTCAATTCGATGCGAAGCTGGGCCACGCCCGGGCGAAGCTCCTCGGAAGCGAACCCCCGAATGAAGCCTTCACGCTTCAACGCATCGAGAACATTCGCGCGCAGATGGGACGCAGGCGCAACACATGACGTGTGGCGCGCGTTCTGCGCGTTGCGGATGCGGGTGAGCATATCACCCAGCGGATCTGACATTGACATTCTGCGGATCCCTACCAGCTGGCCTTGGTCATGCCAGGTATCTGGCCGGCGCTGGCCAAATCGCGTAGCGCGATGCGGCACAGTTTGAACTTACGGTAGTTACCACGGCTACGCCCGGTGAGTTCACACCGCAGGCGAACGCGCACCTTGGCTCCATTACGCGGCAACTGCGCAAGCTTGATGGTCGCTTCGAACCGGTCTTCAACCGGCAGCGTACGATCCATCACGATATCCTTCAGAACGCCACGCTTTTTCTTGTCGCGCGCCGCCATCCGAGTCCGCATCACGTTGCGGTTGACCTGTGAGGTCTTGGCCATCCTGTCTTACCCTCCGGAACCAACCGGCTCACGCCGGGGGTATTCCAAACCTTGTGTCAAAAAAAAGCAGCTACTGCCCGCACGCTGTCAAGCAGCGAAGGGGATATCAAACTGCTTCAGCAAAGCTTTTGCCTCAGCGTCGGTCTTTGCCGTCGTAACAAACACCACGTCCATGCCCCGGACCTGCTCGACCTTGTCGTAGATGATCTCCGGGAACACAATCTGCTCCTTAAGACCCATGGCAAAGTTACCGCGTCCGTCAAAACCCTTACCAGTGATACCGCGGAAGTCACGCACCCGGGGGAGGGCGATCGTCACCAGACGGTCAAGGAATTCATACATCCGGGTCTTGCGAAGCGTAACCTTGCACCCAATCGGCAGACCTTCGCGAATTTTAAAACCAGCGATCGCCTTCTTGGCAACTGTCTTCACAGGGCGCTGTCCTGCGATCAGCGCCATTTCCGACACCGCCGCATCGAGCTTCTTCTGGTCACCGGAGGCTTCGCCAACGCCCATATTCAATACGATTTTTTCCAGGCGGGGCACCTGCATCGGATTGGTATAGCCGAACTGGGTCAGCATCGCCGCACGAATGCTGTCGTGATAGCGCTTCAGCATGCGTGGCATTTCACCAGTGCCCGAGGCCGATTCGGCTGACACGATGAAGCTCACTTCGCCCCGACCGCGGGACGGCAGATCACCGGGTTTCCCAGCGCCGCCTTTGGCGCTATTGCCCTTCGCGCCGGCCTTGCCGGCAGTTTTGCCGCCTTTGGCGCCGCCCTTTACAGGGGCCTTGCCGCCGGATTTCTTCTTATCGCTCATCGCTATATCCTCAACCTTCGATCAGGTTGCCGGTCGCCTTGGCGACACGGACCTTGCGACCGTCTTCCAAAACCCGGAAACCGACCTTGCTTGCCGTTCCGGTCTTCGGATCGACGAGCTTGAGATTGGACAAATGCAGCGGCGCTTCAACCTGCACAATGCCACCTGGCTGCCCCATACCTTTCGGCTTGGTATGCTTGGTCATCATATTGACGCCTTGCACGACCGCGCGCTCATCCTTTGGGATCACCCGAAGAACTTCACCGCGACGGCCCTTGCTGGTGCCACTGATGACCAGAACCTGATCACCTTTACGAATGCGCGCGGCCATTACAGCACCTCCGGCGCGAGCGAGATGATTTTCATGAACTTCTTGGCGCGCAGCTCCCGGACCACCGGCCCAAAAATACGTGTACCGATCGGCTCCATCGACTTGTTGATCAATACGGCTGCATTCCGGTCGAACCGAATAGCGCTGCCATCGGCGCGACGCACCGGGAAAGAGGTACGCACGATCACCGCCTGGTGAACGTCGCCCTTCTTAACCTTGCCGCGCGGAATGGCGTCCTTTATCGAGACGACAATGACATCGCCCACCGAGGCAGTCTTACGCTTTGAGCCACCGAGCACCTTAATGCACAGAACCTTCTTGGCGCCGGAATTGTCGGCGACTTCGAGGGTAGATTCGACGGAGATCATCTATCCCTCCTCCTATGCTACAACGGTTGCGGGTTCGGCGTCGGCGATCACCTGGCCGTTGCGTTCGATCACAATCCAAGTTTTACGCTTGCTGATCGGGCGGCACTCTTCGATGCGCACAGTGTCGCCGATCTTGCAAATCTCGGCTTCATCATGGGCTGCGTATTTTTTCGAAAGCCGGATGAATTTCTTATACAGCGGATGCATAACGCGACGATTGACCAGGACCGTGATGGTCTTGTTCATCTTGTCGCTCGTAACCTGCCCGCTAAGGACGCGCCTTGGCATCGTCCGTTCTCCTTCAGGACTGCGTGGCGGAGGAAGACTTCTCCGCCAGAATTGTCTTTACCCGCGCGATGTCGCGACGGACCCGGCGAACGTCGCCGACACCTTCAAGCTGCCCGGTCGCCTTCTGGAACCGCATGTTGAACTGCGCTTTGCGCAGATCAAGCAATATGGTCGAAAGTTCGTCGGTTGTTTTCAACCGGACGTCCGTGGGCTTCATTTCTTTTGCCATCTTAGGCATCCCCAATTCGGGCAATGAACTTGGTCTTGATCGGCAACTTCGCCGCGCCAAGCGCCAATGCTTCTTTGGCGAGGTCGGCGGTAACACCGTCAATCTCGAACATGATGCGGCCCGGTTTGACCCGGCAAACCCAGAACTCCGGACTGCCCTTGCCAGAGCCCATCCGGACCTCAGCTGGTTTCAACGAAACCGGAACGTCCGGGAATATCCGGATCCAGACGCGGCCGGCACGCTTCATCGCACGCGTGATCGCGCGGCGAGCCGCCTCGATCTGGCGCGCAGTAACGCGTTCCGGTTCCAGCGCCTTGAGGCCGAAGGTGCCGAAGTTGAGATCAGTGCCACCCTTGGCCAAGCCATGGATGCGGCCCTTATGGGCCTTGCGGTATTTGGTGCGTTTGGGGGAGAGCATGTCCGTCCGTCCTTACCGCTGCGGCGCCTGTTCGGCCGCGCGGCGATCTTGTGCCAGCGGGTCGTGGCCGAGAATCTCGCCCTTGAAAATCCAGACCTTCACACCGCAGGTGCCATAGGTGGTTTTCGCCGTCGCGACCCCGAAATCAATGTCGGCACGCAGCGTGTGCAATGGCACCCGCCCTTCGCGATACCATTCGACGCGCGCAATTTCAGCGCCGCCAAGACGGCCGCCGCAATTGATCCGGATGCCCTGGGCGCCAAGCCGCATGGCCGACTGCACAGCGCGCTTCATTGCGCGACGGAACGCCACGCGACGCTCAAGCTGCTGGGCAATGTTTTCGGCAACCAGGGTCGCGTCAATTTCGGGCTTACGGATTTCAACAATGTTCAGCGACACCTCAGACTTGGCAAGTTTTGCGAGATCCTTGCGCAAATTCTCGATGTCCTGGCCCTTCTTGCCAATCACGACGCCCGGTCGGGCAGCATAAATCGTCACCCGCGGCTTTTTCGCCGGACGTTCGATAACCACCCGCGACACGCCGGCACCCGACAGACGGGCGCGCAGATGGGCGCGAAGCTTAAAATCGTCATGCAGCAGCTTCGCGTAATCGGAACCCGCGTACCAGCGGCTATCCCAGGTCCGGTTGATGCCGAGGCGCAAACCGATCGGATTTACTTTGTGACCCATGGGTTATGCCGCCCCTTGTTCGGAGGCCGCAGTATCAACCGCAGCCAGTTCAGCATCCACTGCCGCAATCGTGGCAGCATCGGGCATGTCGTCAAGCACCGCTTCCTGGCGTTCGGCGACCACGATCTTGATGTGGCTGAACCACTTCTCGATGCGGGACGACTTGCCACGGCCACGGGCCATGAAACGCTTCATGACGATGGCGCGGCCAACTTCGGCGCGATGAATATACAAACGATCAACATCGAGACCGTGATTATTCTCGGCATTGGCGATCGCACTCTCCAGCAGTTTCTTCACTGTCTGGGCGATGCGGCGCTTGCTGAAGGTCAGGGTGGCGACGGCATTGGCAGCAGAACGGTTGCGGATCAGACCAGCAACCAGGTTCAACTTGCGCGGCGAGACATGGACGTTGCGCAAAATAGCTTGCGCCTCGGTGTCAGCCAACATGCGCGGATGTTTCGGCTTGCTCATATCAGCCCCGCTTCGCCTTCTTGTCGGCCGAGTGACCAGTGAAGGTGCGGGTCGGCGAGAATTCGCCGAATTTATGCCCCACCATGTTCTCGGACACCTGCACCGGCAGGAATTTCTTGCCATTATAGACGCCAAACACCAAGCCGATGAATTGCGGCAGGATGGTTGAACGGCGCGACCAGATCTTGATGACCTCATTGCGGCCGGACTGACGGGCCGCTTCGGCCTTGTTCAGCATATACCCGTCAACGAACGGGCCTTTCCAGGAGGAACGGGTCATGGCTTAGCCCTTGCCCTTGCTGCGGTTGCGGATAATCAAACGATCCGTCCGCTTGTTCATACGAGTTTTGTAGCCCTTGGTCGGCTTGCCCCAAGGCGTGACCGGATGGCGGCCGCCCGAGGTCCGGCCTTCACCACCGCCATGCGGATGGTCAACCGGGTTCATCACAACACCGCGGTTATGCGGCTTACGGCCCAACCAGCGATTGCGCCCAGCCTTGCCGAGGCTCTGGTTCGAGTTATCGGCATTAGAAACCGCGCCCACCGTGCCCATGCATTCGCCGCGCACCATGCGAAGCTCACCGGACATCAGTTTGATTTGGGCGTAACCCGAATCTTTCCCGACGAGCTGGGCATACTGCCCGGCCGCACGGGCCAACTTGCCACCGGCGCCGGGCCTTAATTCGATGTTGTGAACAATCGTGCCGACCGGGATTGCACCCAATGGCATCGCATTGCCCGGCTTGATATCGACCCGGGCGCCCGAAATGACGCTATCGCCAACCTTCAGACGCTGCGGAGCAAGGATATAGGCAAGCTCGCCATCCTGGTACTTCAGCAGCGCAATGAAGGCAGTGCGATTCGGGTCATATTCAATGCGTTCAACGCTCGCCGGTACGTCGGCACGGCGACGCTTGAAATCGACGATACGGTAGGTCTGCTTATGTCCACCACCACGAAAGAAGCTCGTGATGCGGCCATGATTGTTGCGTCCGCCGGTGGAGTGTTTGCCTTCTGTCAGGCCCTTAACCGGCTTTCCCTTCCACAGATCTCTGCGGTCGATCAGCACCGTGCCGCGAAGGCTGGGCGTGACAGGATTAAAGTTTTTCATCGCCATGTCAGCTATTCCCGCCCTATGCCAGACCGGTGGTCAGGTCGATCGACTGACCATCGGCAAGCCGCACATAAGCCTTTTTGACATCCGAGCGTCGGCCCGGACGGCCTTTGTGCATTTTGGTCTTGCCCTTGAGCACCAACGTGTTGACGCCAAGCACTTTCACCCCGAACAGCCCTTCAATCGCGGCCTTGATTTCGGGCTTGCTGGCATCAATCGCCACCTTGAAAACCACCTGGCTACGCTCAGCAAGCGCGGTCGCCTTTTCGGTGATCACCGGGCTGCGAATAATCGTGTACATCGCTTCCCGCGACAGGGTTGGGCCCTTTTTCGGGGCCTTCACCACCTGGGTCTCGCTCATGCCAGACGCTCCTTCAGGCCTTCAAGTCCGGCCGTGGTAATGGCCAGCACATCGTGGCGGAGAATGTCATAAACATTGGCACCAACGGTCGGCAACAGATCGATGCCGATGATGTTGCGGCTCGCCAAAGCGAAACCAACATCAATGTCACGATCAACCACCAAAGCTGATTTCCAACCGAGTGCGTTGAGTTTGGCCTGCAGGTCACGCGTCTTGGTCGGGCCGTTAAGGGTGTCGAGCACCACCAGCTTTCCATCGGCCTGCTTCTGCGACAGAGCGCTGATCAGCCCGAGACGGCGGATCTTCTTGGGAAGATCGTATTCGTGGCTACGAACCACCGGGCCATGCACCACGCCACCGCCGCGAAACTGCGGAGCGCGCAAGCTGCCCTGACGAGCGCTGCCTGTGCCTTTCTGCTTATACGGCTTCTTGGTTGTGCCGCGAACTTCGCCCATGCCTTTGATCTTGTGGGTGCCAGCGCGGCGCTTCGACTGCTGCCACTGCACCACGCGGGCCATGATGTCTTTGCGCGGAGTTGCTCCGAACAAGGCTTCTGGAAGGTCGGCCATACCGGCCGAGCCGTTTTCGAGGGTTTTGATTTCGATTTGCATCGTGCTGTCCTCAACCCTCTGCTTCGACGGGCGTGCTGGTCGGGGCATTCGCCTCGATCAATGCCGCCGGATAGGGAAGATCGGCCGGGCGCGGCTTCTTGATCGCATCGCGCACGGTCACATAGCCGCCCTTGGACCCTGGAACCGCGCCATGCACCATCACCAGGCCACGCGCGACATCGATCGCGGCTATTACCAGGTTAAGGGTTGTGATGCGGTCCTGGCCCATATGGCCGGCCATTTTCTTATTCTTGAAGGTCTTGCCCGGATCCTGACGGTTACCGGTCGAGCCATGCGAACGATGACTGATCGACACGCCGTGGCTGGCCTCAAGACCGGCAAAGTTCCAACGCTTCATCGCGCCAGCAAAGCCTTTGCCCTGTGAAACACCGGTCACGTCAACTTTTTGGCCTACCACAAAATGGGCCGCCGACAAAGTCGCACCGGGTTCGAGCAGCGCATCAGCGGCCACGCGGAATTCAACGACCTTCAACTTCGGCTCGACCTTCGCCTTCGCGAAATGGCCCTTGTTGGGATCGGTAACGTTCTTGACCTTCGCGCGGCCCCAGCCGAGTTGGACAGCATCATAGCCGTCTTTCTCAGTCGTGCGCGCGGCAACAACCTGGAGTTCGTCCAGGTGCAGCACCGTGACGGGAACATGGGTCCCGTCTTCCTTGAAGATCCGGGTCATGCCCAGCTTCTTCGCGAGAAGTCCTGTACGCATAAGTTTCTTTCCCCAGAGGGACCCAAGCGCGGGTCCGTAGGCCAAAATTTACCGGCCGGAAGGCTTCCGGCGCGGGCGCTAGATCTTGATTTCGACGTCAACGCCGGAGGCAAGATCCAACTTCATCAGCGCGTCCACCGTTTGCGGGGTCGGGTCGACAATGTCGAGCAGACGACGATGGGTGCGAATTTCAAACTGTTCGCGGCTTTTCTTGTCGACATGCGGCGACCGGTTGACCGTGAAGCGTTCAATATGGGTCGGCAGGGGAATTGGCCCGCGCACCCGCGCACCCGTCCGCTTGGCGGTGTTCACGATTTCCTTGGTGCTGTTATCCAACACCCGATGATCGTACGCCTTGAGGCGAATGCGTATGTTCTGATTATCCATCGCTCAGCATTTCCAAGCCCGCAGGCCTGGAACCTTTCGTGTGTTACTGGACAATCTTTGCAACCACGCCGGCGCCGACAGTGCGGCCACCTTCGCGGATAGCAAATCGCAGACCTTCATCCATGGCGATCGGGTGGATCAATTCCACATCCATCGACACGTTGTCACCCGGCATCACCATCTCAACACCTTCCGGCAACTGCACGATGCCAGTGACATCGGTGGTGCGGAAGTAGAATTGCGGACGATAATTGGTGAAGAAAGGCGTGTGGCGGCCACCCTCTTCCTTGGTCAAGATGTAACTCTCGGCCTTGAACTTGGTGTGCGGGGTGATTGAACCGGGCTTGGCCAGAACCTGACCACGCTCGACGTCTTCACGCTTGGTGCCGCGCAGCAGGGCGCCGATGTTGTCGCCAGCCTGGCCCTGATCGAGCAGCTTGCGGAACATTTCAACGCCGGTGACGATGGTCTTGATCGTCGGACGAAGCCCGATAACCTCAACTTCCTCACCGACCTTGACGATGCCGCGCTCAACGCGACCGGTCACCACCGTGCCACGACCAGAGATCGAGAACACGTCTTCAACCGGCATCAGGAAGGGCTTGTCGATTTCACGCACCGGCTGCGGGATGTAGGCGTCAACCGCCGCCATCAACTTGATCACCGCTTCCTCGCCAAGCTCGGGCTGGGTGTCATTCAACGCGCAAACCGCCGAGCCCTGCACAATCGGGATATCGTCGCCGGGGAAGCCGTAGCTTGTCAGCAGTTCGCGAACTTCGAGTTCAACGAGCTCAAGCAAATCTGGATCGGCAATGTCGCATTTGTTGAGAAACACCACCAGGGCCGGCACGCCAACCTGGCGGGCGAGCAGGATGTGTTCGCGGGTCTGCGGCATCGGGCCGTCGGCTGCCGACACAACCAGAATCGCACCATCCATCTGCGCGGCGCCAGTGATCATGTTCTTCACATAATCGGCGTGGCCGGGGCAATCGACATGGGCATAGTGGCGGTTGGCGGTTTCGTATTCCACATGCGCGGTGGAAATCGTGATGCCACGGGCGCGCTCTTCCGGCGCCTTGTCGATCTGGTCATAGGCGGTGAACGTGGCACCACCCGACTTCGCCAGGATCTTCGTGATCGCCGCAGTCAGCGAGGTCTTGCCATGATCGACATGGCCGATCGTGCCAATGTTGCAATGCGGCTTGTTACGTTCGAATTTAGCTTTACCCATCGTCGTGTCTCCGTGCCCGGTCTGGTTTCGGGGTTGGGTGGATCAAATTACCAACGGTAATGGCTGAAGGCCTTGTTGGCTTCGGCCATGCGGTGGGTATCTTCGCGCTTCTTGACGGCCGAACCGCGGTTATTCACCGCATCCGACAATTCGTTCGACAGACGCTCTTCCATCGTGTGTTCGCCACGCTTGCGCGCCGAGTCGATGATCCAGCGAATGGCCAATGCCTGGCGACGCTCGGTGCGCACTTCGACGGGAACCTGATAGGTTGCCCCGCCAACGCGCCGCGACCGCACTTCAACCGCCGGCTTCACGTTGTCCAACGCAGTGTGGAACATCGCGACCGGATCGGCTGCGGGGCCGCCGCGCTTCTTCATTGTGTCCATGGCGCCGTAGACAATGCCTTCGGCGGCAGATTTTTTGCCGTCATACATCAGCGCATTCATGAAACGCGTGATAACAATATCACCGAACTTGGCGTCCGGCAGGATTTCGCGTTTAACCGCGCGGCGACGACGTGACATGCTCCGCCCTCCCTATTTCGGCCGCTTAGCGCCATACAGCGACCGGCGCTGACGACGCTTGGCAATGCCCTGGGTATCCAGAACGCCACGCAGAATGTGATAACGAACGCCCGGCAAATCCTTCACGCGCCCACCGCGGATGAGCACAACGCTATGCTCCTGCAGGTTGTGACCTTCGCCAGGAATATAACTCACGACTTCGAAGCCGTTGGTCAGGCGCACCTTGGCAACCTTACGAAGCGCCGAGTTCGGCTTCTTCGGGGTTGTCGTGTAAACGCGCGTGCAAACGCCACGCTTCTGCGGGCAGCCTTGCAATGCAGGCACCTTGTTGCGCTTCGGGGCCGGATGGCGGCCCTGGGCAATCAGCTGGTTGATGGTCGGCATGGACCCTCTTTCTCTCCTGGTCGAAACCTCCGTTACAGAGGCAGAAGACCAACTTCCATAAACAATCACCGCAGCCGAGGTTGCCCCCCATCTGCGGTGTTCAACCTACACACGGCCTGTGTCCGAAGACGGCACCGTACGCGAAGGTTTAAACTTTCCGGGCAGCCAAGGTGAAAACCACCAACTGTCCCGAGGGGCGGATAACTACGGGCAGCGACCCGGCAAGTCAAGCGCCTGATCGGGGCAAATCGGCAGCAGGCCATGCCGAGGTTGCATGGCGGTTGCGGCATAAGCAATCACGCCAGACGGCGGGCGAAGACCCGCATGGCGGAAATAGTTTCGATCGACATAGAATGAGGCCAGGTATCGCTACCTAGCCTCATTCATCATCAATTCCAGGCTATTGACGGGCAGAAAACTCCCTCGTCCGTCTGCTTTCTACTCGGCTGCGCGGGATGGCAGCGCGACATTGGCCTGGGCAATATGCCCCTGGTCACGACCAGCGGCAATCGCGCGCAGCCGGTTCATGATGGCGCCAGTCCCCGCCGGGATCAGTCGCCCAACGATGACATTTTCCTTCAGGCCAATCAGGTTATCGACCTTCCCGGCAGTCGCCGCTTCGGTGAGAACCCGAGTCGTCTCCTGGAACGAGGCAGCGCTCATGAAGCTTTGGGTCTGCAGGCTCGCCTTGGTGATGCCCTGCAGAACGGGTTCGGCGGTTGCGACCGCTTCCCCCGCCATGATGCGCTTGTTGTTCTCGGCGTCAAATTCAACCTTGTCGATCTGTTCGCCAACCAGGAACGTGGTGTCGCCATGTCCGGTGATTTCGACCTTCTGCAGCATCTGACGGACGATAACTTCAATATGCTTGTCGTTGATCTTCACGCCCTGCAGTCGATAGACGTCCTGGATTTCATTCACCAGATAATCCGACAAAGCTTCGACGCCGAGCACCTTGAGGATGTCGTGCGGCACGCGCGGCCCGTCAACCAACGGATCGCCCAGACGCACGAAGTCGCCTTCCTGGACGGAAACGTGCTTGCCCTTGGGCACCAAGTATTCCGATTCTTCGCCAGTTTCGTCGTTCTTGACGATAATCCGACGCTTAGACTTGTAGTCCTTGCCAAATTCCACTCGACCATCGTTCTCTGCGATGATTGCATGGTCTTTCGGGCGCCGCGCTTCGAACAACTCGGCCACACGCGGCAAGCCGCCGGTAATGTCGCGGGTTTTGCTGCCTTCACGCGGGATTCGGGCAAGCACGTCGCCAGCCACCACGAGCGCGCCGTTTTCGACCGACAGGATCGAGTCCGGTTGCAGGAAGTAGCGCGCATCGGCACCGTTGGGCATCTGAACCACTTTGCCTTTGGCGTCCTTCAGCTGCAGGCGGGGCCGGAGATCGGCACCGCGAGCATTCTGCTTGTAATCGACCACAACCTTGGAGGTGAGGCCCGTTACTTCATCGACCCGTTCAACCAAGGTCGCGCCTTCCAGAAGGTCAAGATATTCAATCTTGCCATCCTGTTCGGTGATGATCGGCAGGGTGTAGGGGTCCCATTCCGCAAGCTTCTGCAAGCGGGTAACGGCGGCACCTTCGGTGGTCAGCAAGCGGGCACCATAAGGCACCCGGAAGCGGGCGCGCTCGCGGCCGCTCGGGTCGGTGAGCACAATTTCACAATTGCGGCTCATGACCACGGGCACGCCGGCACCGGACACCACCACGTTCGGGTTGTTCATCTTCACCGTGCCATCGTGGCTGGCTTCGACGCTCGATTGTTCGGCACCACGCTGGGCGGCGCCGCCGATATGGAAGGTGCGCATGGTGAGCTGTGTGCCAGGCTCGCCGATTGATTGCGCGGCGATCACGCCGACCGCCTCGCCCTGGTTAACCGGGGTTCCGCGGGCCAGATCGCGGCCATAGCAATGGCCGCAAATGCCGACCTTGGCTTCGCAGGTCAGCACCGAGCGAATGCGCATAACTTCCACGCCAACGTTTTCGATCCGCTCGGCGTCTTCTTCGCTGATCAGTTCGTTGGCGCCAATAATAACCTCGCCGGTCGCGGCATCGATCACCGCGTCAGCCGTGGTGCGGCCGAGCACACGCTCGTACATCGACGACACCACTTCGCCGCCATCCATCACAGGCTTCACGGTCAGGCCGCGCACCGTGCCACAATCATCTTCGGTGATGATGCAATCCTGCGCGACATCGACCAGACGGCGGGTGAGGTAGCCCGAGTTGGCGGTTTTGAGCGCGGTATCGGCAAGGCCCTTGCGGGCGCCATGGGTGGAGTTGAAGTATTCGAGAACCGACAGGCCTTCCTTGAAGTTGGCGATGATCGGCTGTTCGATGATTTCGCCCGACGGCTTGGCCATCAGGCCGCGCATGCCGGCCAACTGGCGCATTTGTGCCGGCGATCCACGCGCGCCGCTATCGGACATCATCCACACCGAGTTGGTGGGATAGCCGATTTCCTGGCGCTTGATTTCCTTCATCATCGCGTCGGCGACTTTATCGGTGCATTTCGACCAGGCATCGACGACCTTGTTATAGCGCTCGCCCGAGGTGATCAGCCCGTCCTGATACTGCTGCTCGAATTCCTTCACCTCGCCTTGGGTCTTGAGGATCATGCCCTTCTTTTCAGCCGGGATAATCATGTCGTCCTTGCCGAAACTGATCCCGGCCTTGGCCGCCTGGGCAAAACCCAGCCCCATCAGACGGTCGGCGAAGATCACGCATTCCTTCTGGCCGCAATGGCGGTAGACCGCGTCGATCACGTCCGAAACGTTCTTCTTGGTCAACTGGCGGTTGATCAGGGTGAACGGCACGTTGACGTTTTTCGGCAGCACCTGGGCGATCATCATGCGGCCGGCCGTGGTTAGCACGCGTTGGATGACCGGGTTGCCCTGCGCATCGACGGTATGGAAGCGGCCAAGAATTTTGTCGTGCAGTTGCAGCGCGCCCGCCGCCATGGCGTGCTCGATTTCGCCGATTGTGCCGTAGCCGTGCGCTTCTGCGTCAGGGGTTGCGCGGAATTCCGGCGTCTCCAGCGACAGATAGTAAATTCCGAGCACGATATCCTGGCTCGGCACAATGATTGGCTTGCCGTTCGACGGGCTGAGGATGTTGTTGGTCGACATCATCAGCACCCGCGCCTCAAGCTGGGCTTCGAGGCTCAGCGGCACGTGAACGGCCATCTGATCGCCATCGAAATCGGCGTTGAAGGCGGTGCAGACCAACGGGTGAAGCTGAATCGCCTTGCCTTCGATCAACACCGGCTCGAACGCCTGGATGCCGAGGCGATGCAAGGTTGGCGCGCGGTTCAGCATCACCGGATGTTCGCGGATCACTTCCTCAAGGATGTCCCAGACTTCCGGGCGCTCCTTTTCTACCATCCGCTTGGCGGCTTTGATGGTGGTGGCGTGACCGTATTTTTCCAGCTTGGAGTAAATGAACGGCTTGAATAGCTCCAGCGCCATTTTCTTCGGCAGGCCGCACTGGTGAAGCTTAAGCTCCGGCCCGACCACGATCACCGACCGGCCCGAGTAATCGACGCGCTTTCCGAGCAAATTCTGGCGGAAACGCCCCTGCTTGCCTTTCAGCATGTCGGACAGCGACTTCAGCGGACGCTTGTTGGCACCCGTGATAGCGCGGCCACGACGACCATTGTCGAACAGCGCATCAACCGATTCCTGCAACATGCGCTTTTCGTTGCGCACGATGATATCTGGCGCGCGCAATTCAATTAGCCGCTTCAAGCGGTTGTTGCGGTTGATCACCCGGCGATAAAGATCATTCAGATCAGAGGTCGCGAAACGGCCACCGTCGAGTGGCACCAGCGGGCGCAATTCGGGCGGAATGACCGGCACGACGTCGAGGATCATCCATTCCGGCTTGGCGCCCGATTCAGAAAACGCCTCGATCAGCTTCAAACGCTTGACGAGCTTCTTGCGCTTGGCTTCCGAGGTGGTGTCCTTGAGGTCGGCGCGCAGCTTCACTTTTTCAGCGTCGGCGTCGATCCCGGCCAGAATGCCCTTGATCGCTTCGGCGCCAATGCCGGCGCGGAACCCGTCTTCGCCAAATTCATCCTGCTTGGCCATCAGCTGATCTTCGTTCAGCAGCTGGAACATCTTGAGGTCGGTGGTGCCGGGTTCGAGCACGACATAGCTCTCGAAATAGAGGATTTTTTCGAGTTCTTTCAGCGTGAGATCGACCATCAGCCCAATGCGGCTCGGCAGCGATTTCAGGAACCAGATATGGGCAACCGGCGACGCAAGTTCGATATGGCCCATGCGTTCGCGACGCACCTTGGCGAGGGTGACTTCAACGCCGCATTTTTCGCAGATAATGCCGCGGAACTTCATCCGCTTGTACTTGCCGCACAGGCATTCATAGTCCTTGATCGGCCCGAAGATACGGGCGCAGAACAGCCCGTCACGCTCCGGCTTAAAGGTCCGGTAGTTGATGGTCTCGGGCTTTTTGATTTCGCCGTACGACCAGGAACGGATCTGCTCGGGTGACGCCATCTGGATCTTGATCTGGTCGAAGGTCGTGGTCTGACCGGTCTGGCCCAGAATCTTCATCAGTTCGTTCATCGCGCTCTCCTTGGCGGCCAGTGGCTCGGCCGGCGATCGTAAGCTTGGGTCGAAAACGGTCCAGGCGGTGGCGCCCGGACCGGTCGCGGTATCAGGTGGCGCGCATGTCCAGATCAACGTTCAGGCCCAGGGATTTCAGTTCCTTGACCAGCACGTTGAAGCTTTCTGGAATGCCTGCCTCGAAATTGTCCTGTTCGCGCACAATGGCTTCATAGACCTTGGTGCGGCCGGACACGTCATCGGACTTCACGGTCAGCATTTCCTGCAGCGTGTAGGCGGCGCCGTAAGCTTCGAGCGCCCAAACCTCCATTTCGCCGAAGCGCTGGCCGCCGAATTGGGCCTTGCCACCAAGCGGCTGCTGGGTGACGAGCGAGTAAGGACCGATCGAGCGGGCGTGGATCTTGTCGTCAACCAAGTGATGCAGCTTGAGCATATAGATGTAGCCAACCGTGACCTTGCGGCCAAACGGTTCGCCCGTGCGGCCATCGGTCAGCACCACCTGGCCAGACGTGTCGAGGCCCGCCTTGGTCAGCATGCCTTCGATATCGCCCATTCGCGCGCCATCGAACACCGGTGTGGCAATCGGGATGCCCTTTTTCAAGTTGTCGGACAGTTCAAGCAGCTGGCTCTCGCTCATCTGGGCGATCTGTTCGGCATAAACCTCGTCGCCATAAATATCATGCAGGCGTTCAAGCAGCTTTTCCCGCTCGGCGCCGGTGCGGCGATAATTCTCGACCAGTTCGCCGACCTGCTTGCCCAAAGTCGCGCAAGCCCAGCCAAGATGGGTTTCAAGGATCTGCCCGACATTCATCCGGCTCGGCACGCCAAGCGGGTTGAGCACCAGATCGACATGGGTTCCATCTTCCAGGAACGGCATGTCTTCGACCGGGACAACCCGCGAGCACACGCCCTTATTGCCATGTCGGCCGGCCATTTTGTCGCCCGGTTGCAGCTTGCGCTTCACCGCCACGAACACCTTAACCATCTTCATCACGCCGGGCGGCAATTCGTCGCCGCGCTGGAGCTTATCGACCTTGCTGTCAAAGCGGGCCTGCAGGCGGGCAACAGCCGCATCGTATTCACGACGCAGAACCTCCATTTCCGCCATCACCGCATCATCGGCGATGCCAATATGGCGCCAGGTGCCGCGGACGTGCTCGGACAGCACGTCCTCGGTGATGATCGTCCCAGCCTTGATGCCCTTGAAGCCGCCCGAGGCTTTGCCGCCGAGCAGTTTTTCGCGCAAACGGGCGAGGAATGACCGTTCCTGGATGGCCTTTTCGTCGTCGCGATCCTTGGCCAGACGTTCGATTTCCGAACGCTCGATCGCCATCGCGCGTTCGTCCTTGTCAACGCCACGGCGGCTGAAGACGCGGACATCGACGATGGTGCCGGTGGTGCCCGGCGGCAGCTTCATTGAAGTATCGCGCACGTCCGACGCTTTTTCGCCGAAGATCGCGCGCAGCAACTTTTCTTCCGGGGTCATCGGGCTTTCGCCCTTCGGCGTCACCTTGCCGACCAGAATATCGCCCGGATTAACTTCGGCGCCGATATAGACAATGCCGGCCTCGTCGAGGTTGCGCAGCGCTTCTTCACCCACGTTCGGAATGTCTCGGGTGATTTCCTCCTGGCCAAGCTTGGTGTCACGCGCCATGACTTCGAATTCCTCGATATGGATCGAGGTGAAGACGTCATCGCGGGCGATACGTTCCGAGATCAGGATGCTGTCTTCGAAGTTGTAGCCGTTCCACGGCATGAACGCGACCAGCACGTTACGGCCAAGCGCCAGTTCGCCGAGTTCAGTGGACGGGCCGTCAGCGATAATATCGCCTTCGCGCACCGCGTCACCAACCCGGACCAGCGGGCGCTGGTTGATGCAGGTTGACTGGTTCGATCGCATGAACTTGCGCAGACGATAAATGTCCACGCCCTTGGTGGTGCCGTCTTCGGCGGTGGCACGCACCACGATACGCGCGCCATCGATCTGATCGATCACCCCTTCGCGGCGGGCAATAATCGTCGCCCCGGAGTCGCGGGCAACCGCTGCTTCCATGCCGGTGCCGACCAAAGGCGCATCGGCACGGATGAGCGGCACAGCCTGACGCTGCATGTTCGAACCCATCAGCGCGCGGTTGGCGTCATCGTTTTCCAGGAACGGGATGAGCGCCGCAGCGACCGAGACCAACTGCTTGGGCGAGACGTCAATCGCGGTCACATCTTCCGGTTTGACCAAGCGGAAATCGCCCTGGCGACGCACCGAAACGAGGTCCTGGGTAAACTTGCCACCAGCATCCATCGGCGCATCGGCCTGGGCGACGACGAGCTTTTCTTCTTCCATCGCCGACAAATAGCGCGGCCCCGGCTGCACCACGCCGTCCTTGACCAACATATAAGGGGTTTCAATGAACCCATATTTGTTGACCTTGGCATAGGTGGCGAGCGAGTTGATCAGGCCGATATTCGGCCCTTCCGGGGTTTCGATCGGGCAGATGCGGCCGTAATGGGTCGGGTGCACGTCGCGCACTTCGAAGCCCGCACGTTCCCGCGTCAGACCGCCAGGCCCAAGCGCGGACAGGCGGCGTTTATGGGTGACTTCCGACAGCGGATTGGCCTGATCCATGAACTGGCTGAGCTGCGAGCTGCCGAAGAATTCGCGCACCGCTGCTGCCGCCGGTTTGGCATTAATCAGATCATGCGGCATCACCGTGTCGATATCGACCGAGCCCATGCGTTCACGGATGGCGCGCTCCATGCGCAACAGCCCGACGCGGTACTGGTTTTCCATCAACTCGCCGACCGAGCGCACCCGGCGATTGCCGAGATTGTCGATGTCGTCGATCGAGCCACGGCCGTCCTTCAGATCGCACAACGTCTTGACCGTGCGCAGGATGTCTTCCTTGCGCAGCACCCGCATCTGGTCATCGACCGTCATGCTGAGGCGCATGTTCATCTTCACCCGGCCAACGGCGGACAGATCATAGCGGTCGCTGTCGAAGAACAGACCGCGGAACAGGGCTTCGGCGGTGTCAGGCGTCGGCGGCTCACCGGGGCGCATGACGCGGTAGATATCGACCAGCGCATCGTCGCGGTTGGTGTTCTTGTCGACAGCCAGGGTGTTGCGCATCCAGGCGCCGTTCGACTGATCGACGGCGAGCGTGGGCAGACGGTCGATGCCGGCATCTTCCAGCGCGGCAAGGCGGGCTTCGGCGAGTTCTTCGCCAGCTTCGGCCCAGATCTCACCGGTGTTTACGTTGACCAGATCCTCGGCGACAAAGCGGCCGAGCAAATCGGCGCGGCCAACCAGCACTTCCTTGGTCTGCTCGGCGATCTTGCGGACGGTCTTCGCGGTCAGCTTGGTTTCTGAATCAGCCACCACTTCGCCGGTATCGGCATCGACCAGCGGATCGAGCAGCTTGATGCCGCGAAATGCGTCCGGATCGAACGGACGCGCCCAGCCCTTGGCGGTGCGGGTGAAAACCACCTGCGAATAAAAGGTGTTAAGGATTTCTTCCGAATCCATGCCACGGATTTCGCCAAGGTCGATATCAAGCCCCTGGGCTTGGCGGGCTTCGCGCAATTTCTCGGTATTGGCGCCTTCCAGCGCATACAGCAGCGTGGTGACCGGCAGCTTGCGCTTGCGATCGATGCGCACATACACGAGGTCTTTGCTGTCAAATTCGAAATCGAGCCACGAGCCGCGATAGGGGATGATCCGGGCGGCAAACAAATACTTGCCCGACGAATGGGTTTTGCCCTTGTCGTGATCAAAGAACACGCCCGGCGACCGGTGCATCTGGCTGACGATAACGCGTTCGGTGCCGTTGATGATGAAGGTGCCGTTATCGGTCATGAGCGGCATATCGCCCATGTAAACCGGCTGTTCTTTGATGTCGCGGATGGAGCGCGCGCCGGTATCTTCGTCGAGATCCCAAACGATCAGACGGAGGATCACCTTCAGCGGCGCGGCATAGGTCATACCACGCTGAATGCATTCCTCGACGTCGTATTTCGGGTCTTCGAGTTCGTAGTGGACAAATTCCAGCCGTCCGCGCCCAGCGAAATCATCGATCGGGAAAACCGATTTGAACACTTCCTGCAGGCCGGTATTGGTCCGGCTGTCATGCGGGGTGGCCATTTGCAGGAACGCTTCGTAGCTGGAGCGCTGCACGTCAATCAGGTTTGGCATCCGGGCCAGTTCGGGGATGCGTCCGAAGCTTTTGCGGATGCGCTTTTGCCCGGTGAAGGATCTGGAGATCGCGTTCATGCCTATTTCCCGTCAGTGGTCTGGTGCGGTCGGTCGCTATTTAGTCTGGTCGCAATTCGGTCATTAGCAACGCCGAGTCGGGCAGGGTCCGCCCTGCTTTCGCAAAGCGGTCCCCACCCGTGTTCAGCAAGTCCGGCGAAGCAAGCGTTATTTGACTTCGACAGTCGCGCCCTGCTCTTCCAATGACTTCTTGATCTTGGCGGCCTCATCCTTGGTCGCGCTTTCTTTCACGGTCTTCGGCGCGCCTTCAACCAGGTCCTTGGCTTCCTTCAGCCCCAGACCGGTGATGGTGCGGATTTCCTTAATCACGTTGATCTTCTTGTCGCCGGCGGCGGCCAAGATCACGGTGAATTCGGTCTGCTCTTCAACAACAGCGGCAACTGCGGCCGGTGCGGCAGCGGCGGCAGCAGCCGGCGCAGAGGCGGAAACGCCCCATTTTTCTTCGAGCATCTTCGAAAGCTCAGCAGCTTCCAGAACGGTCAGGGCGGACAGGTCGTCCACAAGTCTCGCGAGATCGGCCATTTTCATATCTTCCTTAATCTAGGCCCTTGCCGATTCCATGCAAGGGCAGCCCTTGGCAGGGCAACTGGGGTTCCACAAAAGCCTCGGGCGGTTTGTTCGCCTCCGGCAAAACTCAGGCTGCTTCGGCTGCGTCCTCGGCTGCGTCGTCTTTGTTGGCATAGGCCGCCAAAACCCGCGCGATCTGTCCGCCCGGCGCCTGAAGAATGCCCGCGATACGGGTGGCGGGGGTTTGGATCATCCCCACCAATCCGGCGCGCAGCACGTCCAGCGACGGCAATTCCGACAATGCCTTGATCCCAGCCACATCGAGTGCCTGGGTGCCAAGCGCACCACCGAGAATGACGAACTTATCGTTGGTTTTGGCGAACTCGACAGCAGCTTTCGCCACGGCGACCGGATCCCGAGCCCACGCAAGCGCGGTCGGTCCCTTCAGCAGTGGTGCGATGCTGTCGAAGCGGGTCCCATGCAAAGCAAGGACGGCCAACCGGTTCTTGGCAACCTTAAACGTCGCCCCAGCTTCGCGCATCCGGCGTCGCAGATTGGTCGATTCGGCCACAGTCAAACCCTTGTTCTGGGTGACCACAACCATCGACGTCTCGGCGAATACGGCGGCGAGGAGGTCGACGAAGGCGTGCTTCTCCGTACGGTCCAAATCCCGTCTCCATCGGTGGTCGGCAATGATTGATATCATCTCCGACCGGTTTACCCATGGGACACCTCGCAGTCGTTGCCGACGTTGAACTATCCCGGTTCGCCTGTCCCCGGAGCGTCTTGCAACGCCCGGTCTTGCGGAACCGCCAGGGTCCCATCCTCCACAAGGGAAAATGGGCTGAAA
This sequence comes from Acetobacteraceae bacterium, assembly GCA_025360065.1. Lineage (GTDB taxonomy): Bacteria > Pseudomonadota > Alphaproteobacteria > Acetobacterales > Acetobacteraceae > CAITOL01. Next base: position 27,531 of record JANYCX010000135.1, on the reverse strand, counting down.
TCCCGGGCTTCCCCGTCTCCCACGTGCGACCCTGGATCAGGTCTTCAATGCCCGACACGCCGCGAACGGCGCCGTAAACAACATGCGGTCTTGGACAGGTTCGGGGGCTCCCGCCCCCTGCCCACCGCCGACGAACCGGCGGCGTATTTGGTTAAAGCGCGGTGCCGGCACCGACGGTTGCGACATCGACGCGCACGCCGGGGCCCATGGTCGAGCTGACCGCAACTTTTTGCAGATAGGTACCCTTCGCGCCGGCCGGCTTGGCCTTCAGGATCGCATCGGCGAAAGCGCGGGCGTTTTCCAGCAGCGCTTCGGTCGGGAACGATGCCTTGCCAATGCCGGCATGGACAATGCCGGCCTTTTCGGCACGGAATTCAACCTGTCCGGCCTTGGCGGCGGTCACCGCGCCTTTGACGTCCATGGTGACGGTGCCGAGACGTGGGTTCGGCATCAAGTTGCGCGGCCCGAGAATTTTACCGAGACGACCAACCAGACCCATCATGTCCGGCGTTGCGATACAGCGGTCGAACTGGATGTCGCCAGCCTGAACCTTTTCGGCCAGATCGTCGGCGCCGACCACGTCGGCACCAGCGGCGAGGGCTTCCTCGGCCTTGGCGCCACGGGCGAACACCGCCACCCGGACCGACTTGCCGGTACCATTCGGCAGCCCGACAACGCCCCGGACCATCTGATCGGCATGACGCGGATCGATCCCGAGATTAAGGCTGATTTCAATGGTTTCGTCGAACTTGCTGCGGGCATTGGATTTGACCATCGCGATCGCGGCGGCGAGATCAAAAGACTGGTTGCGGTCGAATGCGGCGTAGCCGGAGGTCAGGCGTTTGTTGTGTGCCATGATAATCAGCCCTCCACCACAATGAGACCCATCGAGCGGGCCGAACCGGTCAACATCCGCACGGCGCCATCGACATCGCTGGCGTTCATGTCCTTCATCTTGATCGCCGCGATATCACGCAGCTGGCTCGTGGTCACCCGGCCGGACGCTGCGCCCTTGCCTGGGGTGGTCGTGCCCTTGGTAATCCCGGCCGCTTTCTTGAGAAAATGCGTGTTGGGCGGGGTTTTGGTGATGAAGGTGAAGGTACGGTCACCAAAGGCGGTGATGACGACCGGGGTTGGCGTGCCCGGCTCCATCTGTGCGGTGACAGCGTTGAATTCCTTGACGAACTGCATGATGTTCAAGCCGCGTTGACCCAATGCAGGGCCAACTGGCGGCGAAGGGTTCGCCTTGCCGGCTGGAATTTGCAGCTTAATATAGCCGACGATCTTTTTAGCCATAATCCCAAATCCTTGTTTTCTCGGCACATTCCATGCGCGAGGCGTTCAGGGGGGACCGCGGTCCATGCGACTTCTGGGAGCTGGCATCGCCGAACCTGCATAGGAACGGTGATACCGGCACGCCCAAAAATCTCCCGCGTTCCGGTAGAGGGACGGCGGTCTAGAGGATCGGCCGATCCGAGTCCAGTGGCAAACCTCGGGCCACCTATGGCAAGGGCGCATGCCCCGCGCGGATGATCGCTCCAAAAAACCCAGGAGCGTCGCTGTTTTAACCGTTAATTTACGAATTCCCAACAGGATGGTGGCGATTTGATAATCGACTGCGGTCACTAGGTGATACCGCTTGAACTGAGTTTGACGAACGGTACGCCCTTTCAGGCGCCGCACAGGAATTTGAAGGGGTCGCGGTGACCACCAAGCAATGGAACGGCCAGACCGCGCTGTTCGACACCGACGCTGCGTGGTCACCGACCGGCACGCCTGGTACGGCGGATATTGCGAGCCTGGGTGGCGCATCCGCGTACGGCGTCAGCACATCCGGCACGATGATCGTCGGTGGTCTGGTTGTCAGCAATGCGCTCGCCACCCTCAGCGTGAGTGGCGTTCTGGCCAGCCTGACCAGCATCGACATCCACAGCGGGGTGATTGCTGCCGGCACATCTGGCGCGCTACTGGCCGCGACTACGATCGGCAATGCCGGCGTGATCAGTGTTGCGACCGGCCAAACCCTGACCCTCGGCGCCAGCACACTGAACAATAGCGGCACAGTCCTGGTGTCGGGTGGCACCATCATTGTGCCGGCAAGCTTCACCATTGCCCAAGCGCTGCGTGGCCCGATCGGGGTTGGCAACACCGGAACCATTGCACTCACCAGTGGCGGCCTGCTCGATATCACCGCCAACGCATTGGCGTGGACTGCGCTGACCGCCGGCACGATCAGTCTTGATAGTGCGAGCACGCTTGCGCTGGCGGGCACACTCGGCCTTGGCGGCGCGACGGTGAATTTTCGTCCCGGCAGCCTGCTGAACCGAGTGGAATTCCGCGGTGAGACCCTGAGCAACGGCACGGTTGACGCAGCCGGGGCAGTGTTTGGTGGCAATGAACTCACCTTGAGCCGGGTGAAGTGGACCGGCTCCTGGACCGTGCCATCCGGCATGACTGTTTTTGCCGATGCGACCAGCAGCATTGCGACCGGAACCCTGAGCATCGCTGCGGGCGGTCGACTGCTGGAAACCGGGACGCTTGATAACCTGACCATTGCGTTGGGCGTGGCCGGGGCGATTGGCACCGCGACGCTGGCCGGGACGATCCTGGCAGATGGGCAGAACTCGATTGTTGGCCCGACCTTGGGCGCGAACATTGTTCTGCGCGCAAACGGCAATGCGGTGCTCGGGCTGGCCTGCAATTTTGGTACTGTGCTGGTGCAATCCGGCAGCCTTACGCTGTCGGGCAACGCCCACGGCAGCGCGGTTGGGATGCCCTACTCCCCTGTCACTGCCATTAATCAGGGCAGCATTGTCGTCAATGGCGGGGTGCTGCGGCTCGAGTCCTATTCCGACTACCAACCCGGCATAGCTGTCGCCACCGGCCAGATCATCATCGGCAATGGCGGGGTGGTGGAGGTTGATTTCGCGTCGATCCAGACCAGCACGAGCACACGGGCCAACATTACTTTCGCCGACGGGGCTGGCACATTATCGCTCGCCACCATCGCCGGGACGGTGGCGCCGGCGGTGATAGCGGTGAGCGGCTTTACCAGTGGCGACAGCATCATCGCCGCCGCTGGCAGCATTTCGCAGTTTGATGCGACCAGCCAGACCCTGGTGTTCCTTGACCCCGCAAGCGGATTGTCCCGCGCCCAGATCACTTTCGCGAGCGGCCATCATTTCATCGCGACCGAGCTGGTGGGCCTCGGTGGAGCCAGCATCGCGACCAGCTTTGTCGCCGCCGCCAATATCCTGCCGGCTTTTGCGCCTGGCACGCGGCAATGGCTCGGGCTGACCGGCAATTTCAATGATGCCAGCCAGTGGGCACCAACGGGCGTGCCGGGCGCGGGGGAAACCGCCAGCCTGGCGGGCACGGTGGCCTATGTCGCGACCCAGTCCGGCACCACCACCCTTGCCGCCGCCATCATCAACAATGCGCTTGCAACGCTGACTGTCGGTGGCGCGTTAAGTGCCGCCGCTGGCTTGGCGCTTGCGCACGGCGTGCTGTATTTGCCCGGCACTTTGCGGAACACGATCGTAACCCAAACCGCTGGCCGCTTGCTCGCGGGCAGCGCCGGCACGCTCGATAACGTCACCTGGATTGGCGACCTCGCCGTCGGCTCCGGTATGACCGTTCGCAATGGCATCAACGTGTTTGCAGCCGATGGCGTCAGCGACGGCCGGCTGACCGTCACGAGTGGCACGGTGACAATTGCCGATCGTGAAACGCTGAATCACCTAGTCATCGATCTCGGCGCCACATTGGTCGCCGCCGCCGAGCTTACGCTTGGCAGCCACGCCACGCTTCAGGCGCGCGCAGGCGCCGCAAAGCTTCTGGCGACCGGCAGCTTCGCCAATGCGGGCCATATCAAGGTAACAGGCGGCACGCTGACCCTGGGTGGCAGTGGCACCACCGGCTTTAGCAACACTGGCAGCATCAGCGTCGCGGCGGGCGCCGAGCTTGATCTGACTGCGGGCACCATAGCCCTGGCAGGCTTGCTTGCTGGCAGCATCGCGATCGATCCCGCAGGCATTCTGGTGTTGGCCGGAACACTCGATCTCGGTGGCGCCACCCTGGATTTTCGGGCGGCAAGCCCGCTCAGCGGTGCCGCACTGCGCGGTGCAACCCTGATCAACGGCACCGTCGATGCCGATGCCGGGCATTTCAGCTTCAGCACCGTCATGTTACGCAGCATCGTGTGGCGGGGGCCGGCCGTGGTTGCGGCGGGTGCGACGCTGACCGCTGACGGCACAAACCGCTTTCTGGATAGCACTGGCAGCCTCGCCGGAAGCATCGATCTCAGTGCCGCCGGGGCAGTATTGTCGTCCTCCGGCCTGCTTGATGCCGTCACAATTGCGCTCGGGAATAACACCGCGCTCGCGGCGATCATTGGCGCCAATTTAGTGACGCCTGGTGGGCAGGTCCGGTTGACCCACCCCAGCCTTGGTCCGGACGCCACCGTGCTGGCCAATGGGTTGGCAGGCCTCGCGCTCGCCCGCAATCAGGGCATTGTTATCGTCCAGTCCGGGACGTTGACGCTGGCGGGCAATGACGGCGCGATCAGCAATGCCGGCATCCTGCAAACCGCGGGAGGGCTGTTGATCGCGGGCGGACTGACCGACTACCAGGTCGGCAACCCGGTCCCAGTCGGGCAGACCCAGATCGGCAATGGTGGCACTTTCAAACTGCTTGATGCCAGCGGTCTTGCCAGCAACCACGTCAACGCGCGCTTCATCGACAATAACGGCACGTTCGAGATTGCCACCCATCCGGGCACGGGATCGGACACCATCACGATCAGCGGCTGGGTCGCCGGCGCGGTCATCACGGCAGATTTCGCCAACACGTCGCAATTTGACCTGGCGAGCAACAGCCTGCGCTTTTTCAATAGCGGCGTGCCGGGTGAGGTGATCACCGTCAACCTCGGGAGCGTCCATCTTTACAGCGCCGGCGAACTGACCGGGCTTGGCACCGGCACCATCACCACCGATTTCGTCGCCAACCCGATCACCAATATTTTTCCGCCCGCCACCCAGATCGCCCCGCAATGGCTCGGCCTCACCGGCAGTTTTGGCGACGCGAATTTGTGGACGCCGACCGGCGTTCCCGACGCGACCGCAACCGCGAGCCTGGCCGGCACGATTGCCTATGTGGTGAACCAGACCGGCACCCAGACGATCGGCGGGCTGATCCTGACCAACGGCCAGGCAACTTTATCGGTCGGCGGCATCCTGACCACCGCAAGCATCGCGCTGCAGGCCGGCACGCTCAATCTGGTTGGCACGTTGCGCAATGCCAGCATCACCGCCGCGGGCGGCGCGCTGCTTGCCTCGGGCGGCACGCTCGACAGCATCGGCTGGCGCGGCGCGCTGGTGATCGCCGGCAGCCTCGTTGCGCGCAACGGGCTGGTGTTGCGCGCCGAGGATGGCAGCTTGGCAGGGCAGTTGACCATTGCCGGCGGTAGTCTCAATTTCGCCGATGGCGAAACAATCGACAATGCCGCCATTTCATTGGGTGGCGTGCTGTCGGGCAGTGCGGCGTTGGGCCTCGGCCGCCAGACCAGTTTGACCGTCCGAGGCACCGGCACGCTGATTGCCGCGACCACCCTTGCGACCGCAGGTACGGTCACCGTCAACCCGGGCCAGACGCTGACCGTCGGGACCCAAGCCGGCTTCACCTCCGGCACACTGGTCAACAGCGGCGCCATTGCGGTCAATGGCGGGACCTTGGTGCTGCTGGGCGATGTGCGTAACACCGGTGCCATCGCGATCAGCAATAGCGGCGAGGCCGATATCGCCAACACCAGCCTTGCCGCGCTGGTGGCGGCTGGATTGGCGGTCGATGCCAGCAGCCGGGTTGTCATTTCAGGAACCTTCAACCTCGGTGGCGGCACCGTCGATTTCAGCGCCAACGGGCCGCTCGCGCATGTGGTGTTCAACGGCGCAACCCTGGTCAACGGGCATGTTGACGCACGGGCTGGCGCGTTTGGCGGCCGGGTGGCGGCCCTCAACGGGATCGCATGGCGCGGTCCGCTCAGCATTGCCAGCGGGCAAACCCTCACGGTGGACAGTCTGTCGCGCGTTCACAATGCGATTGACCCGACCCTGCCCGGAACCATAGACATCGCCGCCGGCGGGCAATTGCGCAGCACCGGCACGCTGGACGCTGTGCAAATCAATCTCGGCGACCTCTCCAGCCCAACGGTAGCGACCCTATGGGGCGGGGTGGCCAGTTTCGGCGCGTTCCAGGACCCGGTCATCGGCGCGGACACCACGATCATCACCGCCGGCACCGCCAGCCTGTCCTTTGCGCGCAATCTTGGCACCATCATCGCCCAGTCTGGCACCCTCACCCTCACCGGGCGCAACAATGGCGGCAATGATTTCGGCACGCTGAACGATAGCGGCGCGACCATCCTCGCCAGCGCCTACACTAACTATGTCGGCAACAGCCTTATCCCAACCGGGCAGGTCAACATCGCCAATGGCGGGGTGTTCACCGCGATCAATCCGAACGTTGCCGGTCGTTTCGGCATTGCGGCAGGGGTGCACGCCCGCATCGTATTCGCTGACGCCATCGGCACGATCGCCGTGCAGGCGGGCACGATCGAAGATTTCAGCCTGTTCCCGTCGATCTATTCCGTACCGTCACTCCTGTCCGTGGCAGGGTTCCAGGCCGGCAACGTGATCCGGGTTTCGTCTGGAAACGCCCGTTTCAACGCCACCGCCAACCAACTGGAGTTTTACGACTCAACCACGGCGACCACGACGGCGGTGATCGATTTCGACTCGGCGCATCTGTTCGATCCATCCGAGCTAGCAGGGCTCGGCAGTACCAGCGTTACCACCAGCTTTGCCGGCGGCGGTGGCGGCATTACCGCATGTTTTGCCGCCGGCACTCGGATTAGCACGGTTTCCGGCCCGGTAGCGATCGAGAATTTGCAGATCGGCGACCGGGTTGTGCTGCTCGATGGCAGCGATGCGCCGATCATCTGGCTCGGGCATCGCAGTCTGGACTGCACGAAGCACCCGCGCCCGCATGACGTGCGGCCAGTTCGGGTGATGCAGCACGCGTTCGGTGCCACGCCGAATTGCGATCTTTGGCTCTCCCCCGATCATGGGATTTTCGTGGACGGCGCTCTCATCCCGGTGCGTTACCTGGATAACGGCGCAACCATCGCGCAGCAGCATTGGGGCCGGGTAACTTACTGGCATATCGAACTCGCGCGGCATGCGGTTGTCTTTGCCGAGGGCTTGGCGTGCGAAACCTATCTCGACACCGGCAATCGCCATGCCTTTGTCGAAGGTGGGCCATCGGTGCAGTTGCACCCCGAGTTTGCCCGTGCGGTTTGGACCCGCGAGGGGTGTGCGCGACTGGTCACCGATGGGGCGGAATTGCGCGCAGTGCGGGCGTTCCTTGCCGCGCGCGCCGCAGGGATCGGCTTTACCATGACCGATGACCCAGACCTCCATGTCTCGCTGGCCGGTGTCCGGTTCAATGGCGTGCGGATTGAAGCTACTTGGCATTTCAATATTCCGACCCCAGGAGCGGTCGCAATCCGGTCTCGATGGGCGCGGCCGGTGGATACCGATCCCAGCAGCGCCGATGGCCGCAGGCTGGGGGTTGCAATTGCCCATATCGACTTGAATGGCCGCCCGGTCGCGTTTGGAACCGGGCAGGGCTGGCTGGCGATGGAAGCAGGCTGGTGCTGGACCGATGGCGACGCGACCCTTGCAATCGCCGAACTGGGTGTGTTGTCGATTACCGTAGCGCTGGCGCCGGCTTACTGGTTGGCGCCACACTCGACGGAGCGGGCGGTATTCGTCAGGGTGGTGGAATAAATTTAACCCGGCAATCGTCTGCTTGCTGAACGATGAGAATAGTTGATGGGTCCCGACCTTCGCAACGCGCTGGTTATTCTGCTGCCACGGTTGCGCCGGTTTGGATTAGCGCTCTCCGGATCGGCATCCGACGCCGATGATCTGGTGCAGCTCACCTGTGAGCGGGTGATTTTGCGATCGGAACAACTGCGGGAACACGGACGGCTGGATGCCTGGCTTTATGGAATTATGCGCAATCTTTGGATCGATGAACTGCGCTACCGCAAGCGGCGGCGCCATGATGATCTTGACACCGCAGCCGGGGTGATCGGCGATGACGGGCAGGCTGTGGTCGATGGCCGCATCACCCTCGCCGCGGTCCGCGTGGCGATGCTGGGCATGCCCGCCGATCAGCGGATCCTGCTGATGCTGGTTTGTGTTGACGGGCTGAGCTATCGGGAGGCGTCGGAAACCCTCGGTATCCCGTTGGGCACGGTGATGAGCCGGCTGTCACGTGCCAGACAGGATTTGCACCAGCGCATGAACCCGACAACCGCGCCAGACGGCGTCAGCCAATTCCCACCGCGCGGCGGGGTTGGCCGCGACAAACGACCGGGCGAGGCCCGCTAGACATGACCGACAAGCAAGCCATGGAAAACCTTCTCGTCGGCTATGCCGATGGTGAACTCGACGCCGCCACAACCGCCGAGGTCGAGGCTTATATTGCCGCCAATCCGGACGCCGAGCGGATGCTGGCGCTGCATCGGGAAACCACCGCGTTGTTGCGGGCGGCCTTCGCGGAGAGTCTTTACGCCAAAGGCCCGACCACCGTCGCACCCGCAATGCGTCCGCGCCGACCGGCGCTGCGGCGTTGGATGGCAATCGCGGCAGCCGTGATGCTGGCCGTGCTGGGCTATGGCGCCGGGGCGATCTGGCCAGACTTACTCATTTCCGCGCGGTCACGGATGTTGAGCGAAGTTGCTGAATATCATGCGGTTTATTCGCGGGAGACGGTGCACCTGGTGGAAGTGCCAGCGTCCCAGATCGATCACCTCAAGGCCTGGCTTGGCCGGCGGGTGAAGGGCACGCTTGTCGTCCCTGATTTCAGCGCGGCCGGGCTGACGTTCGCCGGCGGACGCATGGTGGTTGTCGATGGCGCACCGGTGGCGGAGTTGATGTACACCCGCGCCGATGGCCTGCCCATCGGCTTCTGCATGTTCTGGCACGACGCGACGCCCAGTCCGATCCTGGTCGAACGGCGCGACAAGCAGCATCTGGCGACGTGGGATGATGGCAAGCACGGCTACATCGTAGTGGGCGAAGCCGGTCGCGAGCTGATCCACCGGTTGGCGACAACCGCCAAGCAACAAATCTGATTTCCACACCGGCAAGGCTGGCGCGGCGGTGGCGATAGGGGCAAATAGGACGGCATGACCGACCCCACCCGCGCTGCCGCCTTCGACCTTCTGACCACCGTGCTTGATCGCGGCCGGCCGATTGAGGAGGCCCTCGACGCGCTGCCACCGATCGATCCGCGAGACCGCGCCGCCGCGCATCGGCTGGCGGCAAGCGTATTGCGCCGGCTGGGCACGCTCGATGCGGTCATGGAACCCTTCCTCACCAAACGCCCGCCAGTGCCGGTGCGCCATGTGCTGCGGCTTGGCGCGGCGGCGCTGCTGCTGCTTGATGCGCCGGCGCACGCGGCGGTGGCAACTGCGGTTGATCTTGCCCGCGCGAAAGGGCTTGCGCCGTTCACCGGGCTGGTGAATGCGGTGCTGCGCCGGATTGCCGCCGGTGGGGCGGCAGCGCTGGCAGAGCTCGACGCGCCCCGCCTCGACACGCCATCCTGGCTATGGTCGGCCTGGGGGCGGGATGCGCGGGCGATTGCCACCGCGCATCAGCAGGAAGCCGCGATTGACCTTACGCTTGCGTCAGGCTTCGAGGCCCCGGAAAATGGCGTGGAACTGCCAACCGGATCGTGGCGCTATCCGCCTGGCACTAGGGTCGCCGATCTGGCCGGGTTTGCCGAGGGTGGTTTTTGGGTGCAGGACGCCGCCGCCGCGCTGCCGGGGCGCATGCTGGCCGCCCAAGCTGGCGAGGTGGTCGCCGATCTTTGCGCCGCACCGGGCGGCAAGACCGCGCAGCTTGCGGCGAGCGGCGCGCGGGTGATCGCGGTCGAGCGTGATGCCAAACGCATTGATCGCCTGCGCGAAAACCTCGCACGCCTGGGCATGACCCCCGAGGTCGTCCATGCCGATGCCACAACCTGGCAGCCGCCTGCCCTGTTGGACGCCGTTCTGCTCGATGCGCCGTGCAGCGCCACCGGCACCATCCGCCGCCATCCCGATGTGGTGCATATCAAACGGGCGAGCGATATCGGCGCGCTCAACAAATTGCAGGACAAACTGCTCGATGCCGCCTGCGCCATGCTTCGGCCAGGTGGGCGGCTGGTTTATGCGGTGTGCTCGCTGTTGCCGGCCGAGGGTGCGGCGCGGATCGATGCGGCACTCACACGGCTGCCGTTGCGGCTGGTGCCGATCCCGGCCGATGGCTATGGCGTGCCGGAGGCAGTGACCGCGGACGGCACCTTGCGCACCACCCCCGCGCTTTGGCCCGATCGCGGCGGGATGGATGGGTTTTTCGCGGCGCGGCTGGAGCGGGTCTGATCGGTTAATCCCAGCCCGGCGGGGGCACGAACCCGCCGGATTGGTCATCGACCCTACCCCAACATCGAATTGAACGCCCCGCCATCGAGCAGCAGGTTCTGCCCAACAATATAGCTTGATGATGCCGCGCACAGGAACACGCAGGCATCGCCGAACTCGGCCGGATCGCCGGCGCGCCCGGTTGGCGTGTCCTTCATCCGGAACGCGATTTCGTCATCGAGGCTGCGGCCGGTTTTGCCCGCCATCGCCGCCGAGGTGCCACGCAGCCGGTCGGTGAGGAACGGGCCGGGCAGCAGGCCGTTGATGGTGACGTTGTGGCGCGCCACCTGCCGGGCGAGGCCGGCGACAAATCCGGTGAGGCCGGCACGCGCCCCGTTGCTCATGCCCAAAGCGGCAATCGGCGACTTCACCGAGGCCGAAGTGATGTTGACGATGCGGCCGAATTTGCGCGCGATCATGCCATCGACCACCGCCTTGATCAGAAAGATCGGCGTCAGCATGTTGGCGTCGACCGCCTTGATCCAATCGTCGCGTTCCCAATCGCGGAAATCGCCCGGCGGCGGGCCGCCGGCGTTGTTGACCAGGATGTCGATGTCCGGCGTGGCGGCCAAAGCTGCCGCGCGCCCGGCTTCGGTGGTGATGTCGCCAACAACGGTTACGACCCGCGCCCCGGTTGCCGCGCGGATTTCAGCGGCGGTGGCTTCCAGCACATCGACGCCGCGCGCGGTAATGGTGACATTGACCCCTTCCCGCGCCAGCGCCATGGCACAGGCTTTACCCAACCCCTTGCTCGCCGCACATACCAAAGCGGTCTTGCCGCGCAATCCCATGTCCATTTTATGGTGCTCCCTCAAGTGTTATTGTCTGCATGACCGCACGGATATGATCCGGGATCGGCACTGGCCGCATGCTGGCACGATCGACGTAAACATGCACGAAATGTCCCTCAGCGGAGGCAACATCTTCATCAGCCCGAAAAATCCCCAGCCCGTAGCGGACCGAGCTGTTGCCCAATGTGTCGATCCGCAGCCCGACCGTCACATCATCGGGATAGGCGATCTGGGCGCGGTAACGACAGCCCGATTCGGCGACAATCCCGATCACCGGGCTCGCCTGAAGGTCAAGCAGGCCACGATCCATCAGGAACCGGTTCACCGCTGTGTCGATCCATGAATAATAGATCACGTTATTAACATGGGCGAACGCGTCATTGTCCATGAAGCGGGTGGTGATCGGCAAAAACCAGCGGAAATCTAAACGATTGGCGGGCGGCGGGCGCGACATTGCAAGGTCCATGACGGATGCGGGGTGCGACGGTTTAGACCGCGATTGCGGCCTTGCGTCCAGAGCGATGGACCTGGGGGGCAGGGGCGGCTAAATGCCCGATCATGCGTGCACATTTTCTTCTCCGGCGTGGCTTGTTGGTTCTCGGTCTGTTTGGCGTCAGCTTCCCTGCCACCGCGCATGCCATTCTGATGGATGGCTATCCGGCGCCGAACGGCACCGTCCCGGCCGGAACCGTCGCCATCCGGCTGCGCTTCAACAGCCGGATCGATATTGCCCGGTCCCAATTAACCCTGGTGGTGCCGGGACGCGATGACCAGCGCTTGCAAATCCGACCCGGCCCCACCCCGGACCTGATGGAGGCCGATACCATCATGGCGTCAGGTGGCATGCAATTGCACTGGCAGGTTCTGGCGATTGACGGCCATATCACCCGTGGCGTTATCGGCTTCACCGGGATTGCCCGCTGATATGCAACTTCTCGTCGATCTGTTCGGCTATCTCAGCATCATCCTGCATGGTGTGACTATCGTCGGTCAGGCGACGGCGGTCGGGAGTGTGCTTTTCCTGGTGTTTCTCGCCAGACCGCGTGCCTGGATGATCGGGGCGACCGGCACTGCGGTCATCACCGATACGGTGCGCATTGCGCGCTGGGCGTTGGTCGGGTTGATCGCGGGGGAGATGGCCACCATGGTGATGCAAGTCGCGGTGCTGGTCACCACCACCGGGCTTGAACCTGCCGACGCGATGGCGGCGGATTTCGCCGTGGCGGGACTGGTGAAGATCATCGCGGCGCTGGTGTTGTTCGGGTTGTTGGCGTTGCGCGACAGCACAGGAACGTCGGTGCTGCTGGTGCTGGGCAGCGCCGCTGTGTTGGCCGCCGGCACGCTGACAACCCATGCCATCGCGCGGGTCGAAAGCCGGGAAATCCTGCTTGCCGCCACCTTCGTGCATCAGCTTGGCGCCGCGATCTGGATCGGCGGCATTCCGGCCTTCGTTGCCGCCCTGCGGCGTGGCGGCGACAGTGCCGCATGGCGGATGGTGGGCGAGCGCTTTTCGAGCATGTGCATGATCGGCGTTACCGCGATCCTGCTGTCGGCGAGCGTGCTGGCGGTTTGGTATATCGGGTCGGTTCCGGCAAGTTACGGCACCGCTTACGGCGTCATGACCGGTGCGAAAGGCGCGATGTTCCTGGCGCTGCTGCTGCTGGGCTTCGGCAATTTCCGCTTGATCCGCAGCCTGCGGCCGCATCGCGACACCAGCATCACCCGGTTGCGCCGCTTCGCCGAGGTGGAAATCGGCATCGGCTTCACCCTGTTCTTCGCCGCCGCGTCCCTGACCTCGGTGCCACCCGGGGTTGATCTGACCCAGGGCCGCGTCACCTTCCAGGAAATTGTTGAGCGCAACACCCCGGTCTGGCCACGGTTTGAAAGCCCCGATCACGATGCGCTCGCCTTGCCGGCGTTGCAGGCCAAGCTGGATGCCGAAGCTGCCGCGACCGCGCAAAAGCCGCAGGCCGCTTTTGTGCCCGGTGGCGGATTACTGCCCGACCGCAATGCCGCCGATATTGCATGGTCCGAGTATAATCATCATTGGGCCGGGCTGTTCGTGATCGCCATCGCGCTGTTGGCGATGCTCAATCAAGCCGGGTTGCGGGCGGCGCGACACTGGCCGGTGATGTTCTTCGGGCTGGCGGCGTTCCTGTTTCTGCGCTCGGACCCCGAGACTTGGCCGATGGGCGATATTTCATTCCTCGACTCGCTGCGCGATGTCGAGGTTTTGCAGCATCGGTTTTTCGTGGTGTTGCTGATTTGCTTTGCGATCTTCGAATGGCGGGTGCGGCTTGGCCATGTGCGGGCGCAATGGATGACTTTGGTGTTTCCGTTGCTGACCGCCATCGGTGGCGCGGCGCTGCTGACCCACAGCCACGCGATCGCCAACGTCAAGGAACAATTGCTGATCGAGCTGACCCATACGCCCTTGGCGCTGGCCGGCGCTGCCGCCGGCTGGGCACGCTGGCTAGAATTGCGGCTTGACCCCGGTCGTGGCCAGCGCGTTGCCGGCTGGGTGTGGCCGGCATGCTTCCTGCTGGTCGGGTTGTTCTTGCTGAGCTACCGCGAGGCCTGATCAGTAGGTCAGGAAGATCCGTTCAATTTCCTCCGGGTCGTTGGTCACCGTCAACGCCAGCGCCAGCAGCAGCCGCGCCTTTTGCGGGTTGAGGTTGTCGCTGATCAGAAACCCGGCTTCGCGGAGATTTTTGCCCTTATGGGTCCGGCCACTGCCGGCGCGGGTGCACTGCATCACAATCACGCCCTGGGCGACGGCTTGCTTCAAGGCGGCAAAATCGCCCGGTCCGGCAAAGCCTGGCGCGAAGCCTGCCGACACAATCGCGCGCGCCCCGGCCGCGATAAAGGCCCGCACCGCGGTGCCGTCGGCGCCGGCATAGGAATAGGCGATATCGACCCGTGGCAATGCCGCGAGATGACGAATATCGAACTCGGTATCCGGGGCTGCGCGGCGGATCGGCCGGCGGTAATAGGCAATCGCATCGCCGTCGGCATGGCCAAGCACCCCGAAATCGGGCGTACGGAAGGTGTGCATCCGCAAGGTCGAGGTCTTGGTAACCTCCCGCGCCGCATGGATTTCGTCATTGAGCATGACCAGCACCCCCAAGCCACGTGATTGCGCGGCGGCAGCGACCCGCACGGCATTGAACAGGTTGATGTTGGCGTCAGTCGAAATCGCGCTCGCCGGCCGTTGCGCGCCGACCACCACGATCGGGATGGCAATTTTGGCGGTAAGGTTCAGCATATAGGCGGTTTCTTCCAGGCTCGCGGTGCCATGGCCGATGACAATGCCGGCGAGGTCTGGGTGATCGGCGACCAACTGGTCGCATAGCCGCACCAGGCCCTGCCATTCGGGGAAAAAGATGTTCGGGCTCGGCACCGCGGCGAACGGCACGGCAATGATGTCCGCGACTTCAGCCAGTTCGGGCACCCGGGCGGCGAGGTCGCCGGCTTGGAGGATGACGCCGTTGGCGCCGTAATCCTGCAACTCGCGGCTGGTGGCGCCAATTGACGCGATGGTGCCGCCGGTGCCGATGAAGGCGATTTTAGGGAGGGTGGGGGTTTCGGGCATTTTGGAGCTTTCGGCACGAGATGAAAAGGCATTGGATGCAATTGCTAGCCTGCCGCAGGAGCAAGCAGTGAGGCTGCCATGGCGATGCTTACCATCCGTGATATTGAGCCTGTCATCAAGGAACGCTTGCGCGTGCGCGCGGCCGAAAATGGGCGGTCAATGGAAGCCGAGGTTCGGGGGATTTTGCAGGCGATCCTGGCACCGCCCGAACCGGCACCGGAGCGCAATTTGGCTGAACGGATCAGGGCGCGGTTTGCGCCACTGGGCGGGATTGAACTGGAGCTTCCACCGCGCGAGGCGATGCGCGAGCCGCCGCATTTTGAGTGATGTTTATCCTCGATACGAACGTGTTGTCGGAATTGATGCGGGATGCGCCGGACGCCAGGGTGCTGGAGTGGGTTGCGGGGCAGAGGGTTGATCTGCTGTTTACGACTGCGGTGAGCCAGGCGGAGGTGCTTTCCGGTCTGGCGACCATGGCTGAGGGACGGCGGCGGGACATGCTGGAAGCGGCGGCGCGGGCGGTGTTTCTCGAGGATTTTGCCGGGCGGGTGCTGCCATTCGATATGGCGGCAGCGGAGGCTTATGCGGGGATTTTTGCCGGTCGGCGGCGGGTGGGGCACCCGGTTTCTGGGGCTGATCTGATGATTGCCTCGATTGCATCGGCGCGGGACGGCGCGGTCGTGACGCGGGATCGCGGAGGGTTTGCGGGGTGTGGGGTGGCGGTGGTTGATCCGTGGGCGGTCGGAAACCTCGACAATTCGCGATCATAGAAAGACAATTCGCGATCATAGAAAGCAGTATGACCATGACCAGGCTAGAGCATCATCCGATCGGCTAGCCTATTTGATCGGATGATGCTCGTGATTACAAGACGCTCGCGCGTGTCTGCTGATTCACCAAGAAAAGATCATTTGAAGTTTCGATATCGTAACAAATAAATCGCAAAATTGCGCCCCTGCTCACACGTCTAAAAAATGTGAGACCGGGGCCACCACCCCGCCGAGCAGCGCCCCGTCCTGCAGCCGATCGACTGGCAGCAGATCGGGCACCGGCGGCTCCACTTTGCGCACCACCTCAGGCAGCGGATCAACGCTCAGCATCCGCAGGAGCGGCCGAAGAATGCGCCCCGCCTGCGGAACCGCCGCAAGGAACGCCGCGCACTCCGCATTCGACAGCAAATGCTGTAACTGCAAGCCAAACCCCACCGCCTCATAGCCCAGCGTGCGCACCAACCAATTCGCAGCCGTCGGATAGGCCGGGCGGGTGGATGGCTGATCGGCCTGACTGATGCCCGACGGCCTTGTGTGCGGCGCCCGTGGCTGCGGCAACGCCCCCGCCCGCCACAACGCCACCAGCCGTTCGAGCCGCGCGCCCATCCGCGCAATCCGCCCCCACACCGCCACCAGCAGCACCGTCAGCGTCCGGTCACGCGCTGCACGGCGCGCAATCGCGGCTTGCAGGTCGGAGAGGATGGCTGAAAAATTGAGCATTATAGGTATTTATATTAACCTATTCGTGATGTCAAGCACTTCCCCCAACCGCCCGCCAATCTTGTTTTCGGCCCACCCGAGACCTTTATGTTGAGCTACCTCGCCGCTTCGCATAGGCTCCCGCCATGGCCGAACCCGCATACCTCCCTGATGACCCTGACCCTTCCGTCCAGGACCTGATCGCTGCCCGTCCGCATCTGCGGATGGACGCCCAAGCCGGGCTGATGTTTGACGGGGTGCCCCTCGCCAGGATCGCCCAAGCCCTCGGCACCCCGGTCTGGGTCTATTCCGTCGACACCATGCGTGCACGCCTCGCCGCGCTGAAAACCGCGCTGGGCGGGCTCAATGCCGATGTCCACTACGCGGTCAAAGCCAACGACCATCTTGCCGTCCTGAAAATTTTTGCCGAAGGTGGCGCTGGCGCCGACGTGGTCAGCGAGGGCGAGTTGCGCCGTGCCCGCCAGGCCGGCATCGCCGCGGCCGACATCGTCTTCTCCGGGGTTGGCAAAACCGCCGCCGAATTGCGGCTTGCGGTGGCCGAGGGGATTGCCCAGGTCAACATCGAAAGCCCAGCCGAACTCGCCACATTATCGGCCATCGCCAGCGCCATGGGCAAAACCATGCAAGTGGTTCTGCGCATCAACCCCGATGTTGATGCCGGCACCCATGCCAAGATTACCACCGGGCGCGCCGACAATAAATTCGGCATTCCCTATGCCGATGCCGCCGATCTTTATGCCCATGCCACCACCCTGCCCGGCATTTTGCCGGTCGGCATTGCGCTGCATATCGGCAGCCAGATCCTCACCCTCGCGCCCTATCGCGCCGCTTATCGCCGCGCCGCCGATCTGGTGCGCGGCATGCGCGAACGTGGCCTCATGGTGGACCGGGTCGATTGCGGCGGCGGCATCGGCATCGGCTATCGCGATGATGCGGGCGCCTCGCCAGATGGTTTCGCTGGGGTGCTGCGCACCACTTTCGGCCAGATGGGCGTGCGATTGCTGATCGAGCCGGGGCGCTGGCTGGTCGGCCCCGCCGGCCTGCTGCTGGCAAGCGTGGTGCTGACCAAGGCCAATGGCCGCTTCGTTGTGGTTGATGCGGCAATGAACGATCTGATCCGCCCGGCGATGTATGATGCCTATCACGCCATCGTCCCGGTCTCCCCGGTCGATGCCCTGGCATCGGTGCGGACCAGCGACATTGTCGGCCCGGTTTGCGAAACCGGCGACACGTTCGCCCGCGCCCGTGCGCTGCCCGCGGTCGAAGCCGGCGCGCTGGTCGCCATCCTTGATGCCGGGGCTTACGGCGCGGTGATGTCGTCAACCTATAACGCCCGCCCCGCCGCCCCGATCGCGATGGTCGATGGCGGGCGCTGGACCGAAATCCGGCCGCGCCAGTCACATAAAGACCTCTGGGCAAACGAACATGTGCCCGATGCCACCACGGTCTGGAATTAGACCATGATCCTGCCCGAGCAGCCCGAGGATGCCACCATCCCGTTGCTCAACCGCCTGCGCCGCAAGCGCGTGCTCGCGCGGGCAGTTTTGGCTTTTGAAGCGGTTTGGCCGGCAATTTGGCCGGGCCTGGGTGTGGCTGGGGCGTTCGTGGTGCTGGCGCTGCTCGATCTTCCGCGCCGCCTGCCGCCCGCCGCGCACAGCGCTTTTCTGGCGGCAACCGCACTCACCGTCGCCGCCCTGCTGATCCGAGGTTTGCGGCGCCTGACCTGGCCCGATTCCACCGCAGTGGATCGTCGCCTGGAACGCGCCAGCGGCCTGGCCCACCGGCCGTTGGCGACGATCACCGATCGCCCAGTGGTCGGCGGCGGCGCACTGGCGCTGTGGACCGCCCATGTCGCCCGCGCGGCACGCCAGTTAACGCATTTGCGCGCTGGCACACCGCGCCCCGGTCTGGCGGCGCGTGATCCACGCGCGTTGCGCGCCGCGCTTGTGGTGGCCCTGATCGCCAGCCTGACAATCGCCGGCGAACAGGCGCCGGGGCGGTTAATGCGCGCCATCCAGCCGCCAAGCCCGGTCGGCAGTGCAGCGCCCGCCTTGCAGGTCCAGGCCTGGATCACCCCGCCGGACTATACCGGCATGGCACCGATTTTCCTCAAACCCGAGGGCGGCACGGCGCAGGTGCCGGCTGGCGCAATGTTGACGGTGAACCTTACCGGAACCGCATCCGACGTGCGTCTGGCGCAAGACGGTATCAGCAGTGTTTTCAAAACCCTCGACACCACCAGCCACCAGATCGAGACCGCGCTGCGGACCAGTGGAGCCATTCAGGTCCTGGTCGGCGGACAGACCAATGCGGTCTGGGATATCGCCGTGATCGCCGATCTCCCCCCCGAGGTTCAATTTCCTGAACCGCCCGGATTGCAACGCGGCCAGCCGCCGCTGGCGCGGTTGCCTTGGCAGGCCAGCCACGCTTACGGGGTTGCCAGCCTGCAGGCCGAATTGCGCCTGCATGATCGGCCGGGCAAGGCCGCCCCGCTGATCGTTGCCGTGCCGCTGCCGGCCGTGGCGTCAAAATCGGCCAAGGGCGTGCGTTTGCAGGACCTTACCGCGCATCCCTGGGCCGGCCTCGGCGTCGATGCCGGGCTGGTGGCAAAATCGGTTTCCGGGCTGGTCGGAACCTCGGCCGACATGATGTTCGTGCTGCCGGAGCGATCCTTCCAGCATCCGGTTGCCCGCGCGCTGGTGGCGGTGCGCAAGATGCTGGCCCTCGATCCCAACCAGCGCGCGCCGGCCCTGCGCGAACTTGACCGCCTGTCGACGCTCGATGATGTCTGGCGCGACGACGCAGCCGGCTTCCTCAACCTGCGCGCCATCGCCGCCCTGCTGCGTGGCCGCGGTGAAACCGTGGTGGACGCCGCCCAGCCGCGGCTTTGGGCGCTGATCCTGCATCTTGAAGACGGCGCTGCCGAGCGCACCGCCCGCGAACTCGACCGTGCCGATCAGGCGCTGCAAGCCGCGCTGGAGGCAGAAAAGCAGGATAATACCGTCGATCGCCGCGACATCGAGAAGCTCACCAAACAATTGCAGGACGCCTTGCAGCGCCATTTGCAGGCGCTGACCGATCAGGCCCGCCGCGACCCCGAAACCAATAAATACAACCCCGACGAACACAAGCTTGATGCCCGCGACATGAAGCGCCTCGCCGAACAGATGCGGGAGGCCGCGCAAGACGGCCGGATGGACGACGCACGGCAAAAGCTCGCCGAGCTGGAAAAAATGCTCGAAGAAATGAAAAACGGCCGGCCCGAGCGCGGCAAAATGACCGAGCGCGAAAAGCAGCGCGCCGAACAGCGCGAAAAAGGCCAGCAGCAGATGAGCGTGCTCGCCGATGTGGTCAAACGCGAGGGCGCCTTGCTCGATCGCAGCCAGGCCCGCGCCGACGCGGTGGCCCAGCAAACCCGCCGCCCGCAATTCGCCCGCCCGTTTGGCCCACAACCACCGACCCAGGAGCAGTTGGCGCAGCAACAAACCGCCCGGCACGCCGAGCGGCAGGCCGATCAGCAGATCCAACTCGCACTGCGCCGGGTGCTGGGGGAATTAATGGCGCGCCAAGCCGACCTCACCGGCGAGGTGCCGGCCAATCTGTCCGAGGCTGATACCGCGATGCGCGACGCCATGGCAGCCCTTGCCGAAAGTGGCGACGCCTTTGCCGCCGGCGCCCAGACCCGCGCCATCGAAGCCCTGCAAAAGGGCGGCCAGCAAATGAGCCAGCAAATGGCCCAGCAGTTTGGCTCCGCCGACCAGGATGGCGATGACGGTGAAGGCGAAGGCCAGGGTAACGGAATGGCGGAAGGCCAGGGCGAGGGCCAGGGCGACGGGCTGGGTAACGGCCAGAACGGCGATCAATACGGCCCCGGCACCGGCCAGAACCGCCGCAATGGCCGCGGTCGCGGCTTTGACCGCCGCGCCGATGACCGCCGCGATCCGCTCGGCCGCGCGCTCAAGGACGGCACGGGCGGCCGCGACGAAAGCAGCAACGTCAAAGTACCCGACGAAATGGAACTGGCGCGCACCCGCGAAATCCAGGACGAACTGCGCCGGCGCAGCGGCGAACCTGGCCGGCCGCCGGCGGAGTTGGATTATCTGGAACGCCTGTTGCGGCAGTTCTGAAGGCAATTAACAAGGGCCGTTACCAATGACTTTACCCTACAGGCGTGATCGGTCAGAGGATGAACGCCTGACATCATTCCGCAGCTTTGAGGTGCTCCTGCAACCGCGGCATCAACTCCACCAGATTGCACGGCCGATGCCGGTTATCCAACTGCGACAGCAAAATCCCGTCCCAGCCATCCTTCACCGCCCCCGTGCTCCCCGGCAGCGCAAACAGATAAGTCCCGCGTGACACTCCACCGATTGCGCGCGATTGCATCGTCGAGGTGCCAATTTTGGCATAGCTCAGCATCCGGAACAGCTCGCCAAATCCTTCGATCCGCTTTTCCAGCACCGCGTCGAACGCTTCCGGGGTCACGTCGCGCCCGGTGATGCCGGTGCCGCCGGTGGTGATCACCACATCAATCGCCGGATCGTCGATCCAACGGTTGAGCAGTGTGGCGATAGCAGGCGCATCATCTTTTTCGATCATCCGTCGGGCGAGGTGGTGTCCGGCGGCAACCACGCGCGCGACCAACGCGTCGCCCGAGGTATCGTTGTCCAGCGTCCGCGTGTCGGACACGGTCAGCACTGCGATGTTGATCGGCAGAAACGGGCGGTTGAGATCAAGGTTCGCCATGGAATGGCCCCCGGGGGTCAGTTGGAAAGGCGTTGTGTGGGATGATAGCGCGGCCAGACCCCGGCGGCGAGTTCGTCCAGACTGGCGGCTGGCAGCCGCAGCCGGGCCGCATAAATCCAGCTATAGGCCAGCACCCGGGGAATGAAGGTTCGGGTTTCCTCGATCGGCACTGCCTCGATGAACAGCAACGGATCGCCACCGTCGCGAATGCCGCCCGCCCATTTGACGAAGCCGCCCGGCCCGGAATTATAGGTCGCCAGCAGCCGCAACAGATCGCCGCTGACAATCTCGATGCCGGCCAGGTAGCCGATATAGCGCTGCCCGACGGCAAGGTTGTTGGCCGGATCATGCAGATGGATGCGCTGATTGGGGCTGACGAAGCGGGCGGTTGCCGGCATGATCTGCATCAGTCCGCGGGCACCGGCCGACGACACCAGGCTGTTATCAAAGTTCGATTCGGTTCGCGCCAGGCCGTAAACCAGCGCTGGATCAACCGTGAAGCCGCCTTCGGGTTGCAAACGCGGGATCGGGAAGCGGGTGAAATCGCGCGGTCGGCCATCCTGGGATTGCACGAAATCAGCCAGTTGCCCGGCGAGGTCGGCAAGTCCGGCGCGCTGCGCCACCAGCATGACCGCGCGGCCAAAGCTGGGTGAGGTTTGGATTGTCGGCCACAACAAGCGCAGTTCGGCGTCGGCCCGCGCTGTCTGGCCAATTTGCAGCAAGGCAAAGGCGCGCGCGCCCGGTTTGGTCGCCAGCACCGCGTCCAAATCGGCTTCCGCCAGGGTTTCCCGATCGCTGGCGAATTCAACCCCCAAGCCCAGGACGCGGGTGGCAATCAGGCCATAAAAAGTGCGCCGTTCGCCGGCCGCCCGGCCGATCCATTCATAGTATCCGCCAGGGTCACGCAAGCGCAGCGCCGCCCGTGCGGTCCAGAACGCCGCTGCCGCCCGCATTGCCGCCGTGGTTTGCCCAGCACGCCATGCCGCCGCAAATAAATCGCGCGCCAGGCTTTCCTGGCCCATGCGCCAGGCGGCAAGCCCGGCGGCAAACGCTGGCAAGGCGGCTTCTTCGCAGGGCTGCGCACGGCCACACATACCCATGCCGGCGCGCCCGATCGCCAGCGCATCGGCATCCCGGTTCAGGGTAAAAAGGATTTGCGCTGCCTCCCCGCGCAACTGCGCCGCGTAGCCTGGCGCCAACCCCGCCGTGCGCGCAACGATGCGGCCAGGCCCGTCGGCAGCCCGCGCCAGATCCCATATCGTGCGATCCATGCCCTGATTGCGTGCCAGCCGATGATCCGCTGTTTCGGTTTCCTCAGGCACCGGGATGGCCTGCCCGACGGGTTCGGACGACAGGGCGTCCGCCCTCGGCGCCGGCGGTAATTTCTCGCCGCGTGGCAAGCGAATGGTCAGCAGCGCGTGCACCGCCTGCGCATCCGGCAATTCCGCCCAATCGCCCAACCAGTTTTGCAATTCGTCCCGGGTGGCGCGGGTGAAGCGCGAGAGCAGCCGATCGGCGACAACATGGCCCATGACGCCACGCACAACCGGGCTGGACTGATCGATCGCGGGCGCTTCCCGGGTTGCCGCCGCAATATCGCCACCAGCCTGCAACTGGAACAACCGCCGCAACCGCGCGGCTTCGGACGGCGACAAAGGCTGGGGCAATGCCACCGGGCTTGCGTTCGGGCCGCTTCTGCCCAGGCGCGGCTGTGCGAATGCGGAATCTCCGTCCGGGGCTGCTGCAACTGGTGCCGTGGGTTCGGCGTGCAGAAGCCGGCTGGAGATGCCAACCAGGGCCGCAAGCCCCGCGATCAACGCGCAGGCGGCGGGTAGGCGGGAGAACGTTCGACCGGTCCCTCGCATGAGGCGGCGGGGTCTACAGACCTTCGCCATGGGACGCAACCCATATCGGTGAGATTAAATTTAATAAAGATACCGATTTTTATATTTCAGCCTATTACCGGACGACGTTGGTAAATTATTTTTCCCGGTCGTCCGCTATTGTGCGCTGCAACAACAGCCAATCCGCCCACGCGTCGCGCTTTACGGTGGGGCTGCGCAGCAGATAGGCGGGATGCAACATTGGCAGGGCGGGGAGCGGTGCATCGAGCCCGGGAATGGTCGCCGGCACCCATTTTCCGCGCATTTTGATGATACCGAGCGCGCTGCCCAGCACCGCCTTGCTCGACAACGCCCCCAATAAAACCAGCCGCTTCGGCCGGACCAGCGCAATATGGCGCAGCAGGAACGGCAGGCAGACTTGGGTTTCCGCATCGGTCGGGTTGCGATTGCCCGGCGGGCGCCACGGGATCAGATTGGTCATCAGGCACTCCGCCCGTGTGATCCCAATGCTGGCCAGCATCCGGTCCAGCAACTGCCCAGATGCGCCAACGAACGGGCGCCCGGCGCGGTCCTCCTCCGCGCCCGGCCCTTCGCCCACCAGCATCAGCCCGGATGCCGGATTGCCATCGGCAAAAACCAGGTTGGTCGCGGTGTCCTTCAGCGCGCAGCCATCGAACCCGGCCAGCGCGGCGCGCAACTCCTCAATCGTATTGGCGGCCTCGGCAATGTCCCTGGCCCGCAATGCCGGCGCCGGCAAGGCCCGTTTTGGGGCGGGCGCTGCCATCGGACGCGCGACCTCAAGCGCCAGCGGCCGCGCAACCGGCGTCGGGCCGGCAAGCCGGTCAATTGGCAAATCGGCCAGCGCTTCATCCGCGCCCCACTCAATTTGTAGCCGCAATGCTGTCAGCGCATCCATGCCATCTTTGTCTGCCGGGTTTTGCTTTTGCGCAACCGACAAACCTCCCATAGATTGCACAATCCCGCGCCAACGCGGCACCACCAGGAGCGATCATGTCCGATAACGCCCGCGAGCAGATGGAATTTGACGTTGTGATCGTCGGCGCCGGCCCCTCCGGCCTCGCTGCCGCCATCCGCATGAAACAACTTGCGCCCGACGCCACCGTCTGCGTGGTCGAAAAAGGCAGCGAGGTCGGTGCGCATATCCTGTCCGGCGCGATCATCGAACCCCGGGCGCTGGATGAATTGCTGCCCGATTGGCGCGACCTTGGCGCCCCGCTGACCACCGAACCTGTCACCGACATGTTCCTTTATCTGACCAGCCATAGCTCGATCCGGCTGCCCACCCCGCCGACGATGCACAACCACGGCAACTACATATCCTCGCTCGGCAATGTCTGCCGCTGGCTCGCCGAACAGGCCGAAGCCTTGGGCGTGGAAATCTACCCCGGCTTTGCCGCCTCCGAATTGCTCGAAGAAGACGGCCGCATCGTCGGCATTGCCACTGGCGACATGGGCATCATCAAGGATGGCAGCCACGGCCCGAACTACGCCGCCGGCATGGAATTGCGCGCCACCTACACGATCTTTGCCGAGGGCTGCCACGGGTCGCTGACCAAGCAACTATTCGCGCGCTACAATCTGCGCGCCGATTGCGATGCCCAAAGCTACGGCATCGGCATCAAGGAACTCTGGGAAATCCCCGCCGAAAACCACAAGCCCGGCTTGGTCATCCACACCATCGGCTGGCCGGTTGACAGCAGCGTTTATGGCGGATCGTTCCTTTATCACTGGGGCAAGAACCTGGTGTCCTACGGCTATGTTGTGGGCCTCGACTACCAGAACCCGTGGCTTTCCCCGTTCGAGGAAATGCAGCGCCTCAAGACCCACCCCGATATGCGCAAGCATTTCGACGGCGGCCGCCGCATCGCTTATGGTGCGCGCGCAATTTCCGAGGGCGGGCTGCAATCCATCCCCAAGCTCACCTTCCCCGGCGGCTGCCTGATCGGCGACACTGCGGGCTTCCTCAACGTGCCGAAAATCAAAGGCACCCACACCGCGATGAAATCCGGCATGTTGGCCGCCGAGGCAATCGCCGAACAACTGGCCGGCGACCGCGCGGCCGAACCCGTGGCCTACGAAACCCTGTTCCGCGAAAGCTGGCTGTGCGAGGAACTCACCAAAGTCCGCAACATCCGCCCCGCCTTCGCCAAATGGGGCCTGTTGGGCGGCTTGGTGAATGCGGCCCTCGATACCTATGTCTTCCGCGGCCGAGCGCCGTGGACGCTCCACATCGGGCATCCCGACCACACCACCCTGATGGAAGCCGACGCGGTGCCGAAAATCGCCTATCCCAAGCCCGATGGCCTGGTCACCTTCGATCGCAATTCATCGGTCTTTATCAGCAACACCAACCACGAGGAAAACCAGCCGGGGCATCTGCGGCTGAAAAACCCCAGCGTCGCGATCGACATCAACTGGACAACCTATCGCAGCCCGGAAACCCGCTACTGCCCGGCCGGCGTCTATGAAATCGTCGGTGAGGAAGACGGCGACCCGAAATTGCAGATCAACGCGCAAAACTGCGTCCACTGCAAAACCTGCGATATCAAGGACCCGACCCAGAACATCAACTGGGTCACCCCCGAAGGCGGCGGCGGGCCGGTTTATCCTGGCGGGATGTAACGCGCCTGGTCGCCGTGCGAGTAGCGCGTCTGCTCAATCGGCGTGCGGAGCGTGAGCGCCAGCGCATGCAGCCCGGATGCGAGTTCGCCGGCCAGCACCGCATGCACCGCGCGTGACCGATCCACGCGGGATATGCCGTCAAAACCGGCCGCCACAACCACCACGCTGTAATGGGTTTCCCCCTCAGCGCGGGCGCCGGCATGGCCTTTATGAAGATGACTGTCATCACGCACCTCCAGCAGCGCCGGGGTGAAAGCTTCGGTCAAGGCGGCGGAGATGCGATTGGCGCGGGTGTTCATGCAGTGAGTTTGAACCTGCCACCCACCGCTTGCCAAGACCTTGACGCCGCCGCCCCGATGGGCCATTTGCCCAATCAGGACTGTTGGGGTCCGGTTAGGACGAAGCGACGATGCTCCGGCTGTCGAAACTGACGGATTATGCGGTGGTGGTGCTCATCCGCCTTGCCGAAAGCGAGCCCGCAACCGATGACCGGGTGCAGACCTCCCCCGGCATTGCCGCGATCACCGGCGTGCCGGAGCCAACGGTTGCCAAGGTGCTCAAGGCATTGGCGGCGGCGGACATGGTCACCTCCCAGCGTGGCGCGCGCGGCGGCTATCGGCTGCGGCGCGGACTGGATGCGATTTCAGTCGCCGATGTGATCACCGCCATTGATGGCCCGATCGCGCTCACCGCGTGCGTTGATGGCGGCACCGGCAGTTGCGATGTGCAAAGCCTGTGTGCGGTCAAAGGCCGCTGGGATTTGGTCAACGACGCAATCCAGCGCTCGCTGGGCGCAATTACCTTGGCCGATATGCGGTGTGCGTCGATCCCTTATGCGTTCCGCGTGCCTGCCTTCGCCGCTCTACCGGCTGAATAGGAAACCACGATCATGGCCGCAGTTGCCGAAACCCTTGATGCCGTGCAAGCCGTCACTGACGGCGGCTATAAATGGGGTTTTACCACCGATATCGAAATGGACATGGCCCCCAAGGGCCTCAACGAAGACATCATCCGGCTGATTTCCGCCCGTAAGGACGAACCGGCCTGGCTGCTCGACTGGCGGCTGAAATCCTACGCCGCATGGCTCAAGACCGAAGAACCCGATTGGGCAAAGATCAAGCATCCGCCGATCGACTATCAGGATCTGCATTACTACGCCGCGCCCAAGAAAAAGCCCGGCCCGAAAAGCCTTGATGAGGTTGATCCCGAACTGCTGCGCACCTACGAACGGCTCGGTATTCCGTTGCGGGAACGCGCGATCCTCGCGGGGGTTGAGGGCGCTGAAGATGAACGCCCGCCGATCGCCATCGATGCGGTGTTCGACAGCGTGTCGGTGGCCACCACCTTCCGGTCAACGCTTGCCAAATCAGGGGTAATTTTCTGCCCGATCAGCGAAGCGGTGCGCGATCACCCGGAGCTGGTGCGCAAATATCTCGGCAGCGTGGTGCCGGCGGGGGATAATTATTTTGCCGCGCTGAATTCGGCGGTCTTTACCGATGGCAGCTTCGTCTACATCCCCAAGGGGGTGCGCTGCCCGATGGAATTGTCGACCTATTTCCGCATCAACGCGCGCAATACCGGCCAGTTCGAGCGCACCCTTATCATTGCGGAAGAAGGCGCGTACGTATCGTATCTGGAAGGCTGCACCGCGCCGCAGCGCGATGAAAACCAGCTGCATGCGGCAGTGGTCGAACTGATTGTGTTCGATGATGCGCAGATCAAATATTCCACCGTGCAAAACTGGTATCCGGGCGACGCGGACGGCAAGGGCGGCATTTACAACTTCGTCACCAAGCGCGGTGCCTGTCGCGGCGCGCGCAGTAAAATATCCTGGACCCAGGTCGAAACCGGGTCGGCGATCACCTGGAAATACCCGTCCTGCATCCTGCAAGGCGAT
>JANYCX010000099.1 GCA_025360065.1 Acetobacteraceae bacterium | reverse complement strand
GCGTCAACGCCGCCGGGATAGTTTTTGGCGTCAACGCCGCCGGGATAGTTTTTGGCGTCAACGCCGCCGGGATAGTTTTTGGCGTCAACGCCGCCGGGACGCCCAGCATCCGGCAGATCGGTCGCAATATCCGCCCCGCGCGCGGCGCGCCCGCCAGCGCCGCCTGCGTCGCAAGCTCGGCCAGCAGCATTTCCAGATACCCCATAAACGCCGCCGCCTCCCAGCCGAGTTCGCGCACAATCCAGCCGCGCGCCCTAGGCAATGCCACCGGCCGCTCCAGTGCCATAGCCACACGATCGACCCGCACCCTCGGCGCGCGCACCCTGCCTGGGCTGATCAGCGCCTGATGAAACCGCCGCGCCGCCCGGTTCAGCCGGTTCCAAAGCAACAAGGTGAACCCGTTTAGATGCGGCATCTTCAAGAACCGCCGCGCAATCAACGCCCCCAGCCCCGCCATGATCACGGCAAAGCGCCGCGCCAGTTCTGGCGCGTCGTCGGGCAAGCCGAAGGGTTCCGTTGATGAGTTCATGATTTGTTCTTAATATGAGTGAGGAACCGATGCAAGGTTTTTCGTCGTCGCCATGCAACCCCAGGCGCCATGCCACAAAATAAACTTGGCGCCTTGGTGTCCAGGCGTTGAGCCTTGTTTCGCCGCCCCAAAACAAGACCTTCCTTCCTCCCCTTCTGCCAGATAACCTCCCCACCAAGGAGACCCCAAATGCCCCCCACCAAGCTAGACGCCCTGATTATCGGCGCCGGTTTTGCCGGCCTTTACCAATTGCTGTGCCTCCGCGACCGGCAAGACCTCAACGTGCAAGTGCTTGAAGCTGGCGCCGGCGTCGGCGGCACCTGGTTCTGGAACCGCTATCCCGGAGCGCGCTGCGATTCGGAAAGCCATTCCTACTGCTATTCATTCTCCCCCGAGCTGACACAGGAATGGCAGTGGTCGGAACGCTATCCGCAGCAGCCCGAAATCATGCGCTACCTCAACCACGTTGCCGACCGCTTCGATCTGCGCCGCAGCATCCGCTTCGATACGCGGGTGACCGACGCCCATTACGACGCCACGGAAAACCGTTGGCAGGTCACCACCGGGGCCGGTGATCGCTATTCGGTCACCTACCTCATCACCGCCGTCGGCTGCCTGTCGACCGCCAATGTGCCCAGCATCACCGGCCTTCAGGATTTCGCCGGAAACTGGTACCATACCGGCGAATGGCCGCACGATGGTGTCGATTTCACCGGCAAACGCGTCGGCATCATCGGCACCGGATCAACCGGCATCCAGGCCATCCCGGTGATCGCCGAGACCGCCGCCCATTTGACCGTATTCCAGCGCACCGCCAATTACAGCGTGCCCGCCCGCAACGTCCCGCTCACCCCGGAATTCCAGCAATACGTGCGCGACAACGCAGCCCTTATCCGCGCCACCATGCACAGCACCGCCAACGGCCACCCTTTCGTGGTCGAAGATCAATCGGTCTTCGATGTCACCGACGAACAACGGACGGCGATATTCGAGGCCGCCTGGGCCAAAGGCGGCCTGCAATTCCGCGCTAATTTCCGCGACATCACCACCGACCTTGCCGCCAACGCAACCGCTGCCAACTTCATCAAAGCCAAAATTCGCCAGATCGTGAATAACCCCGCCACCGCCGAAAAGCTCGCCGATATCGACCACCCTTACGCCGCCAAGCGCCCACCGATCGATAGCGATTATTTCGAGACTTATAACCGCGACACTGTCGAACTCGTTGATGTCCGTGCCGCCCCGATCACCCACATCACGCCCTCCGGCATCGCCACGGCCAATGGCGAATACCCCGTCGATATCATCGTTTTCGCCACCGGCTTCGACGCCATGACCGGCCCGATGCTGCGGATCGACATCACCGGCCGCGACGGGCTGAAACTGCGCGACGCCTGGGAGGCCGGGCCAACCAATTACCTCGGCCTGCAAATCCCCGGCTTCCCCAATTTGTTCACCGTCACCGGTCCGGGCAGCCCGTCAGTGCTGTGCAACATGCCGGTGGCCATCGAACAGCACGCCGAATGGATCGCCGCCTGCATCGCCCATA
Organism: Acetobacteraceae bacterium; assembly: GCA_025360065.1. Taxonomy (GTDB): domain Bacteria; phylum Pseudomonadota; class Alphaproteobacteria; order Acetobacterales; family Acetobacteraceae; genus CAITOL01. The sequence continues at coordinate 20,968 of JANYCX010000099.1, read as the reverse complement.
TGCGCACCCACGGCATCGCCACCACCGAAGCCACCCAGGCCGCGGCCATCGAATGGGTCGGCCAGGTCAACGACGCCGCCAATGCAACACTTCTGCCGCATGCCAAGCATTCCTGGTATCTCGGTGCCAATATTCCGGGCAAGCCGCGCATCTTCATGCCCTATGCCGGCGGGATGGCGCGCTATCGCGAAATCTGCGCCGATGTCGCGGCACAAGGGTATGTGGGGTTTACCCTCGCCGGCGCAAACGCTTCTCCCTCGCCCTCCGCGACAGGCCCGGGGTGAGGGTGCCGCCACCCTACCAAACTACCGCATGCACCTCCCCAGTCTGCACGTTCACCAAGCCTTCCGGGGCCTGCTCGCACGGTGCCACCAGCACCCATTGCCACGGCGCACAGGTCAGCGTGGCAAAGATCAACCGCTCTGGAAATCCGGGAAGCCAGCGCGGATGGAAGCTCGGCTCGTACATCCAGTCGATCTTGGCGCCCTCGGCATAGAGCATCTGCATTTCGGCATCGAGCGCCTGGTGCGGCCGGCAGGTCATCAGCCCGCCAACTTCGTAATGCACAAGCGCCACCACCACGCCGCGATGCGGGTTTCGCTCTCGGGGGAGATCAACCGATCATCCGGCACCTGGAAATCCTGCGGCATCTGGCGACCCTTCGGCAAAATGGAGTTGCCTCTATGCCAGGAACCGACACCCGCATCATCCGGAAAAATTGGAGGTCCGGGCCGGAATCGAACCGGCATACGAGGATTTGCAGTCCTCTACATCACCACTCTGCCACCGGACCAATCAGGTGTCATAGACGTGATAGGTGAAGCCCGGCTTATCGGGCGCATGCCGGACGCGGTCAAGTCCCATGCGAACATGCCCCGCATCGTGATCGCGCGCGGGCAGCGCGGCTTTTGAAAGCTTTGCGCGGGCGGCGCGGCATCTCTATAAGGTTTGCCACGCGGACGGACCTTTTCCAGGGTCACGCGTCAGGGAACTGCGCTGCGGCGCGGAGGATGATGATGGACCAGGCCGTGCTCGATGACTCTATTGCCCGCACCATGATGGTTGATGGGCAGATCCGTCCCAACAAGGTCACCGATCCACGGATCATCGCCGCGATGCGAAGCGTGCCGCGTGAACGCTTCCTGCCGCCGAAGCTGGCCGCGCTCGCCTATGTCGACATCGAGGTTGAACTCGGCGGCGGCCGTGTGATGGCGCAACCAATGGTGACCGCGCGGCTGTTGCAGTTGGCTGAACTGCGCGAGGGTGAGCGGGTTTTGGTGATCGGCGCCGGGCACGGCTACAGTGCCGCTCTGCTGGCCGCTTGCGGTGTGGCAGTTGTTGCCCTTGACGACAAAGCAGGGGTGGCGATCCGCGGTGTCACCTGGGCCGTCGGCCCGCTTGGTGCCGGCTGGGCGGCTGGTGGCCCCTATGATCTGATCCTGCTTGACGGCGCGGTGGCCGAATTCCCCGCCGCTTTCGCCGCCCAGTTGGCGCCAAACGGCCGGCTGGTCGGTGTGCAGGTCAGCGGTGGAATTGGCCGGGCCATGCGGGGCGTGGTTGTTGACGGTAGCTTGCGCGTGGTCCCGATGTTTGACTGCAACGCGACAATGCTCCCAGGCCTCGCCAGTGTCGCCGGCTTCGTTTTCTAGTGTGTTCCAGTGGTGACCGGCTGGCGTTTGTGCCACACTGTCAGTACGCAGGTACGATCGTCGGCTCGAACCTGACCCTGTTGAGGATTTCTGCATGACCAGGATGAGCCTGCGCGCGACACTATTGGTGACACTTCCTATCCTCGGCCTGTGCGGTGCGGCGGATGCGCGGACCCTTCAGGAAGCACTTGCGATTACCTATTCCAGCAACCCAGCGCTCCAGGCCCAGCGCGCCCTTTTGCGCGCCACCGATGAAGCCGTGCCCGCAGCTTTGGCTGGTTGGCGGCCAACCATCACCGTCAGCGCCAATGCCGGCTACACCGACAGCCAGTCTATCGTGCGCAACAACGGCGTCGATACGGTCAATGGTGGCCGGGCCAACGCGGGCAATCGTGGCACCAACAGCGAAACCCTCACCGTTACCCAACCCCTGTTTCGTGGCGGCGCCACGCGCGCTGGCACCAATAAAGCGGAAAACCAGGTGATGTCGCAGCGTGCGACATTGCTGGGCGCGGAGCAAACCGCCTTCCAGACCACGGTGAACGCCTATGTCCAGGTGATCCAAACCCAGCGCACCTTGGACCTAAACACTAACAACGAGCGCGTTCTGACCCGCCAGCTCGAAGCAACCAATGACCGGTTCCGCGTCGGCGAAATCACCCGCACCGACGTGGCACAGGCCGAAGCCGCCCTCGCAGCCGCCAAAGCGCTTCGCCAGACTGCGGTCGGCAATCTGGAAACCGCGCGTTCGGCCTATCGGCAGGTCGTTGGCGAACTCCCGCAAAATCTGATCGAGCCGCAGCCGCTGAAGCTGCCACAGGCAACCATGGACCTTGCCCGCGAGGTCGCCGAAAAAAACAATCCCACCGTGGTTGCGGCCTTATTCAGCGACGCCGCAGCCAAGGACAATATCGACCAGCAATATTCGCGCCTGATGCCGACCTTAAGCCTGCAAGGCAGTTACGGCCGCACCCAGGACGTAGCCTCCAAAAACACCACCGTCCGCTCGAACCAGATCCTCCTGGTGGCGACGATGCCGATCTTCCAGGGCGGCATCGAATATGCCGCCATCAGGCAGGCAGTCCAGCAGCAGCAGCAGTCGCGCAAAACACTTGAAGACGCCCGCCGCACCGCGGTCCAGCAATTGACCACAGCTTGGCAAACCTACCTTGCCACCAAGGAAACCATCACCAGTACCCGCCAGCAGATACGCTCGAACGAAATCGCCCTCGAGGGCGTCCAGCGCGAAGCCATTGTCGGCAGCCGCACCACGCTTGACGTGCTGAACGCCGAGCAGACGTTGCTCAATTCGCGGACCTCGCTGGTCAACAACCTCGCTGCCCTGGTCACCGCTTCTTATCAGATCGCGGGCGCAGCGGGCCGGCTCACCGCCCGCGATCTCAACCTGTCCGTGCCGCTTTACGACGAAACGGCTTACTACAGGGCCGTCAAAAACCGCTGGGTCGGCACCGGCGATTACGCCACCGACGAGCCCGGCCGTTGATCCAAAAGATGCAAGCGGGATGAGCGGCTCTCAGCCCTCCAAAACTGACCCGCAGGGCCAGCCGACCGATCCGTCGATGGAAGACATTCTGGCCTCGATCCGTCGGATCTTGAACGAGGAAGATGCGCCCCAAACAGACGCCGATAATGTGCTGCAGCTCGACGCCAGCATGCTCGTCGAAGCTCTGCCCGGGGCCTCCGAAGAACCCGACGCCCCCCCCGAACCAGACGCGGAGCCCGCTGAAATGACCGCCGACGCCGCCGCGTCCCCACCACCGACGCCGACCCCAAAACCCGAGCCAGTGCCGGCAATCGCCTTGTCGGCGGCGTCAACTCAGGATGTGGCAGACGCAACCAGCGAGTCAGTCGGCGCGCTGCTCCGCCGCCTTGTCACCGAACGCGAACGCGTGGCCGTCCATCGCGGCGGTCCGACCATCGAAGACATGGTGCGCGAGGAAATCCGGCCGTTGCTGCAGGCCTGGCTCGACGCCAACCTGCCCGCCCTGGTCGAACGCCAGGTCCGAGTCGAAATCGAACGGGTCGTCGGGCGCGCCTTGCCCTGATCGCCTCCGCCTGATTTCGCTCCCATTGCCCGAGAATTTTTCCATGTTGAACAAATCGCATACGCCTGCCGAAACCGAAGCCCGGCTCTATGCCGATTGGGAAGGATCGGGCGCATTCGCCGCCGCCCCCGACGGCAACGCGGTTCCTTACACCATCATGATCCCGCCGCCGAACGTCACCGGCAGCCTCCATATGGGCCACGCGCTGACTTTCACTGTGCAAGACACGCTGACCCGATGGCGCCGTATGCAGGGCCGCGACGCGTTGTGGCAGCCGGGCACCGATCATGCGGGCATTGCGACGCAAATGGTGGTCGAACGCTTGCTGGCCGATGAAGGCATCTCCCGTCAGGCGCTGGGCCGGGAGAAGTTCCTTGAACGTGTCTGGCAATGGAAAGCGGAGTCCGGCAGCACCATCACCCGCCAATTGCGCCGCCTCGGTGCCTCGCTCGACTGGCCGCGCGAACGCTTCACCATGGATGACGGCCTGTCCGAAGCGGTGCGCGAAGTTTTCGTCACTTTGTTCAACCAAGGCCTGATCTATCGCGACCGTCGCCTGGTGAACTGGGACCCGCAATTCCAGTCGGCAATTTCCGACCTCGAGGTTGAGAACCGCGAAATGCGCGGCAGCCTGTGGTACATCACCTACCCGATTGACGGCATGGCCGACCGCTTTATCACGGTTGCCACCACCCGCCCCGAAACCATGCTCGGCGATACCGCCGTGGCGGTGAACCCCGACGATGACCGTTTCGCCGATCTGGTCGGCCGCTTCGCCATCCTGCCGCTCACCGGGCGCCGCATCCCGATCATCGCCGACAACTACTCCGATCCGACCAAGGGCACCGGCGCGGTCAAAATCACCCCCGCCCATGACTTCAACGATTTCGCCGTCGGCCAGCGCCATCAGCTTGCCATGCCATCCATCCTCGACAAATCGGCGAAAATCACCCTTGCCGAAATCGAGGCGGATTTGGTTGCCATCGACGGCCTCGCCGATCCCGCTTTCGTGCGCGGCCTCGCCGGGCTGGATCGGTTCGCCGCCCGCAAGGCCATCGTCGCCGAACTGGAAAATCTCGGCCGGCTCGACAAGATCGAACCCCACGTCAATCAGGTTCCGCACGGCGACCGCTCGGGCGTGCCGATCGAACCGCTGCTGACCATGCAATGGTATTGCAATGCCGAAGTGCTGGCCAAACCGGCGATCGAGGCCGTCGAACAGGGCCGCACCAAATTTGTGCCCCAGCAATGGGAAAACACCTTCTTCGCCTGGATGCGCGACATCCAGCCCTGGTGCATCAGCCGCCAATTGTGGTGGGGCCATCGCATCCCGGCGTTTTATGGCCCGGATGGCCATGTCATCGTCGCCAAAACCGCCGGCGAAGCGCAAATCCTCGGTGATGCGCATTACGGCAAGCCTTGCGTGCTGACCCAGGACGAAGACGTGCTCGATACCTGGTTCAGCTCGGCTTTGTGGCCGTTCTCCACCCTCGGCTGGCCGAGCCAGACCCGCGAACTCGCCCGCTACTACCCGGGCGACACGTTGGTCACCGGGTTTGACATCATTTTCTTCTGGGTCGCCCGGATGATGATGATGGGCATTCATTTCATGGGCGATGTGCCGTTCAAGACCGTCTATATCCACGGCCTGGTGCGCGACGAACGCGGCCAGAAGATGAGCAAGTCGAAAGGCAACGTTATCGATCCGCTCGCCCTGATCGATGAGTTCGGCGCCGATGCGTTACGCTTTGCGATCTGCTCACTGACTGGCCCTGGCCGCGATGTCGCACTCGGCAAATCCCGCGTTGAATCCTATCGCAGCTTCGTCACCAAATTGTGGAACGCGGCACGCTTTTGCGAAATGAACGGGGTGAAGCCCAATCCGGATTTCCGCCCCGAAAATGCTACTTTGCCGCTCAGCCGCTGGATTCTGGCCGAAGCGTCAGACGCCATTGCCGCTGCCGATACCGCGCTCGAAGCCTATCGCTTCGATGATTATGCCGGCGCAGGTTATAAATTCACCTGGCGCACGTTCTGCGACTGGTTCCCCGAATTCGCCAAGCCTGCACTTTTCAACGCCGAAACCAAAGAATTGGCCACCACACCACAAGCCGCCGAACTCCGCGATGTCGCTGGCCATGTCCTCGGCCTGATCCTGCGCATGCTACACCCGGCGATCCCTTACGTGACCGAAGAACTCTGGCACCAGTTCGGCTTTGGCGAAGAAGGCAGCCTGATCCGCACCGCCTGGCCCACGCCGTTCGCAGTTTCCAACGCGGACGCCGCCCGCGCCGAGGTCGATTGGGTGGTGCGGCTGATTTCCGAAATCCGCACCGTGCGCTCGGAAATGAATATCGCCCCCTCGATCCGCACCGCCATCCTGTTGAAAGACGCGACACCCGCCGACATCGCCCGCGCCCAAGCCTGGATTGAGCCGATCGGCCGCATGGCGCGCGCCACCAATGTCGAAGCCCTGGTCGGCGATATCCCCAACGGGGCCGCGCAGATCCTGCTCGACAACATCACCATCCTGCTGCCGCTCGCCGGCCTGATCGACTTCGCCGCCGAACGCACCCGCCTCGAACGCGACCGCGCAAAATCGGCCGATGACGCCGACAAAATCCGCAAAAAGCTCGACAACGCCGATTTTGTCAGCCGCGCCAAGCCCGAAGTGGTGGAGGAAAACCGCGATCGCCTTGGTGCGGCAGAGGCCGAGATGTCGCGGCTAACGGCGGCGTTGGCGAGGGTGGCTATTTAGGGCCGATGTAAACCGCCATCTTGTGATGCACGAAGGACGGTGGCGAAATGACAGTCGCGCTCATACCAAGCGCCGTTGACCCAGTCTTCATGGGTCAACATCAAGGGCGCTTGGTATAAGCCCGAACCCGCTCCACCACCCGCATAAACGCCGCCAAGCGCTCCGGATCAACCGGATTCCACCAAACTCCGTCGCGCTTAAGGTAGCTCGCCACGATCACCGCATCGGCGACCGACAGAATATCTCCGACATTATCCGGCGTGACCCCGCTGCCAACTGCGACAGGCAGCGAACACCCGGAGGCAATTTCGCGGATTTCATCCAGGCTAGCCGCGTCGCCGGTGCGCTGCCCGGTAGCAATCGCCACATCGGCGTCAAAAAACTCCACGTCGCGCGCAAGTTCGGCAATCGTGCGATCGGCGGTGATGGCATGCGCACCGTGCTTGACATGAACATCGGCAAACACAAGCACGTTGCGGGCATGAAGCCAGGCCCGATACCGCAACGCCGCGCCCGCCTTGCCGTCCATGAACCCTTCATTGGACACATAGGCATTCGCCCATTGATTAACCCGGATGAACGACGCCCCCGCCGCTTTGGCCACAGCCAGCGCCTGGATCGCGCCATTAGCCAAAACGTTAACCCCGACCGGCAATCCCGCGGTGCGGCGCACCGCATCTGTCATCACCGCCATGCTGGAAGCGGTTTCCGGGCCGAGTTCGTCCGGTTTAGCAAACGGAATATCGCCATGATTTTCGACGATCAGCCCGTCCACCCCACCGGCGCGATAGCGTTCCGCTTCATCGAGGGCGAACTGGACAATGCTCGCCATGCTTTCGCCATCATATTCCGGCGATCCCGGCAGCGGCCGCGAATGGATCACCCCAATCACCGCCTTGCGGCGGGCGAATAGGACTTCGAAGGCGTTGGGCTTGATCCGGTAGACGGGTTTGGCGTGCATGGCGTTATTTAGGCATAGTCCGACCAATGCGCCAAAACTTTCCCTTGGTCGACTTGCAAGACCTCGTCAACACAGCGAACCATCCCCATGTCGCGGGCCGGGCGCTGGCGCCGACTGTCCAGGTGGCGCTGCCGCCTTTGCCCACCGGACAAGTCCAGTTGGCCCAGATGGACGTCCCCACCGAACCCGGTGGCGCACATTGGGCCGCGGAACATTACTGGTCAACCGCCCCAATATTAATCGAGTTCCACGATGTTACCGTCCATAGCGCCGCCGGCATCGTTTGCGCCGGTGGTCAGGTGATCAGCAACACCCTGCATCAGGCGAATATGCGCGATGAAGGCTGGACGCTCCTCCCCGACGGCCAAGCATGCCTCGATCTCGCCGACGACATCGTTCGCCTGCCCGGTCGGCATCTCAGCCTGCTGACTGGTAACGCGGAGAATTACTATCATTGGATGATGGACGGGATCGGCCGCCTCGCCGCCACTGACCCCGCCGAGATTGCAGCCCTTGACGGTGTCCTGCATCCGGCCTGCACTTTGCCGGTCCATCAAGACAGTCTGCGCCGCCTGGGTCTAAATCTGCCGGCGCGTGCGGTGCCACGGGGTGCCACGCTATGGGTCGAAACCATGGTTGTTCCTTGGACGACGGTGGGCGACCACCTGCCCCACCCGTCGATGGCACAGCTTTTCGCCCGACTGGGCGCCAGCCCGCCGCCAGCGCCCGCGTCAGGGCTCTATCCGCGCCGTTTGTATATCGATCGCAGCGGGCAGATGAACCGAAAGCTGGTGAATGAACCCGCCGTGATTGCGGCGCTGAAAGCCATTGGGTTTGTCGCAGTCCAACCAGAGCGGCTGGCATTGTCGGTCCAGATCGCGCTGTTCGCCAATGCCGACATCATCGTGGCACCCCATGGCGCGGCGCTTACCAGCATCGTCTTTTGTCGTCCGGGAACAGCGCTGATCGAGCTCCACATGAATTCATGGGTGATGTGGAATTTCCGCCGGTTCGCCGCCCTAGGCGGTTTGCGTTATGACTGTGTGATCGGCCGGGATGACCAGCCACCAGGCGCCAAGGCGACCAACTGGCCCCATCCCTTCACCTGGAACGTGTCGCTGGCGGACGTTCTCACCGCAGTTGATCACGCCGCAAGCGGATCGTAACAGCACGCGATTGGGTGAATGGTTAACCATTGCCGTGTAATACCAAGCGCCCGAAGGGCTGACTCTTCCAGCCATTCGGGCGCTTGGTATTGCGCACCGGGTTGGCCGGCTGCGGTGCGCCAAGCAAAGACTTATACCAAGCGCCGCAATTGAAAGTCTGCCGGTTACGCGGAGCATCCGCGGGGAATGCCGGATGAACCTGATAAGGGCAGTGCAGATGAAATTGGGCCGCGCCATGGCGCGCTTCCTCAGTGAAGTGCCGGTCGGCCAGTCGAGCAGCCCGCCGACCCCGCGTGTTCGATTGCTGGAAACTTTGCATCCTGGCGATGTGTTGTTGGTCGAAGGGCGCTCCCGGATCAGTGCGGCGATTAAATACCTGACCCAGTCAACCTGGTCCCATGCCGCACTTTACGTCGGTGTGCTGGGTGCTGAGCGTCTGGCGGCACCCGACCATTGCTTCGTCGAAGCTGATCTGGTCGAGGGCGTGCGCAGCATCGGCATCGGGGAATATGATGGCTTGCACACCCGCATTTGTCGTCCGGTCGATCTGACCGCCGCCGAGACCGCCACCGTGATCGACTACGCCGTTGGTCGCATTGGGCATCGCTACGATCTGCGCAACGTCTTCGATCTTGCCCGCTATTTGCTACCCAACCCGCCAATTCCCGCCCGCTTCCGCCGGCGGATGATCGCACTCGGCAGCGGCGACCCGACAAGGGCGATCTGTTCGACCCTGATCGCCCAGGCGTTCGAGGCAATTAACTACCCGGTTCTACCCCATATCGACTACCTGCCGGCGCCGACGCCAGATTGCCATATCTGCATCGAAGAGGTGTTCCGAGTGCGCCATCATACGCTGTTCGCACCCCGCGATTTCGACGTCTCGCCCTATTTCCGCCTGGTCAAGCCGACGATTGATGCAGGTTTTGATTTCCGTACCTTGAACTGGAATATCACCGCCGTTGCCGGCGAATAGTTCCCTTCGCGGATCCGGCGGTGGCACTCGCCAAGCTGGCGGTCGCCCAAGAAGACAAGAAGCTGCTGATCGTGGCCCGGCGGTTGGCGACAGCATCACCGGCGACAAATGGAACCGCTAGCGCGTGAGCCTTTCTAGTTGAATAGCGGACACGCTCCAACCCCTTTTTCCAACGATCATCTTTATCCGATCGAATAGGCAAAGCGCGGGTTGTCCGCCTATCTGTCCAAGCGCCCTACGCGACAGCGATCCGGATCTGTCGCGCGCGCCACACCAAAATCACAATCCCGATATTGACGAAGTTCCAGGCAATCCCGTTCAGGAACGCCGCGCGATACGACCCGGTCAGGTCAAAGATTGCCCCCGACATCCAGCCACCGATCGCCATGCCGGCAACCGTCGCCATCAACACCGCGCTGATCCGGCTCGCCGCCTCCCGTGCCGGAAAAATCTCCCGCACCACCAGCGCGTAGCTCGGCACGATGCCGCCCTGGAACAGGCCGAACAGCGCCGAAACCACATAGAGCGACGACAACCCGTTGAACCCGAGATACAAAACCAACGCCACCGCCTGCAGCATCGTGCCCATCAACACGGTGGCGAACCCGCCGATCCGGTCGGCAATGAAGCCCGAGCCAAGCCGGCTCACGATCCCGAACCCCAACATCAACGACAGCATCGCCGCCCCTTGCGCCGGCCCGTACCCAAGATCGCCGCAATAGGCGACGATATGCACCTGCGGCATCGACATCGCGATGCAGCAGGTCAGCCCCGCCATCACCAGCAACGTCTGCACCGCCCGCGGCGACAAGCCAGCGACGCCAAATCGCACGCTCGCGCCTGCGTCGGTGACGTCAGGCTCCGCCGGTGGCGGGCGCCGCAGCATCAAGGTCAGCGGCAACATCACCCCCAGGCAGATGATCCCGACCGTCGTATGCGCGCTGCGCCAGCCCACGGTTTCGATCAGATGTTGCAGCAAGGGCGGCCAGAACACCCCGGCGAGATAATTGCCTGAGGCACAAATCGCCACCGCGATGCCGCGCCGGCGCTGAAACCATAGTGAAGTATCGGCAACCAACGGTCCGAACGTGGTCGACGCCCCAAGCAACGCGATCAGCACTGCCTGGATCAGGGTGAACTGCCACAGGCTGGTTGCTTGCCCGGCCAGAATATAGCCGAGGCTGAGGCTCAGCGTGCCACCGATCACCGGCAGCATCACCCCGACCCGATCGACCAGCCGGCCCATGAAAATCCCGCCAACCGCAATCGCGGCCATCGACATCGTATAGGGCAGCGACGCGGTGCCGCGGGCGACGCCAAATTCCGCCTGCACCGACGGCAACGCCACCACCACCGACCACATGCCCACGCCACCCATCGTGCTGAGCAGCAAATTCGCCGCCAGGCGCCGCCAGGACGCAGCCGAATCAACCTGTGTCATGCCTGCCAAACTTCACCCGGTCTCAGCGCGCGAAACCGCCCCGGATCAATGTCATGCACCGCCAATGCGTCGTCCAACGCCGCGCGAGGGGCCTCGATTGCCTCGTTGGTCAACTGAAAGCTCCCCCAGTGATGGCCAATCGCGTTGCGGGCCTGGCACAGCAGAAACCCCTGCACCGCCTCGGCCGGGTTCATATGCTGGGCCTGCATGAACCAACGTGGCTCATAGGCACCGATCGGCAGGATGGCGAGGTCGGGTGGGCCGAATTGTGCCGCGATATCCACGAAATGTGCCCCATCGCCAAAACCGGTATCACCAACATGATAGATCGTTCCGACCGGCGACGTCATCACGAAAGCCCCCCACAGCGCCATCCGTCGATCGCGCAGGCCACGCGCTGACCAGTGCCGACAGGGCCGCAAATAGGCAACGATGCCGGGCGCAATTTCAACGCTTTGGCCCCAGTCCAATGCGGTTATCTGCGCTTTGCGGGCCGCGCGGCGGATGATCGTGTCATTGCCCAGCGGCGTGACAAAATGCGGTCGATGCCCGCGCCCTAGTCGGCGCAACGTCGCCATGTCGAGATGGTCGTAGTGATTATGGGTCACCAAAACGACATCGATCGGTGGCAGATCGGCGAACGCGATGCCAGGCTGATTGACCCGTCGTGGCCCCAGCAGTCCCAGCGGCCCAGCACGATCGGACCACACTGGATCGACCAGGATGTTGATCTCGGCGAGTTGGATCAGGAAACTCGCATGCCCGACCAGTGTGACCCGCATCCCGTCGCTGCGTGCCGGCGGAACGTCCTGCAGCGGGCTTGGCGCCTGGCGCGGCCACACCGCCCGTCCACCTTCGCGCCGCCAGCGCAGAAAATCGGCGCGGGATTTGTCGCCTGGGGCGTCAGGCACAAAAAAGCGCTCGCCATCAAAATGGTCACTCACCGGGCCGGCATAATAAGGGTTCTTCACGTTCAGAAGCGCGCGGTAACGGCTCCGAACGGGCTGAAGCGAGAATCGACCGTCATGCCCTGAGCAATCGCGTACTGCCGGGTGAAAGACCCCGACATGATCACCTGCCCGGCCTCAATCCCCAAGCCGAATTCAGCGAGCTTGTTGGCCAACCACACAACCGACAACAGCGCCCCTTCCCCCATCACCGCCGAGCCGGGCGCGGTTTCCTGAACCACCCCACCGACCAGAACATCAACCGTAGCGGCGCCAAGATTGGAATTGACATCAGAAAGCGCCAATTCAGCACCTGTGACATAGGAATGCTGCTGGGCATTATCGGCCATCGCGAGCGGCAGGTCATCGGTGAAATTGCCGCGTTTTTCGATCACTTCCAGTGCCGGGGCGGCATGGGTCACTGCGGCCGCAACATCGGCCAGGGTCACACCGGGGCCGCGCAAGGTTTTGGACACGCGCAAACAAAGCTCATTCTCAAAGCCCGGCGCGATCAGCTTGTCGAAATCATACTGATGCCCGCTCGGCCGGTGGCCGCTGGCCAGCAGATAGCCGAAGCAGGGTTCATGAACGTTCTGCTGCGCCCGCATCGCAGCCGCGGTCAGTCCGACCTTCCACCCGGTCTGGCGTTCGCCGCGCCCGATACGGTGGCGCAGGGTCGCCAGTTGCACCTGATAGGCCTGGTCCATCGTCAACTTGCCACGCCACGCCTGCGGCATGAAATTGCCAGCGGCGTTTTCCTGTTCCAGCGTCTCGGCGATTTTCTCGATATCCATCATGGCGTCCCCACTTTGACCCTGAGTATGAACATCACCATCGCGTCTCGGCAAGATGGGTCAGCGCTGATAGGGCAGCGGCAGCAAATCCTGGACTGACCAGACCGCCAACCCGTCCGGTCCCGGCACGATGATCCCCGCGCCGGGTGCATGATCGGCGAATAATTCCCGACACCCGCCGCACGGCGACACCACTGCAATTTCACCGTCTTCATCTGGCTTGGGATGGCGGACAGCAACGGCACGCACAATCCTGCCGCCGCCTTCGAGCACCGCCCGGCCCACCGCCACCGCTTCTGCACATATCGCCATCCGCCCGACCGTGGCGCCAAGATGCACCCCGGTCACGATCCGACCATCCGACATCCGCAGCGCAGCAGCAACGGTATGCCAGAACGGACGGTAATGCTCCCGCATGGTCGCCATTGCCGCGGCGACCAATGCGGTATCGTCTTGCGTCAGCGGTTGCGCCAAAGGCCTATTCAGCGGCCTCGGCGTCCTCTGGTTCGGCGGTCGAGATCATCATATTAGTGACCACGCCGGCCTGATCGCGCACTTTCTTTTCGATGCTGGCCGCCATTTCGGGATGATCGCGCAGGAACTGTTTGGCGTTTTCCCGACCTTGACCGATCCGCGTGCTGTCACAACTGAACCAAGCGCCGGATTTTTCGACGACCCCGGCCTTGACCCCAAGATCAATCAATTCGCCGACCTTGCTGATCCCCTCGCCATACATGATGTCGAACTCAACCTGGCGGAACGGTGGCGCCAGCTTGTTCTTCACCACCTTCACCCGGGTTTGGTTGCCGACCACTTCCTCACGGTCCTTAATCTGGCCGATGCGACGAATTTCCAATCGGATCGAGGCATAGAATTTCAGCGCATTGCCGCCGGTGGTGGTTTCCGGATTGCCGAACATCACCCCGATTTTCATGCGGATCTGATTGAGGAAGATCAGCATGGTCTTACTGCGGCTCACACTGCCGGTGATCTTGCGCAAGGCTTGGCTCATCAACCGCGCATGCAGGCCCATGTGGCTATCGCCCATTTCGCCTTCAAGCTCGGCACGCGGCACCAAAGCTGCAACCGAATCGATCACCAGCACGTCAATCGCACCGGATCGCACCAGCGTGTCGCAAATCTCGAGCGCCTGTTCGCCAGCATCGGGTTGGCTGATCAGGAGATTATCGACATCGACGCCCAGCTTGCGGGCGTAAATCGGATCGAGCGCATGTTCGGCGTCGATAAATGCGCAGGTGCCGCCTTTGCGCTGCGCCTCGGCAATCGCATGCAGCGCCAAGGTGGTCTTGCCCGAACTTTCCGGCCCGTAAATCTCGATAATACGCCCGCGTGGCATACCACCAATGCCGAGCGCCAAATCCAACCCCAGCGAGCCAGACGGAATCACTTCGATATGCTCATCGCCGGTTCGCGCACCCATGCGCATGATCGAGCCTTTTCCGAAGGCCCGTTCAATCTGGATCATTGCCGCGTCGAGCGCTTTGTTCTTGTCCATCGACATCTCCTGGCCGCGGGCGCCTGCCGCCCGCCGCGGTTGGGTCTCATCCGAGTCTGTCATATCCGGCATGGCCGGGACAATCGCTGGTTTACGGGTCATGAAGAATTCGTTCGTTATATGTTCGTTAATTCCGTCCGCGACGGAACAAAGCACGAACATATGGGCATATTTATCAGGAGTCGGTCAAGCCCTAGCTTGGGTCAAACGATCCAAATGGGCCGCCAAGTCTGACATTTTATAAGGCTTGCCGAGAAACTGGTTGGCCGTATCAGTCGTATGCACGCGCAATCCAGCATCGGCATAGCCAGAGACCAGGATCGCCGGAAGCTGCGGTTGGTTCAATTTCGCGCGCACCGCCAGCACGAGCGCGCCACCATCCATTCCTGGCATCATCATGTCGGAGACGACGGCGCTGATCGGGCCATGCTCCAACATGGCCAGCGCCGCCTCTGCGCAGTCTGCCACCAAGACGCGCCATCCGCGCCTGACGAGCATTGCTGTCACTAGGTGGCGTAACAGATCCTCGTCTTCCACCAGCAACACGCAGCGTTCTCCGACGGAACCACTAGTGTCGGCCGCCACCGCGACCGAGGCAAGAACGGGTTCGGGCAATTCATGACGCGGGAAATACAGTGTGAAGCTCGTCCCCTCGTTTGGCGCGCTCCGCAACGTTAGGAAACCTTCCGACTGCCGTACAATTCCAAGGACCGTGGCAAGCCCAAGACCGGTTCCCCCGATGTCGCGTTTGGTGGTAAAAAATGGTTCGAAGATGCGGGCTTGCAACGCCGCATCCATCCCGGGTCCGTCATCATCCACGCTGATCGTTACGTAACGCCCTGGGGGAACCGGGTCGGGCTGCGCCTGATGCACCTCAAGGAAGGTCGCATGGCCGGTCGCGAGGCGGATCCGTCCACCCGACGCCATCGCATCGCGCGCGTTGATCACGAGATTGACCAAAGCGCGATCCAACTGGTTGACATCGACCCGCACTGCCCGCCCTGGGGTTTCCAGCAACAGGTCAAACCCAATCGAGGTTGGCAGCAGCCTGCGCAACATCTCGGCGAGCGAGGTCATTGCTTTGCTCACCCCAATCACCTGTGGCAGCAGCATCTGCTGACCGCCAAGGGCAAGCAACTGGCGCACCATATCGGCGCCACGTTCCCCACTGGAACGAATGATGGCAGCGTCGGCGCGGGTCTGGTCATCATCGCAGCGCTCGGCGATCATGTCCGCCGCCCCCAGAATCGCGGTGAGCACATTATTGAAATCATGCGCAATTCCGGCCGCGAGTTGTCCGACCGCCTGCAAGCGCTGGCTATGTGCTTCTGCCGCCTGCAATCGGGTAAGTTCCGCCCCATCATCGATCAGAAGCAAAACGCCTCGACCATCCGGCAAGTGCATCCGCCGCACCAGGACCGGATCGGCGGCATGGACAAAACGCACTGAAACCGCGTGATGATCCATCTGCGCCTTCAGAATTTGCGCATGGCTTTCAGTGGCAAACATCTCCAAGGCGTCATCACCGATTGTGACGGGACCGCCCGCGCGTGCCTGCCAGGCTGCGTTGGTCATTAACACGCGGCCCGTGTCATCCAGCATCGCCATTGGGATAGCCAACGATGTCAGCAGCCAGACCAACAGCTTGTTGTCGGCACGCCGCGACGTGCCAAGACTGTCAGGGCGCCTCATGCGCGACGCCCCTTCAACGTCCAGACATAGGCGATGATCTCCGCCACCGCCTGAAAATGATCGGCCGAAATTTCGGCATCAAGCGGCACGGAATAGAGTGCGCGCGCAAGCGGTGGATTGGCCACCATCGGCACCGCGCTTTTGCTTGCCGCTGCGCGAATACGAGCCGCCATCTCGTCTTCCCCCTTTGCCACGACCCGCGGCGCGGCGCCCTTGCCGCGATCATAGGCCAATGCCACAGCATAATGGGTCGGGTTGGTAATCACCACAGTTGCCTTGGCAACCTGCGCGACCATGCGGCGCTTGACGCGCTGCTGGCGAATTTGCCTTGTGCGCGCTTTGACATGGGGGTCGCCATCTGACTCGCGCGCTTCCTGCTTTGCTTCCTCACGCGACATCCGCAAATCCCGCGCGTGCTTAATCCGCAGGCGCGCCACATCGAGTAACGCGATCGCACCTTGTGCGCCAAGCATCGGCATCACCAACATCGCCAGTATTTTCCATACCGAGGCAACCAGGCCCGATGCCGATCCGGTCCCAGCTTTCGCCAGCAATGGCCAAACCTCCCCCGCTACGGCCCACCCCGACCACCCGACAACCCCAAGTTTTATCAATGATTTGCCCGCATCGATGAGCGTGGTGGCGCCGAATAATCGGGCAAATCCACGCATCGGGCTCACCCGCGCAAGATCAGGCATCAAGGCTTTGGTATGAATGAGAAAACTAGTCTGAACCAGGACCGAGGCCGCCCCAACGAAAGCGGCCACCAAAATCAACGGCACCATCAGCACAAGCGCCAGCAGCGCCGCCGTCCGCAATCCTGCGATCGGTTGGAGGAGGTGGGATTGATCCAAAAACGGGCGCACGCCGTCGATAAATCGGCGAACCATCGCAGCGCCATCAAGCGACATCACCGCAAATGCTGCGCCCAGCACCGCGACACTCGCCACTTCGCGCGACAACGGCGCCTGTCCAGCCTCACGCGCCTGGTCAAACCGGCGTTGGGAGGCGGGGCCGGTGCGGTCTTCTTCATCGGACATCGCCCCGCGCTACCGCAGTCCACCGAACGGGCTGTTGGTGGCGATGCTGCCCTCCCAGTCCGCCAGCATACCCGCCGACAGCAGCGCCAGGAGCACCAGCCCCCCCATAATAAGCCCAGGCATCGCTGCAAAATAGACCTGGAGTTGCGGGACGAGGCGGGCCACGACGCCGAGGCCAATTTGCCAAACCATCCCAGCCGCAACGAACGGCCCGCCAAGCTGCAGGGAAAGAGCAAAGCTTTCCGACACCGCCCCCACCACAATCGAGGCGAGATCGCCGCCTGCCAACCACACACCTGGCACAAAGACCCGGTAACTTGCCACCAACGCCGCCAGTGGCATGATATAAAGCCCGCTGGTCAGCAGCAGCACCGGTGCCGCAAGGCTGAACAAGCGCGACAACGCACTGGATTGCGGACCCAATAGAAGATCTGGCTGCAGCACGTTCGAAAACCCGAGCGCGCCAGCGGCGAACTGCGCGGCGATCGGCAAGGCCAGCATCGGCAATCGGGCAAGCCAGCCAATCCATATGCCAATTAATATTTCACCGCCAATCCATCCCACCAGCGAAATCGGGCTCTCTGGCATGGCGGGCAAAGCTGGCGCCAGCAACGGCAGCAGCAGGATCGTCAACAAAAACGCCATGCCGGCGCGAATGTTCATCGGCACCTCGGCTTCGCCCAGACCCGGCAGCAACATGCACACACTGCCCAGACGGCTTACAACAAGCACCAGCGCGAACGCCCAAGCAGGCCCCGACCCGATCAGCCCCTGGAGATCAGCGTCCGTCATCGGGCCCCGACGGCCACAATGCGATCGAACACCAGTTTGGTGAAATCATCCAAGTTGGCGAACATGAACGATCCGCCCAGCAAAAACGTCGCCCCGAGCGCGAGCAGCTTTGGAACAAACGCGAGCGCTGGTTCGTTGATCTGGGTAACCGCCTGGATCAACGACATGACGATACCGATGGCAAGCGTGGCTACCAGCATTGGGCCGCCGAGCTTGAGCGTCAGCATCATGGCATCCCGAATAATGCCGCCTACATCGCCATCCTGCATGTCATCGGCGCCTTTTGCCCGAGTGGAAAACAGGGACCGAAACACCCCATTACTTTATGTTGGAATTCGCTGTTCCGGGATATTTCGACCCCATTATATCGGCATCCGCATGATTTCCTGATACGCTTGGATGACGCGATCGCGGATAGCCACTGTGGTTTGCAGTGCAAGCTCTGCCTGGGCGACTGCGGACACCACGTCAGTGAGATTGCCCTTGCCGGCGATGGCCCCCATCGCCTGATGCTCGGCTGCCTTCGTTGTGTCGATCACGCCCGCAACCGCACGCGCCAAAACACCGCCGAAATCAGCACCGCCATGACCAATTGTGCCACTGACAACATCCGAATAGGCTTTGGCCGCAGTTCCTGGTGTAACCGTCAGGGTGGGTATTGCCATTCTACTACTTCAGCATCTCAACAGTTCGTGTCAGCATGCTGCGCGAAACCTGCATCACAGCCAGGTTGGCCGCGTAACTCCGTTCGGCTTCGCGCATATCCATCACTTCGACAAAGCTGTTGACGTTCGGTGTCTTGATGTAGCCGCTCTTATCGGCTGCCGGATGGCCGGGATCGTAGCGCAGTGGAAACTCGGTGCTGTCTCGACCGACCTGCTTGACCTTCACGGCATTCGTACCAAGCGTCTGGTCGAATTGATTAGCAAATGTAATTGTTTTGCGCTGATACGGCTTGCCACCTGGCAGGCTACCGGTGGTATCCTGATTGGCGAGATTTTCCGCGATCACACGCAAACGATTGGTCTGCGCATCCATGCCGCGCGCGGAAATCGCGAGGGCCGTATTCAGTTCCATCGCATGGCTCCTTCAGGACTTAGGGTGGAAAACATACCGCTAGCGGCCGAGTGCTGTGCGGTAGAAACTGAGAAATTTCGTATAAAGATTGGCAACAGTGCTTTGCGATGTTTCGGTATCAGCGACTTTGCTGAGTTGCTCATCCAGCCGCACCGAGTTACCATCTGGCGATTGCTCCCCAGAACCAACAATAACGCCAGAAGCTGCCCGGGAAAGCCCGGATAGATGTTGAGCATTGGTTCTGGCTGGTGTGATCGTGCCCTTTCCCGCCAAAACGGCCTCGAACGGTGAAACATCGCGCGCATGCCAGCCGGGTGTATTGGCGTTGGCAATATTCTGTGCCAAAACGATCTGACGCTGCTGCAAGAAGGCAAGTCGACGATCGGCCAGTTTAAACAGATCCGATCCTGCCGCTTCCGTTGCTTTATGACCACCGCCCTGTACCATAACCGCCTACCAATCATTCCGCTGACTGCTTCTACGCCGTAGTCTCTAACCATCGGTTAACAACGCAACTCCTCCTGAGCAAGGTTTTGTCAATCAATTGCCTGCACTATCTCCCCGTGACCCAAGGCAATCTTTCCCACCCCTCCCCCCCCCCCGACCGCTGTGCCGCGGTGGGGGAAATGATCACCTCCATCGCAGCGACCCTTCAACTTGCCCGACTTCTACTCAATGCTGGGCGACAGGTTGATATCCAGGGGCTTGACCGCGTGGTTGGCATCCTGTGCGCCCGCGCGCTTGACCTGCCACCTGATCAGGGTCGGCTGGTACGCCCAAGTCTCGCAGTATTGCTCATTGAACTGGACACGCTGAGCGTTGCGATGAACGCATCATGAATAAAAAACGTGATCTCCCGGAAAAAATCCGAATGACCCTCTCCAATATCGCAGTGGCAACGGGCGCATTGGCTTTTGTGATCGCCCTACTCGCCATCGCCCATCGCATAGCCACCCACTTTAAGCTGGCCCAGCGTATCATTGACAAACCAGATGACAAAAAAGCGCTTGTCATTGAGCACAGCCTAGCCGTTGACCCGCGGCGCCGGCTGCTGTTGATCCGCTGCGAGGGCCGTCAGCTTCTTTTGCTCACCGGCGGCCCTCAGGATTTATTGGTTGGCTGGCTTGGGCCCAAGCCATGAAGCGTCTTTCAGTTTATTTTATGGCTTTGGTGCTCATGCCAAGCATGACCTTGGCGCAATCAATCAATCTCGATCTCGGCGCCGGCGGCGGATCGACCACCGCACGTTTGGTCCAACTCACAGCTGCGATCACATTGTTGTCCTTGGCGCCAAGCCTGCTGGTTATGATGACCGGCTTTACCCGCATTGTGATCGTGCTTTCGCTGTTGCGCAGTGCCATCGGCGCGCAAGGCACGCCGCCCAACATTGTGTTGATCGGGCTGGCGATGTTCCTCACCTATTTCGTTATGCAACCAGTGCTTGACCAGGCTTGGATGATCGGTCTTTTGCCAATGACCGAAGGCCGGATCGACGAAATGGAAGGCTTGCGACTCGCGGCTGAGCCTTTTCGCAAGTTCATGGTCGGAAATGTTAAACTCGATGACCTCAGGCTTTTCCTCGATATTGCTCATCTACCCCCTCCGACCAATATCGAAACCACCCCTTGGCGCGCGTTGATTCCCAGCTTTTTGGTCGGCGAGTTGCGCCGAGCATTTGAAATCGGCTTCCTGCTTTACTTGCCGTTTTTAGTTATAGATATGGTGGTCGCCAGCGTCCTGATGAGCCTGGGCATGATGATGCTACCGCCAAACGTGGTTTCATTACCATTTAAACTAATATTTTTCGTGCTGGTTGATGGCTGGCGCATGGTCTGTGGCAGCCTGGTACAAAGTTTTAGCCTTCCGCTGTAGCGTCCTGAATCGGAAATTCCTTGTAGTCTGAGATCGTTTTGTTTGCACACTAATACCAAGCGCCCTTGATGTTGACCCATTTGGTATAAGTCTTTGCTTGGCGCACCGCCGCCGGCCAACCCGGTGCGCAATACCAAGCGCCCGAATGGCTGGAAGAGTCCGCCATTCGGGCGCTTGGTATTATCTGAATTGCGCGGGGAAATTCCGAAAGATGGTAGCGG
>JANYCX010000068.1 GCA_025360065.1 Acetobacteraceae bacterium | reverse complement strand
CCGGGGCGGGCGCGCGGCTCTTGTATCAGCGCCTGTTATTAAGCTTACAGGCGGAAACTGCGATGACGAAGGCTCGGGAACTACTTATGCCGACCCGCGTTGACCCTTGAAGAACAGGTCAACGCGGGTTGAAATAAGTCTTTGTTTGGCGCGCCGCCGCCGGCCAACCCGGCGCGCAATATCAACCTGCCTTGACGATGGAAGAGTCATCGTCAAGGCAGGTTGATATTATACCACCGGTGGCGGAGGGCTGTAGGGCGGATGCAAGCCACCAGCTTCGTCGTGCACCAAGGCAGCGAATTGCATCCGCCCGAGCCGTGATGGGCTATGACGACGCGATAATCAGCGCATCCACCACAAAGACCTCGCCAGTCCCCGGCTGAACCAAAACCGGGTTGATGTCGCATTCCCCGAGAAGGTCGCCGAGATCGGCCGCCAACCGCGACAAATTGCTCGCGAGCCGTGCCAGCGGGGCAATGTCAGTCGCCGGCACCAGAGTGCGATAGCCATTGAGCAGTGCGCCGATCCTTGTTTCGCCGATCATCGTCCCAGCACGGGACGGGGTGAACGGACAGAGCTCCAGACTGCGATCGGCCTGTAACTCGACCATGGTGCCACCGGTGCCAATGGTAAGTAGGGCGCCGAAGGGCGGTGCCGCAACGAAGCCGGCCATGGCTTCGATATGGCCGGTCAGCTGGGCCTGAAGTTCAAAGCCGGTCAGTCTTGCATCCGGCAGGGCGTTGCGAACCTGCGCCGTCATGCTTTCCATCGCGGCACGCAACGCATCGGGGCCGGCAATGCCAAGCGCCACACCGCCGACATCGGAGCGATGGGCGATGTCGGGCGAGGCGATTTTCAGAACCAGCGGATAGCCGACCCTGGCCGCGACCACCAACGCCATAATGTCATCGGTGGCCGCGCCACTCGCAACGAACGCGATGTCGTAAGCGGCAAGCAGCCGGCGGGTAAGGGACGCTGGGAGAGGCCCGTGATGCCCTTTGATCGCAGACCGCAACGCTGCAAGCTCGGGGTGCGGGATGTGCAATGCGTTCCTGACCTGGGCCGCGCGGGCCTCACCAAGCGTGCCAAGGTTGCGCAGCGCGACCATCCCGGCGCGCAATCCGCGCAGCACTGGGACGCCGGCGTCTTCCATCATTGCGTGAATGGTCGGGTGGGTGTTCTCCGCGCTCGGCGACAGCATCACCACCGGCTTTCCGGTGCGCGCGGCGTGGCGGCCGTATTCGAGCATATGCGGCGTGTAGTTGGTGCGCATTGCATCGGTCAGGCTCGCCTGCATGTCCTGGATGAACACCAGCGTATCGACGCCGGGATCGTCGAGAATGGCGGCGATGGCGGCGCGGTCATGGTCCGGGGTGTGGTTGACGGTCGCCCCAAGGTCGAGCGGATTGCGGCCATCGGCACCTGGCAAAGCGGCAAAAATCGCTGCACGAGTTTGTTCGCTGAAATCGGCCGGCGCCAGCCCCAGATCGGCGGCGACATCGCAGGCCAAAGCAGTTTCGCCACCGGATATCCCAACGATGCCGATCCGATGGCCGCGCGGAAGGCGGTCGGTGCCGGAAAAGCATTCCAGCGTGGCAATCAATTCGTCGTAGTCCCGCGCGGTGGGCACATGCAGTCCGGCAAAGAACCGGTCATAGGCTTCGGCGCGGCTGATCATCGCGCCGGTATGGGCCTGCACGGCACGATTGCCGACATCGGAACGGCCAACCTTCAGCACCGCCAGCGACTTGCCGGCGGCGAACACCATGCGCACAGCCTCGGCGAATTCGGCAGGATGCTGAATGGATTCCAGTACGACCCCGATCACCGAGGTCCGCGTATCGGCGGCGAAGAAGCGCAGGTAATCGGGGGCGGTCACCTGGAATTCGCTGCCCATGGTGACGATGGTGGACATCCCGAAGGACGCTGAGTTCAGCAGCGAAATCGCAGCCGACCCCGACTGGGCGATCACCGCGACATTGCCGGGCCGCGCCTTGACGGTGCGGGTCGCCGGATAGAGCGGCATGTGTTCATGCAGGTCGATCAACCCCATGCAGTTGGGGCCATGGATTGTCATGGTCGAGCGATCGGAGACGGTGCGGAAATCGCGTTCCTGATCCGGGCTAAACCCGTTGCTGAACACCACCGCCGACCGCACCCCGGCGGCTTCGAGTTCGACCAACGCCGCTGCCACCCCGCTCGCCGGAATGGCAACGACGGCGGTATCCACTCCGCCCGGCAGGGCGGCAATGCCCTGGGCCACTGCCAGGCCGTTTATTTCGGCGGCGGTGGCATGGACCGGGATGATCCGCCCCTTAAACCCGGCGCCAATCAGATTGCCGATGACCTGATTGCCCTGGGTTGTCCGCGTCGCCGACGCGCCAAGCACGGCGACCACGCTGGGCCGCATGATCGGTGTCACGTCCCGTTTCATGATGCGTCAGCCCCGCCGCAGGAAAGTCTGGGCATTGCGATAGAACCATTTCTCCAGCACCGCCGGCTTGAGCGGCAGGTCCTGATATTCGGCGATCAGGGTCTCAAACGGAATGTTAAAGGTGCTGCGTGATAGCCCGACCATGATCTTGTCCTGCAACAAGGTGTTGCCGAATTGTAGGAATCCCTCCCAGCCCGACCCAAGGGTCGCGAAATGGCGCGGCCGATGGGCGGCGGTATCGCAATAGAGGTTGGGATGCCGGCGCAGCAGGGCCACCATGTCGGTCACCCAGGGCCAGCCGGCGAGGCCGGCGACGATGCGCAGTTCGGGGAAATCCATCGCCACCTGGTCGAGATGGTGGGGGTGGCCGATGTCGTAGGGACGGTCGTTGGCGTAGGTCATCGCGGTGTAGACGCGCACCGGCACATCGAGCTCCACGCATTTCGCATAGAGCGGGTAGTAGCGGCGGTCCGATGCCGGGAGCCCGTTGTAGAGCGCCACCACGCGCAGACCGCCGATATTGTGCTCGCGCACCAGGCGTTCGAAATTGCGCACCCCGGTCATGCCGTCGAGCGGGGAGGTGGCGGAGAGGCCGATGAAGCGGTCGGGGTAGGCGGTGCACAGCCGCGCCAGGGTGGCATTCGACGAGCCGAGCACACCGAGTTCAATGCCCGCCTTGTCCATATCGGCGATGAAGCGCGCAATGCCGCCGTCTTCGATCTCCGCCGGCGCCGGGCTGGCTGCCGCCGCCTCGGGCGAAAGCGGGCGGCCCTTGAAGATATGCTGGTAGTTGTCGAACCCATAGCCCTCCGGGCGGGGCTGCCGGTCGGCCACCG
>JANYCX010000035.1 GCA_025360065.1 Acetobacteraceae bacterium | reverse complement strand
CCTCGGCGAAATGAACGCCGAACAGCTTTGGAACACCACGCTCGATCCGGCAGTGCGGACCTTCCTGCAAGTGACCGTCGGCGACAAGGACGAGGCCGAGGGCGTGTTCTCGACCTTGATGGGCGATGTGGTGGAGCCGCGACGGGACTTTATTGTCAGCAACGCGCTGAAAGTGGGTAATCTCGACGTCTGAGGGGCGGCTTTTCAAGCCGCCTTCTCCCAGCCTTTTTCGGTCTGTCGCCAATAGGCCAAATTATGCCCGGCATCCTTGGCCACCCGCCACCGCAGGCGGGCGGCGGCCACGGCAGCGTCATCGCGTCCGTCGAATAAATCGAACACCCGCAAGAACGCGTCCAACCGCGCGCTGGCGCAGCCATCGATCAGGAATAGAAAGCGCGCCCCGTTCGGCGCGGTATCGTCGGTCGCCAACCAGATTGGCTGCATCGGCGCGTTGCCCGACGCCTGCGTGCCGTGCGGCAACCAGTCTGGCTCCGGACAGACCCATAGCGCGGTATCGAGTGCCGCCACCCGGTCGTCCGATCCGCACATCACCACCGCCCGTTCGCCTGCCGCCAGCGTCCGGCCGAGCAGCACCGGCAGCGCCGCGTCGGCCCCGGTGCGGGTCAGATGGTAAAAGCCGATATCGGCCACTAGAGTGACGCCGACATAATCATCCAATCCTCGGTGATAATGCGATCCAGCGTCACTTACTTTTCGAAGTTGTCGGCAACCATCCGGTCGAGCAGCCGCACCCCCCAGCCGGTGGCGCCCTTCGGCACGGTTGGCTGATCCGAGTAGGCCCAGGCCGTGCCAGCGATATCGAGATGCGCCCAAGGCTTGCCGTTGACGAAGCGCTGGATGAACGCCGCCGCGGTAATCGCCCCAGCTGGCCTGCCGCCAACATTTTTCATGTCGGCAATGTCGGACTTGATCGCCTTTTCATACCCCTCGCTCAGCGGCATGCGCCACGCCAGCTCGCCACTGGATTTGCCGGCTTCGTGCAACTGGTCGGAAATCGCATCGTCATTGGCGAAGAACCCGGCATATTCGTGCCCGAGTGCCACGATCATCGCCCCGGTCAATGTTGCCAGATCGACCATGAAGCGCGGATCGAATTTCTGCTGGCAATACCAAAGCACGTCGGCGAGCACCAACCTGCCTTCGGCGTCGGTGTTGATAACCTCAATGGTCTGGCCGGAATAGGATGTCACCACATCACCGGGGCGCTGCGCGTTGCCGGACGGCATGTTTTCGACCAAGCCCACCAGCCCCACGACATCAACCTTGGCTTTCCGCCCGGCCAACGCTGCCATCAGCCCGATGACCGCCCCTGCGCCGGCCATGTCGAACTTCATTTCCTCCATGCCGCCAGCCGGCTTGATCGAAATGCCGCCGGTATCGAATGTTACGCCCTTGCCGATGAAAGCCAGCGGCTTGGCCTTTGATTTCGGCCCGGCGCCGTTCCATGTCATCACCACCATGCGCGGTTCCGCAGTGCTGCCCTGGGCGACGCCCATCAGCGCGCCAAAGCCAAGCTTCAGCATGTCCTTCGGCCCCAGTACCTCAACCTTCAAGCCCAAGGCGGTCAGCTTCTTGCAACGCTCCGCCATTTCAACCGGGTGCAGAACATTCGGCGGTTCGCTGACCAGATCGCGGGCAAGGAACACGCCCTCGGCAACCGCGCGGCCATCAACCCAGCCGGCTTTTGCGCGGGCAAGTTCGTCGGTCAGCACGGAAAGCTTGACGAGCTTCGGTTTGTCCTCGGCCTTTTCCTTGGTGCGATAGCGATCGAACCGGTAACGGCGCAGCGCGGCGCCCAGGGCTGCCGATGCGGCTTGCGCCCCGGTCAGGCCGCACGTCGCCAGGGCTGCGGTGGCATCGCGGCCGAGGGCTGCTACAGCGGTGCCACCGGCGTCTTCAACCGATTTCACGGTAGCATCGGCAAGCTTGCCAAGGCCGACCGCGACAACCCGCGTCAACCCGGCGCCAGGCGCCAGGATGGTCGCCAATTGGCCTTTCTTGCCGGTAAATTCAGCAACTTTCAGCGCGCGAGAAATCGCGCCATCGGTTGCGGCATCGGCCGCGTCCAGCGCGGCCCGGGTCGGGCTATTGGCGTCTTCTGCAATCAGCAGCGCAAGCGCGCCCGATTTCGGCAAGGCGGATTTGACGAAGGTGATGTCGAGCATGGCGCGCTCCTGTGCGGTGTTGCAATTTGAAATCCAACTCTAGCAGCCTTTGCCAGCGCCGGCACAAGCTGTACACTCGCCGCATGACCGATCCCGAATTGCTCGAACTCGCCGCCTCCCTCGCCGAACGTGCCGGGGTGGTCATCAATCAGATCCGTGCGCGTGGATTTGAAACCACCAGCAAGGCGGATTTCTCCCCGGTAACGGAAGCCGACCACGCCGCCGAATTGCTGATCGCAGCCGGATTGCGGCAAGCAACGCCTGACATCCCCGTGGTCGCCGAGGAAGAAGTCGCCGCCGGCCGGATCACAGCGCGGGCGGAGTGTTTCTGGCTGGTCGATCCGATCGACGGTACCCGAGAATTTTCCGCCGGCCGAGACGATTTCGCCGTCTGCATCGGACTGATCCGCAACGGCAAGCCAGTGTTGGGCGTGATCGGCCAGCCGGCGATCGGCGCAATATTCGGCGGTCTGGTCGGTGTCGGTGCCTGGCGCCGCGATGGCACCGGCCAGCACGCCATCAAAGCACGCACCCGCCCGATTGCGGGGATCGAGGTCGTGGCGTCGCGGTCCTATGCCAATGACGCAACCTTGGCCAAATACCTTGCCGATTTCACCGTCGCAGGCGTGAAGAACATGGGCTCGGCGCTAAAATTTTCGCTGCTGGCCCAAGGCCAGGCCGATCTCTATCCGCGCTTCGGGCGGACAATGGAATGGGATACCGCCGCCGCCCAGGCGGTGCTGGAAGCTGCCGGTGGGCGGGTGTTGGCGCATCCGGCAATGGTCCCGTTGAGCTATGGCAAGCCGGGGTACGAAAATCCGCATTTTGTCTGCCAGGGCGCAGGTTGGGCGGATTGATCACCTGTCGCTTGCGCAACGATGCCGCCGGCCTGCGCGATGCCGCCGCGCTATTGCGATCGGGTGCGTTGGTCGCATTCGGCACCGAAACCGTCTATGGCCTCGGTGGAGACGCCACCAACGCCGAAGCGGTGGCGCGGATTTTCGCCGCCAAGGGACGGCCGCATTTCAATCCGTTGATCTGCCATTATCCCAACGCGGACGCAGCCTTCGCCGATGTGGTGGCCAATGACGGGGCGCGCCGCCTCGCCGCCCGTTTCTGGCCCGGTCCGTTGACCATGGTGCTGCCACGTCGCCCCGCCAGCGCGGTCGCCCTGCTCACCGGCGCCGGCCTCGACAGCCTAGCCGTTCGCGTGCCCGCCGGGGTGCAGGATTTGCTCACCGCAGTGGGCCGCCCGGTTGCAGCCCCTTCGGCCAACCGGTCCGGCCATATCAGCCCGACCAGCGCCGATGATGTGTTCGCCGAACTCGACGGACGCATCGCCGCGGTGCTGGATAGCGGCCGCTGCGCGGTGGGTGTGGAATCGACCATCGTCGATCTTTGCGGCCTAACACCGACACTTTTGCGGCCCGGCGGCATCCCGCGTGAGGACTTGGAGGCTGAAATCGGACATTTGGCTGAACCCGGCGAAGCGATCCGCGCCCCCGGCATGCTCGCCTCCCACTACGCCCCCGATGCACCATTGCGGCTGAACGCCAGCGCGGTGCGGCGTGATGAAGCGCTGTTGGCGTTCGGGCCACCCTTGCCGGGCGCGACCTTGGTGTATCAGCTGAGCGCTGCCGCCGACCTCATTGAAGCCGCTGCCAATGTGTTCGCCGGGTTGCGTGCGCTCGATGACCTGGTGCGAAGCGTCGGGCTCGCTGGGATCGCGGCGATGGTGCTTCCCGAGCACGGTCTTGGGGTCGCGATCAATGACCGACTGCGGCGCGCTGCGGCCCCGCGTTAGCCTCGCGCAGGTCACCCCAGCGCCGCAATCGCCATCGCCACCGCCTCAACCAGTTGCCACACCACAACCCACGACACCAAGGCCAGCCCGACTATCACCGGGACCGCGAGATGGCCTGGCAAACGGGGGGCGAGTGGTGGCGTGGCGCGGGAGAAATCTCTGGCCGGCACGAAGGATAACTGAGTCATGTGTCTCACCATTGCTTGCGTGAGCACATTTTTGCCTCAAATGTTTAAGAAATCGCTATTTCGGCCGAACATCCCGCCGAATAGGCGCGCTGTCCGGTGCGCGTGCTTCTTCGATGATCGGGCGGCCCGGCGCGCTCGGTGCCCACGGGCAGGCGGCAAGACCAAGATACGGTTTCGGGTCCAGCACCTTGCCATCGACCCGCACCTCAAAATGCAGATGCGCGCCACTGGCGCGGCCTGATGTGCCGATATGGCCAATCAACGCGCCGGTTTCCACCGCAACGCCCGGGCGGATACCCGGAGCGAACTTCGACAAATGCCCGTAGCGGGTCACCATGCCGTTCTCGTGGCGGATATCGATCATTGACCCATAGGCGAAATAGGTCCCGGTGAAGATCACCGTGCCGCCCAAAGCCGCCCGGATCGGGGAGCCGTAGGGCGCCATCAGGTCAACCCCGGTATGGCCATGCGCAACGCCGCGCGACACGGTTTTCAACTGCGCCGCCGGCATTAACATGCCGCCACACAAATCGGTTGCCGCAGCAGGGGCCGCCATCGCGGCAAGGGTCACAAAACTGCAAGCCATCAGGATTTTGCGCATCCGAGGCCGGTAGCACGCATGGATAAGTGAATCTACCCACCCGATTACGAAATCGTGCAAATTTTTACGAAATGATTCAGAGGCGAGGAACGCCATCACACTAAAAACCTTCACCCACACCGCGACAGATTCGCCGGAAACCATGCCAAAATCGGTCGTTGCCGCAATATAATTATGATATCGTAACAAATAGAACAAGACAGCACCCCGCTATTTAATCGCTCGTTGAAATTTTCTCCGCCATCGTCAGCAGAGCACAATCCGCCGGGCTGGCCCCAGGTGCCGGCGGCCATGGCGGAACGCCACTGTCAGTCGCCACCATCTTGGGCAACACTTTCGGCGTCACCGACGCCGGCACCCCGAGCATCCGGCAGATCGGCCGCAACACCCGTCCGGCGCCAGGTGCGGCTGCCAGCGCGGCCCGGGTCTCAACCTCGCGCAGCAATGCGTCCAGTTGGTTAACAAAGGCCGCCGCCTCCCAGCCCAACTCGCGCACAATCCAGCCGCGCCCGCGCGGCAGATCCACCGGCCGCGCCCGTCCATCGCCCGCCCGATCCACCCGCCTAGGTCGCGCCCGCACGTCTGCCGGCGTCTGTGTCAGCGCCCGATGCAACCGTCGCACCGCCCGGTTGATCCGGCCCCATAGCAACAATGTGAACCCCGCCAGATGTGGCATCTTCACAAATCGCCGCGCAATCAACGCCCCCAGCCCTGCCATGATCGCAGCAAAACGCCGCGCCAGATCGGGCGCGGTGTCGGGCAGGCCAAAGGGGATTGCGAATGTATTCATGACAAAAATACTAACATACAAAAGCCATGACCGCAAGGTTTATTCGGTGCGCAAGTTCGCCGCAGGCTTGGGTCCGTCCACAGACCCAAGCCGACGGCAGCAAAGTCAAAAAAGCCCGCGCGTCATTTTACCGGTGAAAAAGCCGTCGGTGCCAAAATCCGGTTTTCCATATTCACCAGGATGTCAGCTTCAGCCACGGCGGCCAGATACTTGCCCCATGCCGGATCGCCCGCCATCGCCTTGCGGCGCGCCTCGCGGTCGGCCTGGCTGTCATAGCCCCACATATGCACAACCCGGTTCAGCTCGCCTTCAACCGTGGTGTACCAACCCAGGCAGTTACCAAGATATTTCTGCTGCAGCGGCCAAGCCAGGTCGTGATAGATTTTGACAAAGTCGCCCATGCGGTTGGGCTTGCAGGTATAGATGCGCAGATCGACGATCATCCCAAGGGTCTCCTGTTGTTGTGACAGGCCATCCTAGCCCGGCCCGTGCGCGCTTGCCCACAGGCGGCGGGCCGGGCAACATGGGCCATGACCGGACAAACCCTGCAAATCCGCGCGCTGAGCTGCCGCTTTGGACAGAAGCTCGCGGTCGATAATGTCTCGACCGATGTGCCGCCGGGCCAGATGGTGGGGATCATCGGCCGATCAGGTGCCGGCAAATCCACTCTGCTGCGGATGATCAACCGGTTGCAGACGCCGACATCGGGCACCATTGCTTATGGTGACCTTGCGGTGACCGAGCTTGCGGGCAAGGCGCTGCGCGACTGGCGCACCAATTGCGCGATGATTTTCCAGCAATTCAACCTGATCCCGCGGCTCGATGTGCTGACCAACGTGCTGATGGGACGGCTCAACCATCGCAGCGTGATGGCGAGCCTGTTCGGGGTATTCAGCGCCGCAGAACGCGCGATGGCGTTGGCGGCGCTGGACCGGTTCGATCTGCTGGAAACCGCTTTGGTGCGCGCCGGGCAAATCTCCGGCGGCCAGCAGCAGCGGGTGGCGATCTGCCGGGCCATGCTCCAACAGCCACAGATCATGCTGGCCGATGAACCGATCGCGAGCCTCGACCCGCGCAACGCCCAGGTGGTGATGGACGCGCTGCGGCGGATTAATCAGGAAGATGGCATTACCGTGCTGTGCAATCTCCACCATCTCGATACCGCACGGCATTATTGTGACCGGATTCTTGCGATGCAGGATGGGCGGTTTGTGTTTAATGGCACGCCGGCGGAACTGACCGCGCAAAAAGTCCGCGATATCTATGGCGTGACCGAGGAAGAATTCCACACCGCGCCGGGCGGATCGCTGGCCGCCGCCTGATCGCACCACATCGCACCACATCGCACCCTATTTCTATGGTGCGTTCCGGTCTATAAACCGCATCTGTCCCAACCAGGATACCGGCGTGCTGTCCTTTTCCCCCGGCCCCAAGCTCGAAAAAGCCCTCAAAGCCGTGCAATCGGCGATCGGCATGATCCGCGCCGAGCTCGCCGGGGTCACCGGCCCGGAAGAAGCGTGGCTGCAACGCTGGTCGATGATCAGCACCATCGGCGCCTCGACCCGTATCGAAAACGCAATTTTGACCGACGGCGAAATCGAATGGGTGGACACCACCTTGTCCCAAGCCGGCCCGGGCACCGAGCAGCAAATTCTCGACAGGATATCCAAAGACCGCGAGCGCAGCGTGGAGGAGGTCCTGGGCTGCCGAGAGCTTCTCGGCCTGGTCTATCTGCAAGCCAATGACCTGTTCCCGCTAACCGAAACCGCCATCCGTGGCCTCCATCACAGCCTGTTGCGGTTCTACCCCGGTGCGGCATTTCATGCAGGTGGCTACAAAACCAGCCCCAACCAGGTGATATCGGTGAACCATGACACCGGGGAGCGTCGGGTGGTGCTTGACCCCACACCTCCCGGCCCACAGACCGACGTCGCGATGCGCGACCTGCTCGCCTGGTACAATGCCACCATCAAGGAACAGCCGTGGCCGTTGCTTGTGGCGACCGAGTTCGTGTTTCGCTTTTTGGCGATCCATCCCTTTCAGGACGGCAATGGTCGTTTGGGCCGGGCATTGTTTTTGCTTGCTTTGTTGCAGGGCGACGACCCGGAATTCGCCCGCGTGATCCGTTTTGTCTCAATCGACCGACAGATTGAACGGCATCGGGTGCTGTATTATTCGGCGTTGCACCAGGCGTCTGGCGGCCAATTCCGCGGCGATGCCGGCGACTATGCACTCGAACCACTGGCGTGGTTTTTTCTGCGGATGTTGGAAGCAGCGCTCGCCGATGTTGCGGTCATGCGCCGGCGCTTTCAGGCGGTCCAGCGCTTGTCAGCGTCAGCTTCTCAGGTGTTGACGTGCTTCAAATCCGCGCCGGAGCGTCGGTTGAAACTCGCCGATTTAGTCGCCGAAACCGGGTTGGTCCGCCGCACGGTGCAAAACGCGCTGGCAACCCTCACTGACGCTGGCATGCTGCAACGCCTTGGCGCTGGCCCGGCGACACGATATCAGCTGGTGTTCTGATCACCCGAAATTGAACGTCGGATGACCGGACCTCGCGCTTGCCTTTCCGCCACCGATCCCCTATACGCCCGCCCCTGTCTGCGCGCCTGGCCTGTGGGGCATGCCCGGCCGCGACAGTCTGCCGAAAGGCGGAACCTTAAACTGCAAGGAGATGCAAATGCCCAAACTTAAGACGAAGTCTTCTGTCAAGAAGCGCTTCAAGATCACTGCCACCGGCAAGGTTCTCGCCGGTCCCGGCAACAAGCGGCACGGACTGATCAACCGATCGCAGAAAATGAAGCGGCAAGGCCGCGGCAGCCAAGTGCTGACCCATGCTGACGGGCGTACCGTCAAGCAGTGGGCCCCCTATGGTATCGGTTGAGCAGGAGTAGCAGCACATGGCACGGGTAAAACGCGGCGTAACGTCGCACGCACGCCACAAGAAGGTCATCGACGCCTCAAAGGGCTTCGTAGGCCGGTCATCAACCAATTATCGCATCGCGCTGGAGCGGCTGGAAAAGTCGCTGCAATATGCTTACCGCGATCGCAAGGTAAAGAAGCGCGAATTCCGCGGTTTGTGGATCCAGCGCATCAACGCCGCGACGCGCGAACACGGGCTGACCTATTCGCGGTTTATTTGCGGGCTGAAGGCCGCCGGCATCGAGATGGATCGCAAGGTGCTTTCAGCCATTGCCTTCGACGACCCGGCATCCTTCGCCGTAATCGTCAAGAAGGTGCAGGCTGCCCTGGCGTAACGGGCGTTTTTCGCCCGGTTCGACCCAACAAGGGGCTGCCCGCGCAAACGGGCAGCCCTTTTTCGTGAGAGTGTCCCCATGAGTGATGATCTTCTCGCCCTTGCCGCCGCCACCGACACTGCCCTCGCCACTGCCACCGATCTGCGCGCCTGGGACGCCATCCGCGTCGGCGTGCTCGGCAAATCCGGCAGCCTGACCGAGAAACTCAAGGCCCTTGGCGCGCTGCCGCCGGACCAGCGGCGCGAACGCGGGGCGGCGATCAATCGCGCCAAGGATGCGATTACCGCGGCGATCGAAACGCGCAAGGCCGCGCTGGAAAGCGCGGCCCTCGACGCCAAGCTGTCGGGGGAACGCATCGATGTCACGTTGCCGCCGCTGCTCGCCCCGCCCGGCCTGATCCACCCGATCAGCCGCACCATGGAAGAAATGGCGGCAATTTTCGGCGCCATGGGGATTTCCATCGCCGAAGGTCCGGATATTGAGGACGACTGGCGCAATTTCGGCGCGCTCAACATCCCCGCCCATCATTCGGCGCGCGAAGATATGGACACATTCTACCTCCCCGGCCTCAATGGCGATGCGCGCCGGCGGGTGATGCGCACCCACACATCCCCGGTCCAGGTCCGCACCATGCTGTCGCAGGAACCCCCGATCCGGGTGATCGTGCCCGGCCGCACCTATCGCGCCGACCATGACGCCACCCATTCCCCGATGTTCCATCAGGTCGAAGGCCTGGTGATTGATCGCGGCATCACGCTTGGCCATCTTAAAGGCTGCCTGATCGATTTCCTGCGCGAATTCTTCGGCATTTCGAGCCTGCCAGTGCGCTTTCGATCCTCCTATTTCCCGTTCACCGAACCGTCGATGGAGGTCGATATCGGCTGGAACCGCCGCACCGGCGAACTCGGCGGCGGCGGCGACTGGCTGGAAATCCTCGGCAGCGGCATGGTCCACCCGAAAGTCCTGGCCAATTGCGGCATCGACCCGCGCGAATGGCAAGGCTTTGCGTTCGGCATGGGGATTGAGCGGGTGACGATGCTGAAGCACGGCATCCCCGATCTGCGGCCGTTCTACGAGAGCGATATTCGCTGGCTGCGACATTACGGGTTTTCCGCGCTCGCGCCGGTGGCTTTGCATGAAAGGGTTTGAAGGTAATATCTTCTTTTTGTGAACAAAAATAAGCAAGAAACCTTTTGTTGCCGTTGGCTCGGGACCCTTGAGTGTTCGCCCGGTAGCCATTTGTAAAAAGTTTTTCTGGTTCTTTTTGTTCACAAAAAGAACTGCTTTCTATTTGCTTGCTTATCTCGGGAATCTAACATGAAATTCTCCCTCTCCTGGCTAAAAACCCACCTGGACACCACGGCGTCCCTGGACGAAATCACCGACACCCTGACCAAGGTCGGGCTGGAGCTTGAAGGCGTCGAAGACCGCGCCGCAACCCTGGCGCCGTTCGTGATCGCCCATGTCGTCGAAGCCGTGCAGCACCCGAATGCCGACCGGTTGCGGGCGTGCAAGGTTGATACCGGGACCGGCATTGTCTCGGTTGTCTGCGGTGCGCCGAATGCGCGCACCGGCATGAAGGCGGTGTTTGCCGCCCCTGGCGCGTTCATCCCCGGCACCGGCATCACCCTCAAGATCGGCGAAATCCGTGGCGTGCAATCGGCTGGCATGCTGTTGTCGGCGCGCGAAATGGGCCTCGGCACCGATCATGACGGCATCATGGACTTGCCGGCAGATGCGCCGGTCGGCGCTGGTTACGCGGAATGGGCAGGGCTGGGCGATCCGATCATCGACATCGCCGTCACCCCCAATCGTGGCGACGCGCTAAGCGTGCGTGGCGTGGCGCGTGATTTGGCGGCGGCCGGCCTCGGCACACTGCGCCCGTTCGCACCGGCCAAGATCGCGGGCAGCTTCCCAAGCCCGATCAGTTGGAAGATCGACGGCACCGATGCCTGCCGCTGGGTGCTGGGCCGGACGATTGCCAACGTGAAGAATGGCCCGTCACCGCAATGGTTGCAGGACCGGCTTGTTTCCATCGGGCTGCGGCCGATCAACACGCTGGTCGATATCACAAATTTCTTCACCATCGATCTTGGCCGCCCGCTGCATGTCTTCGATGCCGGCAAGGTGACGGGCGGCGTGCTGACATTCCGCCCCGGCGCCGGCGAAAGCTTCCGGGCGCTGAACGGCAAGGATTACTCCGTCCGCCCCGAGGATTGCGCGATCGCCGATTTCGCCGGCGTGCAGTCATTGGCCGGTGTAATCGGTGGCGAGGCGACCGGCTGTGATGAAAACACCAGCACGGTCTTCGTCGAATGCGCGCTGTTCGACCCGGTGCGCGTCGCGCTATCCGGGCGGCATCATGGTCTGACATCGGATGCCCGCCAGCGCTTTGAACGCGGCATCGATCCGGCCCTGCTGCCCGACGCGATTGAGGCGGCAACGCAAATGATCCTCGATCTCTGCGGTGGCGAGGCGAGCGAGCTAACCGCCGCCGGTGCCGAACCCGCCTGGCAGCGCAACGCGACATTGCGGTTTGCCCGGGTGCGTGATTTCGGCGGGCTGGATGTGGCGCCCGATGATGCGGTGGATAGTCTGGTGCGCCTCGGCTTTGCCGTGGTGTCGCGTGATGCGGCGTCGGTCACGGTTGCCGTGCCGCCGTGGCGCAATGACATCGCCGCCGATACCGCGCTGGAACCATCGCCCGACCTCGCACCCGAAATTGCCGCCAAAGCTGCTGCGGGACGCGCGGAAATCGAACCGGAATGCGACCTGATCGAGGAAGTTTTGCGCCTGCGTGGCCTCGACGCGGTGCCCGCGGTTTCCTTGCCGGTAAATTTCGTCGTCCCGCCGATGACGCTCACCCCGCGCCAGACCCGCCGCGCGATTGCCCGCCGAACGCTCGCCGCACGCGGCATGGCCGAATGCGTGACCTTCAGCTTCATGGCGCAGGACAAGGCAGCGCTATTTGCCGCCACGCCGGAAAGCGCGCGGTTGCTGAACCCGATCGCGTCCGACCTCGACCAGATGCGCCCAACCGGGATTGCCACCCTGGCACTGGCCGCTGCCCGCAATGCGGCACGCGGCTACCCCGATCTGGCGCTGTTCGAAATCGGCCCGGCTTTCCCCGATGAGGGCGCACAAATCCAAGTTGCCGCTGGGCTGCGCTGCGGCCGATCGCCGCGCCATTGGTCGCAAGCCCAAGCGCCCGCCGGTGCAATGGATGCCAAGGCCGATCTGTGGGCGGTGCTCGCCGGCCTCGGCGTGCCGATGGATGCGCTGACGGTTACCGCCGATGCGCCGAGCTTTTATCACCCCGGCCAGTCCGGCACGGTGCGCCAGGGGCCAAAAAACATCCTGGCGACCTTCGGCACATTGCATCCACGTCTGGCGGCAGCGATCGACCTCGCCGGTCCGGTTGCGGCCTTCGAGATCAACCTCGACGCGATCCAGGAGCCCAAGAAGCGCAAGAAGGCCACGCCGGATTTGCCGAGCCTGCAACCGCTCACCCGCGACTTCGCCTTCCTGGTCGACGCGACAATCGCCGCCGATGCGGTGCTGCGTGCGGCGCGCGGGGCGGAACGCACGCTGATCGCTGGCGTGTCGCTGTTCGACCGCTACGAGGGCGACAAGGTGCCCGACGGCAAGGTCTCGCTTGGGATCGAGGTGGTTTTGCAGCCACACGATCGCACATTGACCGAGGCGGAAATCGACGCGGCCAGCGGCAAGATCGTCGCGGCGGTGGCGAAGGCGACCGGGGCTGTGTTAAGATAGTCGCGAAGGAGTATGGCAGATGGGCAATTCGGTTCTCGTCGATACGCGGGACATGAAGCAGATCGTCGGCGCGAATTCGGCGATTGCGCTGTCCGTTATCAATCTGCTCGATCTCGCGGATCGCATGCCGGCCGGGACGGAAGCGGAGGCTTTGCGGATTGAGCTTCGGAAAGTGCTGGACCAGGCCGAGAAAATCCAGACAAGCGTCAATGCTGTCATCCGGGATAACAAGTGACCGACCAGCCTGCCCCTCCCAGCAGCCGATCAGATCGCGAGCGCGCCAAACTCCTGCATGATAGCGGGGATAATTCGCAAGAAGAACTGGATCGCGAACGATTTCGCGCCGATCAATCATTCATAGCCAAGTTTATGATGTGGGTGTTCGGTCTTTCCATTGGTGTGACGATTGTAACAATTGCCGTAACCCCGTTTCTGACGCCAATAGATAACAAGCTGATCCCGTTGATGTTGGAAATCATCAAGATTGCAGTTGTGCCTATGACTGCTTTGGTGATCGGCTATTATCTTCCCAAATCTGGCCGATAGCCCCGCGCACGCTGAACCCGCTTCATACGCGATACCCGGAATAAAATGACCGACACACCCCTCGCCCTGATCCGCAATTTCTCCATCGTCGCCCATATCGACCATGGCAAGTCCACCCTCGCCGACCGGCTGATCCAGCACACTGGCGGGCTGACGGCGCGCGAAATGAGCGAGCAGGTGCTCGACAATATGGATCTCGAAAAAGAACGCGGCATCACCATCAAGGCGCAGACGGTGCGGCTGTCGTATCTCGCCAAGGACGGCCAGACCTATCAGTTGAACCTGATGGACACGCCCGGCCATGTCGATTTCGCCTACGAAGTGTCACGCAGCCTGGCCGCGTGCGAAGGCTCGCTGCTGGTGGTCGATGCGTCGCAAGGCGTCGAAGCCCAGACGCTCGCCAACGTTTATCACGCGATGGATGCCGGGCATGAGATTGTGCCAGTGCTGAACAAGATCGATCTGCCCGCCGCCGAACCCGACAAGGTCAAGCAGCAGATCGAAGACGTGATCGGCATTGATGCGTCGGATGCCATCATGATAAGCGCCAAGACCGGCATCAACATCGAAGGCGTGCTGGAAGCCATCGTCACCCGCCTGCCGCCACCGACCGGGGATGCAAGTGCCACCCTGAAGGCGCTGGTGGTGGATAGCTGGTACGACCAGTATCTCGGCGTGGTGATCCTGGTGCGGATCAAAGACGGGCACATCAAGAAGGGCCAGAAAATCCGCATGATGGCGCGCGGGTCGGTGCATCACGTCGAACAGGTTGGCGTGTTCACCCCCAAGATGGTGCCGGCGGAAACCATGGGCCCTGGTGAGATGGGCTATATCACTGCCGCGATCAAAACGGTTGCCGATGTATCCGTTGGCGATACGATCACCGATGATCGGGTGCCCGCGTCCGAAGCGCTCGCCGGCTTCAAGCCGTCAGTCCCAGTGGTCTGGTGCGGATTATTCCCGGTGGATGCTGACGATTTCGAAAAGCTGCGCGAATCACTCGGCAAACTGCGCCTGAACGATTCAAGCTTCCATTTCGAGATGGAAACCTCCGCGGCCCTCGGCTTCGGCTTCCGCTGCGGCTTCCTGGGTTTGTTGCATCTCGAAATCATCCAGGAACGCCTGAGCCGCGAATTTGACCTTGACCTGATCGCAACGGCGCCCAGCGTGGTCTATCACCTCAAGCGCAATAACGGCGAGGTTGAAGAACTGCACAACCCGTCCGACATGCCGGACCCGAGCCTGATCGCCGAAATCCAGGAACCCTGGATCAAGGCGACGATCATGGTGCCGGATGATTATCTCGGCTCGATCCTGACCTTGTGCACCGACCGGCGCGGCCAGCAGATTGATCTGACCTATGTCGGCAATCGCGCCATGGCAGTCTATCGCCTGCCGTTGAATGAGGTGGTGTTCGATTTCTACGACCGCCTGAAATCAGTCAGCCGCGGCTATGCCAGCTTCGATTACTCGTTGGATGGTTACGAACCCGGAGACCTGGTGCGCATCACCATCCTGGTCAACGGCGACCAGGTCGATGCGCTGAGCTTCGTCGCCCATCGCAGCCAGGCCGACAAGCGCGGCCGGCAGATTTGCGAGAAGTTGAAAGACCTGATCCCCCGGCAGTTGTTCAAAATCGCGGTGCAAGCGGCAATCGGTGGGCGCGTGGTGGCGCGCGAAACCATCGGCGCAATGTCCAAGGACGTGACCGCGAAATGCTACGGCGGCGATATTTCGCGCAAACGGAAATTGTTGGAGAAGCAGAAGGAAGGCAAGAAGCGGATGCGCCAGTTCGGGAAGGTCGATATTCCCCAGAGCGCGTTCTTGGCTGCGCTTAAGATGGATGGGTAGCCAAGCCGTCGGGTCATCGCGGATGGGCTTGTTCGATTGCCTGCCGCAACATAGCCCGCCCGCGCAGCCGTGCGTCGACATTCGGGCCGTCCATCGGCGCGATCGGCGGACGCAACCCTAGCGCGCCCAGGCCGGCCAGCACGTCGCGATAGTTGTCAATCCCGGGTCCACGGAGGGACGTCCAGGTAATATCGCCGGCAGCATATTGGCGCAGCAGAGCCTGCTTTTCGTCCAAAGTCATGAATTTCGCCCCTCCGGATGCGACGATATCATGGGTTCTTTTATACGGTTCTTGAATTGCAGCCCATTTTAAGCGAGGGTGTTCGGATGAAGCCCTCCGAGGCCCTTGCCACCCATCGTGCTGAACTTCGGCTGCTCGTCGGTCGATACAACGTTGAGCGGCCGCGAATCTACGGATCAGTGCTGTCGGGCACGGATACGGAAGAAAGTGACCTCGATCTGCTGGTGGACGCGACGGATACCACGACTTTGTTTACGCTGACCGGATTGGAACATCAGGCGCAGGAATTACTCGGCGTTCGCGTATCCGTGCTGACTCCGGGGTTTCTGTCGTTGAATTTTCGCGATGAGGTTGTGCGGCAGGCTGTGCCGTTGTGAGTCACACGGGGCGCGTGGCCGAATATCTGGCGCACATCGTCGAGGCCATTGATAGAGCGACGCGATACATTGAGCCGCTGACGAATGCGGCGGCCTTGCGACAGAACGAGCAGGTGCAAGATGCAGTTGTCCGCAATCTCGAAATCATCGGGGAGGCTGCCAACCGAATTCTGAATGCCGATCCTGCTTTCGTCGCAGCCCACCCCGAACTGCCATGGGCCGAGATGCGGGGCATGCGGAACAAGATGATCCATGAATATTTCGACGTGGATTGGCAGGTCGTTTGGGGAACCATCAAGGGCGATTTGCCGCGGCTGAGGCGGCAGGTTGATGAGTTGCTGATCACCTACCCGCAGATGTAACTTGGCCGGCAGGCGTTTCGTATGTTTGGCGGGCGACGGGTGCCTGCTCAAAATTCGGTGAGGCGTGCGAATAATCGACTATGATGCTTCGGCTCTGTTATACCAAGCGCCGCCGATTGGCACCCGCCCAACAGTCAGGTTGTGCGGGCACTTTGTCGGCTTGGTCTCGAGCGCAACCTATCGTCCTACGAAGCGCCGAATTGGTCCCTTCCGATCCGCGCGGACATGGAAATCCCGATCCATTCGGACCGGCTCGTCGTAGAAAGCGGGCGTGCCCATTTATTTTGGATGCAAATGCGGACAAAATACAGGCTGCTAGCCGTTGGCACCTTGGGTTTCTGGGGCGGCTATTCCTTCAGTAATACCAAGCGCCCGAATGGCTGACTCTTCCAGCCATTCGGGCGCTTGGTATTGCGCACCGGGTTGGCTGGCGGCGGTGCGCCAAGTAAAGACTTATACCAAGCGCCGTTGACCCATTCTTCATGGGTCAACATCAAGGGCGCTTGGTATAAGCGGAACCGCGCGAGGGTCTTGTTTTCGCGATCATCTTTATCCGATGGATAAGGCAAGCCGATCTGATGATGATCTATCCCGGTAGTTGCGCCCGCACCAACGCCGCGAACTGGCCATCACGCGCCAGCAGTTCGGCAAATCCGCCACGCTCGACAATGCGGCCGCGGTCAAAAACCAAAATCTCATC
>JANYCX010000027.1 GCA_025360065.1 Acetobacteraceae bacterium | reverse complement strand
CGGACGGCGCTTGGCGCTCGGGCGCTTGGATAAGCGCGGAGATAGGTGCCCATGGGATTCTCCGGCGCCCATGGCCGTCGGTGGTGCCCAAAGCGGTCGCCGGACATGGTGCGGCGACCAAACGTGGGGCGACGCTGGGCGGTGATCATCGCAGTTATGGTGGCACTTGCCGGACTGCCGGTTTCGGCTGCCGGCGACACCGAAATCCTGACTTTCGACAAGGGCGGAATGTATATCGGCCCGGTGCGTGACGGCAAACCCAACGGCTTTGGCACGTTCAAATTCCCCAGCGGCGAAAAATACCAGGGCGAATTCCTCGACGGCAAGTATCACGGCCGTGGCAGGCTGATTTTTTCCAATGGCGATCTGTATGTCGGCGAATTCCGCAACGACAGACGCGACGGCGCTGGCACCTATACCTACATCAACGGCGAGAAATTCATCGGCCAGTATCGCGACGGCAAGCGCAGTGGTTACGGAACCCGCTATGGCGCGAATGGGGCGGTTCTCGCCAGCGGCAACTGGGTTGACGGCGCGCTGGCCGGGGGGGCACCTGCCCCGAACCAGGCCACCCGCCCGGCGTTTGCCCCACCGGTGGTTGCAAGCGTCGCCCCGACCGCGCCACAGGTTGCCGCTGCCCTGTCCCGGCAAAGCGAAATTGGTGTGAAGAAACGCGGCGGCACATTTTCGGTGCCGGTCGAGGTCAATAATGTCATGACGCTCGACTTCACCATCGATAGTGGTGCGGCCGATGTCAGCGTGCCCAATCGGGTGATCGCACAATTGATGAAAAGCGGCGCATTGCAGCGCAGCGACTTCAAGGGCAGCCAGGATTACCGGCTTGCTGACGGGTCCACCGTGACGTCAAGAACGTTTTATCTTCGCCAGCTAAAGGTGGGCGACCGGGTGGTGGAGAATGTGCTGGCGAGTGAGGGTGGGGAAGCCGGCAGCCTGCTGCTGGGGCAGAGTTTTCTGGGCCGGTTTAAGTCTTGGTCGATTAATAATCAGAAGCAGGTTTTGGTTTTGGAGTGAGGAAGATTTTCCTTGTGGTATGTCGTCCTGGTGAAAACCCGAAAAACCCGACCATCGCCATCGTGAGCCCGTGCCTGGCGATCCAGGATGACCGCACCGATTGCCGAGTTTGACCCGCGGCTTTTGCTGATGCCAATGACGTCGAATTGTTCAGGCGCGATCACCAATTGATGCGTGTATTTATCGATAATGACATGGCTCGGCGTAACGGTTCGGGCGCTACGGCCGTGGGGGTAATTTCGGCTGCAATTCCGTAGGGCATTATTCACGCAAAGCGGATGCAATTCGCAATCCTGTTCATGGCGATTGCCGCTGCCACGCCCACCATGGGCAGTTCGCCAATTCCCTTGACCCCAAGTTCGGTGGTCACCAAGTCAGGCGCCTCCACAAAGATCGTTTCTATTGCAGGAATATCTGCGTTCACCTTGAACCATATATTCAGAAAT
This sequence comes from Acetobacteraceae bacterium, assembly GCA_025360065.1. GTDB lineage: Bacteria > Pseudomonadota > Alphaproteobacteria > Acetobacterales > Acetobacteraceae > CAITOL01. The sequence goes on along the minus strand of JANYCX010000027.1, from coordinate 2,018 downwards.
ATTATACCAAGCGCCGTTGAACCATTCTTCATGGGTCAACGGCGCTTGGTATAAGTATTGATTATGCGGCCTGTCGCAGCATCCATCCGGGTTTCCTCCATCAAAGCCATCCCAATTCCGAACACGATCCCGCCGATCAACTGGCTGCGCGCGGTTTGCGGGTTGATGACCCGGTCGCAATCGAATGCCCCAACCCACTGGCTGATTTTCACCATGCGCAAATCCGGGTCGATGCGCACCTCGGCAAATTGCGCGCCAAAGGCGTGGCATGCAAAGTCTTTGCTGGCGGGGTTGGTTTGATGTCCGCAGTCGTTTGGTGAACCGGCCGGTTAAACTCGGGTGACGCGGCAGCAAATGTTCACCTCCAACGGTCCAAGCAGCAACCGAATCGGCCTCGCCCTGGTGTGGCGCTGATATGGAAACCGCCACGGTCGGGTCCCGGTTTAGGGATGGCCCCGACCGATCAGCGGAATCGCAAGTGTCCGCGATTTCATGGTCAGCAATTTTTGGCGGTGCCGTGGGCGCGGCAGCCATTGGGACAGTACTCGTAACGATCGGGACCGGCTTCGGCCTGGCCTCGGTATCGCTGCGGCCCAATCTCGGCGCGACGCCGTCGGCCTTCGTCATCTCGGCCGGGATTTGGCTGATCGTGGTGCAATGGATCAGTGCCGGGCTTGGCGGTTATCTGACCGGCCGCTTGCGCACCAAATGGGCCAATGCGCATACGCATGAGGTGTTTTTTCGCGATACCGCGCATGGGTTTTTGACCTGGGCGACGGCCAGCGTTATTGGCGCCGCCATCATTGGCATGGCGGCCTCATCGGCGGTGGGGACAGCCACACGGGCGGCGGCAACTGTCGCAGCTAGTGCGGGTGCGGCTGCGGCAACGCCCGCGATGCAGGCCCGCACCTACGGGGTTGATAGCCTGTTGCGCGGCGAAAAGCCGGAATTCACGGCATCCCGCCGCAAGTTCCATGCCGAAGCCAGCGTGATTCTGGCCCAGGCAATGGTCAGCGGGGAAGTGCCGGCGGCCGATCGGGACCTATCTGGCCGAGATGATCGCCACCCGCGCTGGCGTGGCACCGGCGGATGCACAAAAACGTGTTGATGAGGTCATAGCCCGTGAAAAGGCTGCAATTGCCAGTGCCAAACTTGCCGCCGAAGCGGCGCGGAAATACACGGCGACCGCTGCCATCTTCACCGGGTTGTCGCTGCTGATCGGTGCTTTTATTGCCTGTATCGCGGCAGCTTACGGTGGCCGGTGGCGCGACGAGCAAGTCTGACCACCCCGCCGCGCGTCCACAAGGCCGCGCGGCGGCTGAGTTTGACGGCTAGAGCGAAATCCGTTCTTGTTCAATGAGCCGACACGCTTTAGAGTGTTGTAATCACGATCTTTACGGAGCCCGACCATGTCGGAAATGCCGTGGCGGGGCTGGTGGGCCGCGTTCCGCCGTGCGTTCTGGCAAATGCTATCGGACCGGATGTCGTTGGTGTCGGCGGGATGTGCTTTCTATGCCACTCTCGCATTGTTTCCCGCGATCAGCATGCTGGTTTTTCTCTATGGCCTTATCTTCGATCCCGTAACCGTTGAACCCCAATTGCGACAGCTACGCGATCTTGTTCCGCCGGCAGTATTCGATTTGATTGACGCAAGAGTACTCGATCTGGTGGGCCGCCCGGCTGGTTCGCTCGGCATTGGCCTCGCAATCAGTACTGCAATCGCGTTGTGGAGTGCTACAACCGGGACGAAGGCGATGCTTCTGGCGCTGAATGTTGCGTATGATGAAGACGAGCGGCGCAGCATCGTCACCTTCCAACTGACCGCGCTGGCAATGACCATGTGCGCCACCCTTGCCGCAGTGTTGACCCTTGCGGCGCTGGTTGTGGTGCCCATTTTAGTGGCCTTCGTGGGATTGAGCGCCTATAGCAAAATAGCGATCCAGGCCGTCGGTCTGCTGATGCTGGCGGCAACGGTTCTGGTTTCATTGGCGATGCTGTACCGTTACGGTCCGTCGCGC
>JANYCX010000248.1 GCA_025360065.1 Acetobacteraceae bacterium | reverse complement strand
GCCGCGAGCCACTTGACATGCTCGGCCATTTCCTGCGGCCCGGTGGCGCAGTTGAGCCCGATCAGCGGGATGTCGAGGGCCTGGATGACGGTCGCCGCGGCTGCGATATCGGGACCGACCAGCAGAGTCCCGGTGGTTTCGACGGTTACCTGGACAAAGATTGGCGTGTCGGTGCCGGCCAGCGCGCGTGCCCGCTTGGCACCGTTGACGGCGGCTTTGATTTGCAACGGGTCCTGGCAAGTCTCGATCAGGATCGCGTCCACCAGTCCGGCGATCAGCCCGCGCGACTGCTGAAATAGCGCTTCTTCCAGCGGATCATAGGCGATGTTGCCAAGCGACGGCAGCTTGGTGCCTGGCCCGACACTGCCGATGACGTAACGATGCCGGCCATCGACGAAGCTTTCGGCGGCTTCGCGCGCCAGTTCGCCGGAACGCTGGTTGATTTCGAAAGCGCGGTCGGTCAGATCGAACTCGGCAAGTGTAATCGGCGACCCACCAAAGGTGTTGGTTTCAACCATGTCGGCGCCGGCGGCGAAGTAACCGCGATGGATGTCGCGCACCAAATCTGGGCGCGAAAGCGACAGAATATCGGTGCAGTTTTCCTGGCCCCAATAATCCTTTTCGATATCAAGCGTCAGCGCCTGCACCCGGCTGCCCATGCCGCCATCGCAGAGCAATACGCGATCACGAAGGGCGTCGAGCAGATGGGGACGGGTCATGCGGCAGCTTCCAAGGTTTGGGTGGTGGCGGTGGCCGACCACAGACAGACATCCATCGGCCCGGGCACCACAACGGTGTTGCCAGGCCTAAGCCCGGCGGAAATGAATATTTCGTGCAAGGCGGCGACCGTAAAGCCGGGCCAGCGATGCGCGAGATGGCTGATGGCGGCGGCACGGTCATGCTCGGCCAGATCGACCACCACCAGGCGCCCACCTGGCCGCAACACGCGGGTGGCTTCGGCCAGCACCGCGCCGGGGTCCTCGGCGTAGTGCAGCACCATTTGCAGCACCACCAGATCGAACTCGGCACCCGCGAGGGGCAGTCGATACATGTCGGCGAGACGCACCGCGCAGTGATCGAGGCCTGGCCGCGACAGCCGGGCGCGGGCCAGTGCGAGCATGGCGCGGCTGGCGTCAATGCCAAGGCCGCCGGAAACCCGCGGCGCCAGCAATTCCAGCATCTGCCCCGTACCAGTCCCAATATCGAGCATGCGCCCCAGCCCGCCTTGGGGCAGCGCGTCGAGCAAAGCGGCCTCGACATCGGCGGCCGGCAGGTTCAATGCTCGCATTTCGTCCCAATCCGCCCCGGCTTTACGGAAAGTTTCCGACGCGATGCGGGCGCGCTCGGCCAGCACACGGGCTGCCTGGCGCCGGTCGGTGGCCAGAACCACGTCCTCGCCGGGCAGGTGGGCGAGCACCGCACGCGCCAACGCGCCTGGGGTTGTTCCCGCACCGGGTAGGGTGAACCAAACGTTTGGGCCTTCCCGCAAGCGGTCGAGCAGCCCAGCTTCGCCCAGCAAACGCAAATGCCGCGACAAACGCGGTTGCGACTGGCCGAGGATTTCAGTGAACTCCATCACGCAAAAAGATCCGCGTGCGGCAAGCGCGAGCAAACGTAGCCGGGTTGGCTCGGCACAGGCGCGGAGTGCGGTCAGCAAATCTTCCATGGCAATTGCTATGACATAAAGATATCCTTATGTATAGCGGGCATGAACACCGACCCCCGCATTCCCGTGGTTTTCGTTGGCGCCGCGCAGGCCGCCAGCATGCTGCGTGCCGATGATGCGGTCCTGGTGGAAAACAACCTGATGATCGAATTCCCAGGGCCGATTGGGCACTTCACACTGGGCACCACCGCGCATGTGATCGGATGCAGGTGCTGCGCGGGTCGAGCCGCCCCGGCCCAGGCGCTCACGGCGATGTTTCTGGCGCGTGCGCGGGGCGAAGGCATATTTTTCAGGCGCGTAATTGCTGTCGTGCACGACGTTGGTCTTGTTCGGGGCTTGCTGGAGGACGATGTAGTGGTGCGTGCGCGATTTCAGGTCGTGGATCACGCTTGAGGCGACGGGATTTCGTCAACTTTCTTCATATTTGTGATGTATCGGCGGGCTGCTTCAGTCGGGTTCATCTGTCAGCCATTCGGTCAGTCGGACAATTTTTCGCCAGATTTGGACGGCGCGCCTAGTTTGTTTATATCGCGGCGGGCGTATCCGCCCGGATCGCAGCATTAAGGCAGGGGTAGCTCGTTTGGATCCAGTTCAGAGCCCAGCGTCGCAGGACGATCCGCCGCTCGGCGGCATGCCCTCCAGCGATTCTGGCGTGCAGGCCTCGCCGTTGGAAGTGCGAATTCTCGCCGTGAT